>SKON01000122.1 GCA_007120035.1 Myxococcales bacterium
CTGGGTGCCCACAACAACGGTGACGCTCATCTTCGATCTCCTCGCAGAGGTGGTGGTCGCCGGCAGGCTAGCAGATTCGCCGGGAACTACAACATCTCCCATTTCGCTTCGCTCAAGGGGCGGCGCGCAGCGCCGGGGGTGGCTCGCGCCGCCCCGACCCTCGGTGATCTCCCCGCGAACGGGCACCCACCAACGCTCCTCTGGCCAATCCGACCACACCGCGGTATGCATACCCCATCCAAAATTTGGAGCTACCCCATTTCTTTGCTGCAGGAGGTCCTCGTGTCCGACATCGAAAGTGTCCTGAAGGAAGATCGCCAGTTCTCCCCCGTCGACGGGTTCGTGTCGAAAGCACGGGTCACCCCGGACGCCCTCGACGCCCTCCGCAAAGAGGCCGCCGAGGATCCCGAGGGGTTCTGGGCTCGCCTGGCACGGGAGGAGCTCCAGTGGGCCCAGGACTTCGACACCACCTTGAACTGGAACCCGCCCTTCGCGAAGTGGTTCGAGGGCGGGAAGCTCAACATGAGCGTCCAATGCCTGGACCGCCACCTCGACGGGCCCCGGAAGAACAAGGCCGCCCTGATCTGGGAGGGAGAGCCCGGGGATCAGCGGACCCTGACCTTCCAGCAGCTCCACGCCGAGGTCTGCCGGTTCGCCAACGGCTTGGAACGCATGGGCGTCACCGCCGGTGATCGGGTCGCCATCTACATGCCCATGGTGCCCGAGCTCGCCATCGCCCTGCTGGCCTGCGCCCGGATCGGCGCCATCCACTCTGTTATCTTCGGGGGCTTCAGCGCCGCCGCCATCCGCGACCGCGTCGAGGACGCCGAAGCCAAGGTGATCCTCACCGCCGACGGCGGCTATCGCCGCGGCGACGTCCTTCCCCTCAAGGAGAAGGTCGACGAGGCCATGCAGAACGGCTGCGCCTCCGTGGAGCACGTGATCGTCTACCAGCGCACCTTCGAGGAGGTGGACTGGTTCGACGGCCGCGACCGCTGGTGGCACGACGTCACCGCCGGCGAGTCCACCAACCACACCGCCCAGGCCTTCGACTCCGAGCACCCCCTCTTCATCCTCTACACCTCGGGCACCACGGGCACCCCCAAGGGCGTGGTCCACACCACCGCCGGATACGCCCTGTGGACCAAGCTCACCTCCAAGTGGATCTTCGACCTCCGCGAGGAAGACACCTACTGGTGTACCGCCGACATCGGCTGGATCACGGGCCACAGCTACATCGTCTACGGGATCCTCCAGAACGGCGCCACGAGCCTGATGTACGAGGGCGCCCCCAACTACCCCCAGCCCGACCGGTTCTGGGACATCGTGGAGCGCCACAAGGTCAACATCTTCTACACCGCCCCCACGGCCATCCGCGCCTTCATCAAGTGGGGCGACCAGTGGGTCAACCGCCACGACCTCTCGAGCCTCCGGCTTCTGGGCACCGTCGGCGAGCCCATCAACCCCGAAGCCTGGATGTGGTACCACCGCACCGTTGGTAAGGAGCGGTGCCCCATCGTCGATACCTGGTGGCAGACCGAGACCGGCGGCGTCCTGATCTCGCCGCTGCCCGGGGCCACCAAGACCAAGCCCGGCAGCGCCACCAAGCCGCTCCCCGGGATCGCCGCCGCCGTCGTCGATGGCGAGGGCAACGACGTGGGCCCCAACGAAGGGGGCTTCCTGGTCGTCAAGCGCCCCTGGCCGAGCATGCTCCGCACGGTCTACGGCAACGAGGAGCGGTTCAAGAACGCCTACTTCGGACGCTTCGAGGGCATCTACTTCGCCGGCGACGGCGCCCGAAGGGACGAGGACGG
The DNA here is from genome assembly GCA_007120035.1 of Myxococcales bacterium. Classification (GTDB taxonomy): domain Bacteria; phylum Myxococcota_A; class Bradymonadia; order Bradymonadales; family Bradymonadaceae; genus SKON01. The sequence continues at coordinate 1,815 of SKON01000122.1, forward strand.
CTACTTCTGGATCATGGGCCGCATCGACGACGTGATCAACGTCAGCGGACACCGCCTGGGCACCATGGAGATCGAGAGCGCCCTCGTCAGCCACCCCAAGGTCACCGAGGCCGCCGTCGTTCCTCGCCCCGACGACCTCAAGGGCCAGGCCATCGTGGCCTTCGTGACCCTCGAGGACGGCGAGCCTTCCGACGATCTCGTCAGCGAGCTACGAGACCACGTCGCCCAGGAGATCGGCGCCCTCGCCAAGCCGTCGGAGATCAAGTTCACCGACGCCTTGCCCAAGACCCGCAGCGGCAAGATCATGCGGCGCCTGCTGGCCGACATCGCCGCCGGCCGCAAGAGCGGTGACACCACCACCCTGGAGGACTCCTCGGTGCTCGACAAACTCCGCCAAGAGATCAGCTGACGCCATGATGCTCCACTCCCGTTTCGCAGTACCTAACGGGGCCGGGTGGGATCTCGACGTACGTCACTACTTCGATCCCACCCGGCGAGATCCTCGGCTGCCCCCGGTGGTAATGATCCCCGGGTATTGCATGAACAGCTTTATCCTGGACTATCACCCCGCCGGGGAGTCCCTGATCGGCCACCTCGCCGCCCAGGGGTTCGAAGTCTGGGCCGGGAACCTCCGGGGCCAGGGCGACTCCAAGCGCCGGCGAGGACGGCGGAGCTACGGCTTCGCCGACCTGGCCCTCGTGGACGTCCCCGAGGTCTTGCGGTTCGTGGGCCGCCACAACCACTCCGAGCGCGACGGCGTGGCCCTCGTGGGCTGCAGCCTGGGCGCCACCATCGCCTACACCTACCTGGCCCACTTCCACGACGATCACGGCGTAGAGCTCCTGGTGAACTTCGGGGGCCCCCTGCGGTGGAACCGGGTCCACCCGCTGGTCTACCTGCTCTCCCGACGGCCCTCGCTGATCGGCATGGTCCCCGTTCGCGGCACTCGTCACTTGATGCGCCAGGCCGTGCCCTGGGCCCAGCGGTTCCCCTGGCTGGTCTCGTTCTACCTGAACCCGGACATCGTCGATTTGAGCCACGCCGACGAGCTGGTCAAGACCATCGACGACCCCAGCCGCCGCCTCAATTTCGAGATCGCCCGGTGGATCAAGAACAAGGAGCTCGTCGTCCAGGGCCTCAACGTCTGCCACTCCCTCTACTCCATCACGGCGCCCCTGCTCTGCATCGTCGCCGGCCAGGACGGCATCGTCACCCCCGAGGCGGCCCTCTCCATCCTGGACTCCATCGGCTCCGCCGACACCGAGGTCATCGAGGTCGGCACCGACGACATCCCCCACGCCCACGCCGATCTCTTCCTGGCCGACGGCGCCCACGAGCACGTCTACCAGCCCCTGGCCCGATGGCTCCGCTCCCGGAGCCTCTAGCCCATGCCCGAGCTCGCCGAGGTCGAGATCGTCCGCCGCAACCTCGAGCGGTGGTGGGTCCGACGAGCCGCCACGGCCGTCGAGATCCCCGACCCCACAGCCCTGAAATCGGGGACCGAGGCGCACCTCCGCGAGGCCCTGCACACCCCCCTTCGGGCCGCCGAACGCCACGGAAAGTCCCTCCTCTGCGTCTTCGACGACCACCACCTCTTCGTCCACTTCCGCATGACCGGCAAGATCGTCCCCCTCGACGAGCCCTTCCACAAGTCGGTCCGCCTGGCCTGGAAGGTCACCGACGAGATGTGGCTCGGCTTCAAGGACCAGCGCCGCCTGGGCGAGCTCCACCTCATCGATCACCCCGAAGACCTCCCGTTTTTGGTGAACCTCGGCCCCGACGCCCTCAGTGTCTCTGGAAGTGATCTGCGCGACCGCTGCTCTCCTGGCCGGTCGCTGAAATCGGCCCTCCTGGACCAGTCCGTCGTCGCCGGTATCGGCAACATCGCCGTCTCCGAGCTCCTCTGGCGGGCCCGGATCGCCCCCGACGCCCGGTGCA
>SKON01000312.1 GCA_007120035.1 Myxococcales bacterium
CCCAGGACGCCGGACGTCGACCGGCCATCGAGCACTTCGAGCAGGGGCAAGCTACCGCGCGCCGCCGCCGACGACATCCGCCCTCGACCGAACAGCGTCCGACGACTCGACCACGCTTACGCCAGCAGGTCGCGCCACCTCGATCAACGTGTCACGATCGTCAAGCCTCGCCACAGCGGCCAGCCGCACGGACGCATCCGCGTCTCGCAGGGCAATGTCGGCAAGCCGGTTTGCGTCCGTCAGTCTTTCCACGGCGGCGCGCCGGATTCCGGCATCGGCGTCCGCCGAAGCGATTTCAACAAATAGCGCTTCGTCGGTGAGCTGCTCAAGCGCCGCGAGACGCACCGCGGCATCGGCGTCACGGCGGGCAATCCGCGCCAGCAAGGCGTCATCCCGCAACCGGCTTGCGACATGCCGCCGGACCCCGGGGTCAGGATCCTCGAGCGCGCGTTTGCCCAGTACCGCCGGATCGGTCAGCTTTGCCAGCGCGGCCTCGCGAACGGCAGCGTCCGCATCTTCAGCCGCGACGACGCCCAGCACCTCCTGGTCGGTCAGCCCCTCGATCGCCAGTCTCCGTAATTCCGCCGACGGATTGTCCCGCGCAACCCGGTTCAGGAGGGCAGGGTCGTCCAACTTGGTCGCCACCGTGCGCACCACATCCTCGTGACAGGTGCGTATCGCAAGTTGATTCAAACGGACCGTGTCATGCAAGTTGGCCAACGCCGCCTGCCGGACGTTCCAATACGAATCCTCCAGGGCGATTTCGTACAACACCTCGGCATCGACAAGGCGTTCGGCCGCGGCCTGACGGACGAGCGGCGCGTTGTCGTTGCGGGCGATCCCGGACAAAACCGCCTGATCGTCAAGCTGCGCGACGGCGGCGCGCCGGACCGCCGCGTTGCGATCGTTCAAGGCCACCGCCGCCAGAACGGTCCGATCGTCAACCTTGCGAATCGCCGTGCCGCGCACGGCGCCGTTGCGATCGTTCAAGGCGGCCGTTGCCAGCGTTTCCGCATCCTCGACCCTGAGCAGCGCCGCCCGCCGCACTTCCCAGTGCGGATCGTTCAGCGCCAGCTCGCGCAACGCGGCCGTATCCTCGAGCCGTTCGACCGCCGCAAGTCGATCTGCCGGCGCGTCATGCCCGGTTGACATCGTCGTTCCCGCGCAACCGACCGCGAACACAAGCGTCAGGCCTAGCGCAACCCACCCCCGCCGCATGTTGCGGGACTTCGGATCATGAACAAACCACGAACGAACGTCAAACGCATGCATCTACAACTCCTTTTTGTCTTTTCAATGCACCACTAGCAACACACTTGCGGAATGCGGTCGGGACGCCTGCCTGTCGCGTGCGCGACGCAGACAGGGAGCCCGACCCTCCATTTATTGGACTATCGAACGTTTCAAGTACTGGAGGGACGACCTCCGCCTGCCTGTCGGGCAGACAGGTGTCGTCCGTCGGGGTTTTCAAGCGGCGCCAATGCCATGGGATGGCTGAACGATTCATTCCCGGGCGTTGACGGTAAAGCGCGTCTCGTACGTCTCGCTGTATTCCCGGGTTTCGGCAACGACGCGCAGCGCATGTTCCCCGGCTTTCCGGCCGGCAACATCGAGGACAAGGTCGCGGGGCGCGGCCCGGCCGGAATAGAGCTGCTCGTCACCCACATAGACCCGGATGCGCCGCACATCCACACCATCGGGCAGGTGGACGTTGAACGCGATCGCAAGCTCGCCCGCCACTTCCGCGTCCGCTTCGGGAGACAACCATTCCACCCAGGGAATCGGCGGTTCGAAATGATGCACCCGGTCGCCGAAGGCGAAGAAGGGGGGGAGGTTGCGCACCGCCACATCCTTGCCCCAGCCCAGCCCGACCTCGAAGCTCCAAAGCCCGGATGCTTCCGCCGGAAGGCTCACCCAGCCGCTGACCTCTTCTCCGTCCCCGAACGGTTCGTCGTCGGGCGTGAACAGCGCGGTCGGCTCGGAAAAATATACACGGGCGCCGTTCACGCCGTCGGGCTGCTTGAAATACACACGCGCATCCCGCGGCGTGGTCGGCAGCCCGTACGGATTCTTGAGCATCGAGGCGGTGCGCCAGCCCTGCGGGGCGCACAGCACCATCGCGATGCGGCCTTCCCATTCGTAGTCCTGCGTCCAGCGACGCCCCTGCGGCTCCAGTTGCAGCACTTCCGGACGGGTGATCACGCCCGTGACGTGCTGAACGCCGTGATGCAGCGGGTTGACGGCATACGCCTCGCCGGGTGCTTCCTTGGGAATCTGCACCCGCATCGCGACGCGTATCCCCTTTTCGCGCAAATGCTCCATCGAAACAAGCTGCCGGTCACGACTCCTCCAGTCCTGATGTGCAGCGGGCGTCAGCGGTCGAATCCATTCCGTCGTGTCCGCCCTTCGCGGTGAGGATTGTGCCCGGTGAAAATCCGTTTTGACGGGCGAGCCCGTTGTGAAATAGACATCCACGTGGTCATACGCCCCCTTCGAGACGGCAATGCGCAGCGGCCTTGTGGCGTCATCGTCCTGGTAGGCCGTCCAGGCCGCCCGCGCCCGCTCCTGCGCCCCGTATCTGGCCACCGCGTCCTGGGCCAGGGGAACGCCGGTGGTGAGATCGGCGGTCCGAAACGGCGCGGTGCTCGAGCGGGACGGCGTGTGTGACAGCCGAAATTGCGGAGCGCACTGCAGGAAGAAATGCAGCCGCTCGGCGTAATACGGCGAGCCGGTCTCACGGTAAAGAAAGTTGCCGGCAATGGCAAAGGGGCTGGTGACACCGCCCAGCGGAAAATAGTCGTGCCACTTGTATTCGGATATGCGCCTGGCCATGTCATAATAGGCCGGCGTGCCGAACGTCCTCCACCCGTCAATCAATCCCCGCACGGCAATGCGCGTCTTGTAGGTCGCCCCCCGGTCCTTGTTCTTCGTCATTCCGGTAACGCCTTCGGGGTCGTAGAGATAGGAGGCGGTCGCTTCGGTCAGGGCGCGCATCGCCGGATCGAGCGTGAGGGTATAGGCGTGCACGAAGGCCCGGAAGGCGTAGTGATCGTTCGCCGCCGACGCCGGCGTCCAGGCGTTTTTAACCCCCTCCACATACGCTTCCGTCACGTCCCGCGCCCGGCGGTTCCCTGTCAGCCAATAGTCATGCGTCATATGCTCCAGGGACGTGCTGTCCCCCATGTGGTAGCCGGTTTCTTCCTCCCAGTACAGGGGCAGGTCCGCGGTGCCGATGGCGGGCCTTGCTGAACGGCCCCGGACAAAAAGCCCGCGTGTCTTGCGGGGTCCGTCCCAATGCGCGAAATAATTGTCGGTGTATGCCCGGTTCGTATTCTCGGCAAATTCCCTGACGAACCGCTCGCCCGAGCGTGCATAGAGCCCCCACAGATCGGGGCGGAGCTGGTAGGTTGACGCGAAACGGCGCCCCCGCACGATGCCGCTTCCCCCCTGCGTGGTGTTGCGGCCCTCGAAGGACGGGCCGGCATTGTAATCCACGAAACCGTAGAGGTTCGTGCCGCGCAGATTCCGGTGGGAACCTTCGAGCAGCATATCGATGTTTTCCTCGGCGCCCGGATGGTTTTTGGCGTCCTTCGGATGCAGCGGCCCCATCGCCTGCGTCTCGTAGATCCACCACGGATCCACGTGCCCGTAAGCCCGGCCCGCGTTCAGGCGCGCCATGTTGATGCTCTGCTCCGCGGCGGCGGCCGCCGGCAGCGGCGAAAGCATGATGTCATGCGTCTTGGACCAGCC
>SKON01000302.1 GCA_007120035.1 Myxococcales bacterium
CCCCGCACCTGAATCAACGCGCTCTCTTCACCCATCGCTCCACTCCTATTCGTAGAATCGCATCGCCTCCGCCGGCGCCAGGCGCGTGGCCTTCACCGCCGGATAGATCGCGCTCAGGCAGACGAACACAAACACCACCACGCTGCCCACGAACCACCTCATGGGGTCCAGGTGGGAGTGGATCATCGCCATCTCCAGGCTCACCCCGGCGAGCTCCATCTCCAGGTCTCCCAGCATCATCGTCAGGTCGATCCCGTAGGCCACCATCCAGTAGTGGCCCATCAACCCCAGCCCGAAGCCGATGGCCATGGACACCGCCGTCACCAGCATGGTCTCGATCACGATCAGGCTGCCCACCCGCCGGGGCGTCAGCCCCAGGGCGCTCATCAGGCCGATCTCCCGCACCCGCTCCATCACGGCCATCAGAAAGGTGTTCGTGATCCCCAACACCACGATGAACATGATCACCAGCACGTAGATATAGGTGAACGCCTGGTCGAACTCGATCATGGCCACCAGCTCCGGTACGGCCTCGTCCCAGGTCAACACCTCCAGATCCTCGGCCCGCAGATGGCCCTCCAGGGCGATGGCGATCCGGTCTCGGTGTCGGTCGTCGCTCAGCCTCAACCCCACCTGGGTCACGGCCTCCCCGTACCCCAGGGTCCGCTGCAGGTCCTCGAGGCTCGTAAACGCCCGACTCTCCCCGGCCTGCCCCGGGGTGCTCCGCAAGAGCCCGTCCACAAAGAAGAGCCCCCGGGTCATCTCCCCGTCGAGATCCGTCGCCGTGACCACCACCCGGTCGCCGATCCCCACCCCCAGGATCTCGGCGGTCTCCCGGGCCAGCACGATCCCGTTCTCCCGCTCTCCCGAGAGGAACTCCCCCTCCACCAACTGATCCACGGGATCGAAGAAATGGCGCTCCTCGTCGGGCCGGATCCCCATGACCTGCACGGCCTCGGTGGCGTCGGCGGTGCTCACCAGCCCGAAGACCATCACCCGCTCGGCCATGGCCTCCACTTCGGGCATCTCCTCCCCGAGCGCCCGGACCCGCTTCGGATCGCCGACGACCTGCCCTCCTGTGGGCAGGTCCCAGTACCCGTCGCCGTGGACCAGCACATGGCCCCCCACGGCGGCCACCGTGGCGTCCCCCATCTCCTGATAGCTGTAGTCGGCGATCCCGAAGAGCACCAACATCAGCCCGTAGCTGAGCGCGATGGCCGACACCATGATCCCCGTCCGTGTCCGGTTGCGCCACAGGTTTCGCCAGGCGATTCGTCCCATCATCTCATTGCCTCCCCGTGATCGCGTCCCGCGGCACCAACCGGATCGACGCCACCGCCGGCCAGAGAGAGCACACAAAGGCCATCAACATCAGCCCGATCGCAGGCTCCAACACCGTCGACAGGTCCATCGCGAAGTACACCCGCTCCGAGAAGGACACCCCCATGTACGTCACGTCTCCGTCCACGAAGGCCCCGAAGTTCAGACCGTACACCTTGTAGTACCAGACCAGCGCCGCCCCGGCGGTTCCACCCACGACGGCCCCCACGAACCCCAGCACCAGGCCCTCGAGCATCACCATCGCGAAGAGCCGCGCTCGGGAGAACCCCACGGCCAGCATCACCCCGAACTCCCGGTACCTCTCCCGAGCGCTCATCCGCAGGGCGTTCAACACCCCGAGCCCCACGATCAAGAAGATCACAAGATAGATCACGTAGTTGCTCTGATCCCCGATCTGCAAGAGCTCGTAGAGCGACGTGGCCACCTCCTGCCAGGGCCGCACGGCGAGCTCATCGCGGCCGATGGCCTCCACCCGGGCGCTCACCGCCCGAGCCACGGGGATCGCCGCCGCCGGGTCGTCGATGGAGAGCACCGCCTCATGGACGACCCCCTCCATGGCCGCGATGAACTGTGCCTCCTCGAGGTGCATCAACACTACCTGGCGGTCCACCACGGAGCTCCCCGTGGCCACGATCCCCACCACCTCCAGCAGGGCGTCGCCCATGCTCCCGTCCACCCCTTCGGCGATCACCACCAGCTCATCGCCCACCTCAACCCCCAGGGTCTGGCTGAGGCCTCGGCCGATCACGGCCTCAACGACCCCGCCGTCGGAAGTCTCCTCGCTGATCCACCGCCCGTCGACGAGCCCCTCGGCGATCACCGTGACCCGGGGCTCCATCTCGGGGTCCACCCCCATGATCAACCCCACGTTGGACCGCTCCTCATGGCCCACGATCCCAAACAACCTCACCCTCGGCGTAGCCGCCCGCACCCCCGGGGTCCCCCGGATCGTCTCGGCGAGTTCGTCGTCCCACACCATGGTGTCCACCGTGGCCGGCCGCTCAGCGTAGTCCCGGTGCTGCACCTGGACCTGGCCGATCTCCACGTCCGTGGCCCCCCGGATCATCATATTGTAGAACCCGTCCATGAACCCCACGTTCCACACCAGCATCACCGTCGCGATCGCCATCCCCCCGATGGCCAGCAGGCTCCGGGTGCGGTTGCGGGTGAGGTTTCGCCAGGCCAGGCGCCACAACATCATCGAGCGACCCTCCGCAGTCCCCGACGGGTGAAGAGCGACGCGTCGACGTCGATATCAAACTTCAGGTCCCGGTACTCCATCCGGGTGAATTCCCCGGAGCCGTCCTCGGGCCGCACCTCCATTCGGTGGGGGATCTGCCGGCCGTCGACCTCTCGGATGTCGGAGAACTCCATGGTCCGCACCTTGCGATCGCCGTCGAAGAACTCCGCCTTTCGGGGCGTCCAATGCTCGGCGTCCAGCTCGTAGACCACCCGGGTGTACACCACCGGCGCCGACTCATGAGGGGTCATGGTCGCCACCAGCACCCGGGTCCCGTCGGTCTCCCCCCAGCTCAGTTCCACGTCGTAGTCGTCCTCGTAGCCCGTCTCCCGGACAAGGTCGTCGTTTGTCAGGTGGCTCCCCATCCACCGCTCTGAGAGCATCCCCGTAGGGATCCGCACCAGCCGGTCGGCCCGGGGCGCGTAGTTCCATAGCCCCTCCTCGGTCCGAAGCGTGGCTGTGCCGGCCTCCCGGGCCGGCGACCGGATCACGAAGAGCGCCTGGTCTTCGCCCCGGGACCAGGAGTCCATCTCCAGGGTCCGCGTGCCCCGTCGTTCGGTCTGCACGGTCATCACGATCCGGGCCTGGGAGCTATCGGCTCGATAGAGGCGGTCCAGGTGCCGGTTCACCTCCTCCACCGACGGCAGCGCCGGCTCCTCGGCCGCCGCCGGCTCCTCGGCCACTGCCACGGACCCCACCAGGAGGCTCGTCAAAAGGATCGCCACGGCGACTCCCGCGGCCCTCCACGTCGTCTTCGTCGTCTTCATCGCTCCTCCGCTTCGTCTGGACTCCTCGCCAACTCTCGCATCATGTCCTGACCCTCGCTCATCACCCGCCGCAGCACGGCCTTGCCCGCGTCGCTCTGGGCCTCCGGCGGGGTCAACCGCGCATCCAGGAGCTCCCCGATCAGCTCCAGGGTCTTCTCCATCGGCGGGATCTGCTCCCGGGGCTTCATCTCCCCTGCCCCCAAGAGCCCGTACCCCAACATATCCATCACATGGGCCACCACGGCCGGACTCACGTCGTCCCGCACGCACCCCACGGCCTGCATCTCCGCGATAAACTCCGCCCGCATCGACCGCATCTGAGCTCGCCGCAGCAACCCATCCGGGGCGTGCAGGTAGCTTCCCAGCACCCGTGGATCCTGGCTCATCATCGCCTCGATCAGGGGGCTATTCTTCACCGCCTTCAAAACGTTCCGATACATCCCCCCGATGGTCCCACCCCGGGGGTCCGCCTCCACGGCCTCCAGCCAGGCCTCCCCATACCGCTCCATAGCCCGCACCAGGAGCCCGTCCATCAGGGCCTGCTTACTCTGAAAGTGCAGGTAGATGGCTCCCTTGCTCACCCCCGCCTCGGCCGCGATCTCACTGACCCGGGTCTTATCATACCCGTAGTGCACGATCAGCGCCTCGGCGGCGTCCAAGATTTGATCTTCTCGGCTCAACTCTGACCTCGTGACCCAAAAAACGAAACTGGTCATACAGTACGCACCCCGCCATCCCGGTCAAGGGTTCTCCCGGCTGCGATCGGTTTCCGTCGGTGGGTTGTCCCCATTCCGCAGCGGGCCTTGGCCCGCGAGGACCCTCGGGCGTAGCCCGACTCGCCCAGCCTCGTGGCCTTGGCCCGAGGAGAGGTGCCAGATTCACCTCCTGGGGTCGCTGATGGACGACCCCCCGAGGAGGACCGATTGGCGTACCCGGACGAAGTGCCAAAATCGCCTCCTTGGGTCGCTGGTGGATCAACCCCCGAGTAGGACCGATTTTGTGACGGAGATAGTGGGCGGCGCGGAACCTCCCCTCGGGCCAAGGCCACGAGGCTGGGCGAGTCGGGCTACGCCCGAGGGTCCTCGCGGGCCTTGGCCCGCTGCGGGCTGGGCCAATCGATCGCCGGGGCTCAAACCCCTTCCCAACCCTCGACACGAACCCGACGAGGCACCTTCGATCCAAACTCCGCCGTCTCCGTTGATACCTTCAGCACCGGAACTGGAACCTCTCGGAGAACACCATGGCCCCGACCTTTTCTCAGCGCATCAAACTCCCCCTTCTGGGGATCGGCTCCATCATCTTCGTCTTCCTGGCGCTGGTCTTCGCCCATCACCACCGCACCATCGAGCTTCCGCAGGCCTCGGAGGGGGAGACCCTCTGCGCCGTCCCCGCCGAGGCGCCTCGACTTCTCGAGAACGCGTTCGGAGACTACTTCCAGTGCGTCGCTACTCACACGGACCTCTGGTTCGAGGCCTATCCCGACGAGGTCGCTCACCTCGAAGAGATCTACGAGGCGTTGAAGAGAGGTCGCTCCCACGACCTCCGGGGCTCCGGCGCCGCTGCCAGGTTCGTCGAACATCACCCCACCCGCTTCCAGACCCACTCTCTGAGCCTGACCGCCGACGAGGTGAACGACAACCTCCCCGCCGAGGTCGGTCCTCCGGCGGAGGTCGCCGGGGAGTTCCAGCGCTTCTTTGTGGATCACGACGAGGAGCGGCTCTTTCTGACGTCGTAGACCGAAGGGCTGGTCTCTCTCTCCATCGCCGAGCGGTACCGGCTCAAACTCGAGGGGGCCATGAACCGCGAGAGCGGCGGCGAGTTCTTCATCTACGACGACCAGTTCGCCTTCTTGGAGGAACACAGCAACCGTCAGACCGGGCGCGACCTCGTGGTCCTCGACATCTCCGACCCCCGAGAACCGACAGAGGTCTACCGCCTCCCGTCGATCCTCGCCCAGGCGCCGCTGAGTCAAGAGTACTTCCCGACCGCTCATCGCCGCCCCCGTACCCTCCGAGCTTCGAGCACTACCTCCAGGTCCAGGAAGGCCGCGCTGTGATCGCCGCCTGCCCGGCTCCGCCATAGCTCGTGACGGACCCGGCGCTTCACTGCCACCCCGACGGTTCCTGCTACCGCTGGGAGCCTCGCAGCGAGCCCGGCGACCTGACCTGCGTCGCCGAGCTCCCCCAGGGCGACGTCAACACCATCGCCCCCGTCACTTACAAGGTCACCGAGCAGGCCGCCTCGATCTGGAGCGCTGTGCCGGTTTCCCAGATCCTCATCACCCTCCTGGTGATCACCCTGTTTTTCCTCTTCGGACTGGCGAGCCTTCTCTTCTTGTTCTCCCCTCTCCTCCTCGGGAACTCCAAACGACGGGAAGCCGCGACCCTGGAAGAGAAGTGGTCCGTCTCCGCGCTTCATCGGTGGCGCCACCTCCACATCCCTCTCTTCATCTACTTCGGCGCTGGATGCGTCCTCCGGTGCGTCGAGGGCCCGTTGCCGCAGCTCTCAGCTCCAGACCATCGACCTCTCCCAACCCCATCAGCCAAGCCTGGTCCACACCAACAACCTCGACCGCCCCCGGGGGCTCGCCATTCTCCACGGCCTCCTCTTCGTCGCCGATGAAAACACGGGCGTCCACCTCTACTCCCTGGAGAACCTCCGCCGCCCCAACCGACTCGCCACCTGGCGCATCCCCCGCGTCAAAGACCTGGTCATCAGCGACTTCGACCTCTACGCCCTCACCCCAAACCAGATCGAGACCTTCTACATCGCCCCCCTCTACCAGGAGGACGCCACACCTGCTGAGGTCGCCCCGACTCTGCCCCGGGCCACGACGGTCCGGCAGGCCCGGTAGTAAAGACCCTCCAGGTGCCTTGGAACGCACAGGTTCACTTGCCGGGGAGCGTTTACATGCCTGCGAGTCGAAGACCTGGGCAGGATGCCCAGGGCTCCGGGCTCCGATCCTTCGATTTAGTCCGATTAAGTACCACCCCTCTCGGGCCTTGTGTACGCTCTCCTATCACAGAGTCCATAGCTTCCCACACGAAGGAGAGTGCCATGACCACCGAAGAGACGAACACCCTCACGGAGCTGAACTACAAGGACCGCGTCGCCGTCGACGGCAGCTTCCCGAGCTTACCCAATGGCCTGCTCTTTCTTCTGGTCAAAGCTCGCACTCGCTGGACCATCGAGAAGTCCCCGAACAAACAGACCGTGGCGTTCTTCAGCGCGAAGGAGAGCAGCAAGAAGGTCGACAAGGCCCGCGCTCTCGGCCAACCCGTCTTCACCGACGAGAACGCCCGGGACATCCTCGGGCCGCCGCTGAAGGGCTTCCGCAAGCGCTTCGAGCACCTGGTGGCCAACGAGCCCGACTACTACATCAACCACTTCCTCGAGATCGGAGACCCCGCCCCCCCGGAGCTCCTCTCCCGCGTCGAGCAACGGGTCGGCTTTCCCCTGCCCGAGGCGGCCCGCAACCTCTTCAGCGAGCTCAACGGCCTGACCTGGCTCTGGACCTATCAGGACATGCAGCTCGACCCCATCGAAGAGCTGACCATCTCCGACGCCGGCGATCCCGGCAGCGCTCTCTGGCAGCAGATCCACCGCGCCGCCGAGGGCAAGAACCCCGCCATGGGGCTGACCTGCATCCCCGACGTCGAGACCATCTTCTTTACGGACTGGTACCTGGGCCCCGACCCCGTCGACCCCAAGGCAAAGGTCAAGGTCGGACGCCGCAAGGTCGCCGCCCCGGACTTCTACGGTAACCTCTTCCGATTCGACTTCTTCGACGGCTTCTACCCCTGTGCCCTCTGGGCCGACAAAGAGACCGAAGACTTCTACATCGTCTACGGCGACGACCACGGTGCCACCTGGGAGGAGTTCGCCCCCGTCCCCTTCGAGGGCTACATGGAAGCCCTGATCGTCGAGAAGGCCGACAACCGCCTGATGACCTCCGGGGGCATGAAGCTCTCGCACCTTCCCTATCGCCTCCTGAAGATGTTCACCCGGTAGCCCCCCGGGAACCCGGAACGAGCCAGCGAAGCCCCGAGCCCCCTCCCCGATTTCGGGGAGGTGCCCGTAGGGCGGAGGGGTCGTCGGCGCCGCCCATACGTTCGCCTCACCGCAAACCACAGACGAGCCAGCGAAGCCCCGAGCCCCCTCCCCGATTTCGGGGAGGTGCCCGTAGGGCGGAGGGGTCGTCCGCGCCGCCCATACGTTCGCCTCACCGCAAACCACAGACGAGCCAGCGAAGCCCCGAGCCCCCTCCCCGAATTCGGGGAGGTGCCCGTAGGGCGGAGGGGTCGTCCGCGCCGCCCATACGGTTGGCGCTAAAGGAAGTACGGGCGTTCGTGGAACGCAGAGGCTCACTTGCCGGGGAGCGGTGGCTTGCCTGCGAGTCGAAAACCTGGGCAGGATGCCCAGGGCTCCGGGCTCCGAGTGTCACCGAGCTCACTCCAAGGGCCAAAAGTCGGTCCCTAACTGATACCGCGGCGACGCACACCCCGTCAGGGCGCCCGTCGTGGTGTCCTCGAACCGCAGCACGTTGCGCCCCAGCTCCACGTCGAGCTGCAGGTCCACCCGCCGGGTGGTGCTGTTGATCCCCAGGAAGGTCACCGTGCCCCCCGTGGCGTTGAACGCGTACTCGTCGTCGTCCTGCAGGGTGTCGTCGCCGACGGTGTCATAGCCGTACTGAACGCAGAGGCGGCCGTCGGCCAGGGCGCAGTCGAAGTCGTTGAGGTTCGTGCGGCCCTGGGAGCCGGCGCCGATCTCCGAGGCGTCCACCACGGTGGCGACCACCTCGTCCTGGTCCTCGAGCATCTCGGAGATCCGGGCCAGGATGTTTCGGTCCCCGCCGCTGTCGTAAATCCGCAAGATCGCCGGCAGATCCCCGTCCTCACCAGGGGGCGGGAAGCTCCCGACCACCAGGCGCACCTCGTTGGAGGTCGCCATCCCCGGTGTGTCCCCTTCGTTGCTGATCCGGAACTCCACGTCGTCGCCGCCCACGTCGAAGTGGCCCACGAGGAACGCCTTGAACCCGTCGATCCCGCACCGGTCTTCGGGGTTCGGGGTCCCCTCGTCGTCGGGTCCACACCCGGCCATCAGCAGGCAGAGCCCGGCTCCCATCACACCCACCCATCGGCACACACCAAGGTTCGTCTTCATCGCCGCAACTCCTCCGGTAAGGGCTCATCGAGCCTGAGGTTGTCGATCAGCCGAGCCGACCCGATCCGCACCGCCAGGGCCATCACGGCGGCGGGTCCCGCGGTCTCTTCGAAGGGCCGCAGCGTATCAGGATCGACGCACTCCACATAGTCGATGTCGCCGCCGGCCCCGGCGACCACCTCGCGGGCCACCTCCACCAGGGCTTCTGAGCCCCGCTCCCCCGCCGAGTACGCCTGATGAGCGGCGACGAGCCCCCGGCTCAACCACACCGCCCGGGCCCGCTCGTCGTCGGTGAGGTATCGATTCCTGCTCGAGAGGGCCAACCCGTCGGGCTCTCGCACCGTCGGCACCCCGACGATCTCGATGGGGAAGTCTAAATCCCGCACCATCCGGCGCACAATCGCAAGCTGCTGTCGGTCCTTCTGCCCGAACACGGCCACGTCGGGGCTGACCTGATGAAAGAGCTTCGCCACCACCGTGGTCACCCCCTCGAAGTGCCCGGGGCGCCGGCTCCCACAGAGGTTCTCACCCAGCTCGCCCACAGCGACCACCGTGGTGTACCCCCGGGGGTACATCTCATCTCTGTCGGGCATGTAAAGGAGCTCACACCCCTCGGCTTCACAGACGGCCCGATCCCCCTCGGGGTCCCGTGGGTAGGCGTCCAGGTCGGCGCCGGGCTCAAACTGCCTTGGGTTCACGAAGATGCTCACCACCAGGTGGTCCGCGGCCTCCCGGCCCCGCCGCATCAGCTCCCGATGCCCCTCATGGAGAAACCCCATGGTCGGCACGAAGGCCACTCGCCCCTTCAGCGCTCGTCGCTCCCGCCGCAGCTCGTCGATGGTGGTGACGATCTTCACCGGTGACTCCCAGAAGCTTCAGTAGGAGTGATCTTCATCGGGGAAGGTCCGCTCCCGCACCTCCTCTCCGTAGGTCTTCAGGGCGTCCACGCAAATCGCCTCCAGGTTCGCGAACCGCTTCACGAACCGAGGCTTAAAGGACTCGTTCATCCCCAGAAGATCCTGGATCACCAGCACCTGGCCGCTGGTCTGGGCGCCGGCGCCGATCCCGATCGTCGGGATCGACAGCTTCTCCGTGACCTCCGCGGCCAGAGCCGCCGGGACCATCTCGAGGACCACCATGTAGGCCCCGGCGTCCTGCAGCGCGAAGGCGTCCGACAAGAGCCGCTTGGCGGCCTCATCGTCGCGGCCCTGCACCCGGTACCCTCCAAAAGCGTGTACCGACTGGGGCGTCAGGCCCAGGTGACCCACCACGGGCACACCCGCCTCGGTGAGGCGCCTGACCAGGGGCGCATAAGCCTCGCCACCTTCGAGCTTCACCGCCTGAGCTCCCCCTTCCTTCAAGAGCCGCCCGGCGTTTCGCATCCCCTCGTCGTCGCTGGCCTGGTAGCTCATAAACGACAGGTCCGCCACCACATGGGGGGTCTGACATCCCCGCATCACCGCCCGGGTGTGGTAGATCACGTCGTCGACCTCCACGGGCACCGTCGTGTCGTGTCCCTGAATCACGTTGCCCAGGCTGTCGCCCACGAGGATCACATCCAGCTCCGCCGCTTCCACCAGCCGGGCGAAGGTGTAGTCGTAGGCCGTCACCATCGTGATGGCCTTCTCTTCTTCGTAGAGCGCACGTATGTCGCGTAGGGTCTTTCGACGTGCCATGGTCTCGCCGCCTCTCCGGGAACTCAAACTGCCTGCCCGGCCGCACGCCGGTTCGAAGGCGGCGCTATGGTACGCCTACTCCCCTCAAAAGAGCAACCTCAGGCGTAGACCGAGCCCCGTCTTGTATCCCACCAACCCGTGGCGAATCCGAGACTCCTGATCCACGATGTAGATCGTCGGAAAGGAGTTCACCTCTAGAGCCCGGGCGAGCTGCGGCGTCCCCATGTACACCGGGAAGTCGAGCCCGTTCTCGTCGGCGAACCGCTGCACCGTCTCCCGGTCCCCCGAGTCGAAGACGACGCTGATCACCTCCAGATCGTCGCCGGCCCCCCCGTGGAGCGACGAGATCGCCCCCTTCTGCAAGTCACAGACCCCACACCAGGTCGCCCAGGCGTAGATCACGGTCCGTCGAGCCTCGAGATCTGCGAGATCGATGGTCTCCCCCGTCAGGTCCGTCAGGATCATTGGCGGGAGCTCCGCGCTCCTCTCCAAGAGATGCCGGGACTGCCACATGGACGCCAGAAACACCACGGTCAATACCACGGCGATATCCACGCCCCACCGAAACCATCGCTTCTCCCGCTGGCGCTTCCACCAGCCCTTCTCTTCCGGCTCTTCTGGCGCTACTGGCAGATCCCCTGAACGCACTTCGCTGCTTGATTGTCCTGTGTCTGACATACCGTATCGCCTGTACAGGGGATCACCGTTCGGTTCCAACGCAAGTAGGGCACCACCAGCCGCTCCCCAATATCAGGCGTCGACGGGCCCTGGAAGAAGAGGCTGTTCACCAGGGTGTCAAAGTCGAACCCGTCTTCCGAGCTCCTGGCGAGCTCCACCGGGTTGGACCCGTCTTCCTCGGTCACGTCGATCCGGATCGACGACGCCAGGGGATTGCCGATCAACCGCAGCCCCGTGGTCACGTCGATGCTGGCATCCGTGATGTCCTGGAAGCTCTGGTTGATATTCGGCGAGCAGATCGAGTCTCCCTGGCCGCCGGTCTGTTCCACGAAGTAGTCAATGCCGTGGGACACGTCGATCCCGCCGGGGCAGTTCGTATCTCCCGGCATCCAGTACAACCCGAAGATCGTCGCCGAGATGTCCGGGCGCTGGGCAAAACCGAGGAAGGGCTCGGCGAATTCCTCCAGCTCCTGCCGCTGCGACGCCGACAGGCTGTGGTTCTCTCCCTGGATCCACGAGAAGGCGTCCTTGAAGATCTGCTCGTTCTCGTCGGTCACCACGATCACCACCACGGCGGCGTTGGTCCGGATCTTCATCGGGTCGTTGTCGGTCCGCGGCAGGCTGTGGTCGATGGCCGCAAGCCCCATGGTCAGGGTGTATTCCAGCCCCGTAGTGCTCACCATCCCCATGTGATTGCTGATCACACCCGGATCCGTAGAGAATCCGCTCCCCATCAGCCGGCCGTTGTTGTCGTCGTTTCCGATCATCCCCGGGCTGCGACAGGGGGTGTCGAAGTCGCTCATATCAAACCCCGGGAAGGGGATCGGGAACCCCGCCCCCTCCCAGTCGTCGGGATCGGGCCAGAGGTCCCGGAACTCCGGGCTCAACGCCTCGTCGTCCCGGATGTTGTGGCAATCCACACCGGTCACGGCCACTCGCCAGTCCACATCAGAGCTGTTCAACACCGACACCAGCTCGTCGGCGAATCCCATCAGGGAGTCCTGCACGTCCGACATCGACCCCGACGCGTCGAGGGAGACGATGATATCCACCTCGGTCACATCCCGAAGCTCCAGGGACACGCAATCGTCGGTCATGGTCTCCCCGGCCAGCGCCAGAGCCGTACCGCCCGCCAGGTCCTGCAAGGCGAACCGAGCCGCCGAGTCGTGCTGGTTCTTTCGATCCGTGGTCGTGATCCCGCCGACGATGATCACCTCATCGTCGGAGCGCCACACCGTCTTGTAAGTCACGTGGATCCCCGACCCGTCGGCCGTCGCCGTGTCCGAGAAGGTGTACTGCATATCGGAAACCCCGATCCCGTAGATCCGGCTCACGATCTGGTCCCGGACCTCCCCGGGGGTCGCCGAGGTGCTCACCGAGGCGTGATTCAAGATCGACGCCCGGTAGTTATCGTGGGCCCGGTAGTTCATCCCGTCCCCTTCCCGCACCGCCGCATACCCCGGGATCTCATCGATCTCCTCGAAGAGCCAGTCCGCCACGTCCTGGGCGCTGCTCTGCCCCGATCGGGGACCTATGGATACGATGAACCCCGCGTACCCGTCGTCGGCGTGTTCGATGAAGTGGGCCCGAGGCGTCACGGCCGTGAAGCTCAAGGGCGACACCGAAGCTGTCGGGCTGATCGCCAGCAGGTACTTGCCCGGGTTGCTCAGCACAAACTGAGGCGCCTGCAATCCCGTCACGTCCGACGTCTCGCAGCTATGGTACACCGCCGTCGAAGGATCCTGGGGCTGGAAGGGATCGTAGTCCCCCGTGGGATCCCAGGGCGCCGGCGGCGTATCGTCGTCGCAGTCCGGTTGGTGGTACGGGCAGTCCGGATCGTAGGGATCCTGGTTCTGGTTTGGCTCCTGGTTCGGACCCTGGTTCTGGTTCGGGTCCTGGTTCTGGTTCGGGTCCTGGTTCTGGTTGGTATCCACGGGCTGGTTATCGTCGCCCACGGGCACACACCCCCCGACGGTCGAGCTGTAGGCCTCACCGGGACCGCAGGTCGTGGTCGACTGGGTCACGCACTCCCCCGTCACGGGGCTGATGGTCTGCCCGTCGGGGCAGTCGCCGCCCACCTCGTCGGTACATCCCGACAGCCACAGGCCCAGAAGTAGTACCCCGGAATATAAAGAAATTCGTTGCATCATCGCTCATCCCGTCGTTAGAGCCGTTAGAAGTAGGCGTGAGTATGGCGACTGGTGGCGAGGATTGCAAGATCGGGGGGCCGACGGGGTTCGGTGGAGGGACGGGCGGCCCGCGACGACCCCCGGTGCTGGCGCCGCCACCTTCGACTCGAGCCTGCCTCCGGAGCCCTGCCGCCTCCGGCGCAGGTGTCCTCCCCACCACATCCCCACTCCCCAAGCCCCGCGCCAGCCTCCCCACACCGCACACCGCCGGTTCTTACGCCGAGAGCCGCCACC
>SKON01000187.1 GCA_007120035.1 Myxococcales bacterium
CCCAGGAGGCCTTCCAGGCCCGCCGCTACGACGACGCCAAGGCCCACCTCACTCGCCTCCTCACCGGCCAATCCAACCACGCCGAGGGCAACGCCCTGATGGCCCGGATCTACTTCGACGTGGAGTCCGACCACCAGAGCGCCCTGCGCTACCAGCGTCGGGCCGTCAACGCCTCCCCCAACAACATCAGCTACCGCCTGCAGCTCGGCCGCCTCCACTACCGCCTGAATCAATTCCCCCAGGCTATCGAGGTCTGGGAGGCCGTCCTCGAGATCGACGCGGGCAACACCGAAGCCCAGCGCTGGATCGATCTGGCCCGCCGCAATATGAATTGAGGCTCAGGACCCCAACAGACACAAAAAAAACCTCACCGCGATGATTCGCGGTGAGGCCAGATACTGTCGGTGTCCATGTTATGCTCGGAAAATGATGGTCTTCTTATCTCCCTGAAGCCGGCATCGGGTCACGAACTGGTCAAACTCCAGCCCGAGGTCACTCTGATGTCGGTTCCAGTACCGGAGCATCGCTCGCTTGGCGTCCAGCCGAGAATGGCCTTCAAACACCACATCGCGACTCTCCAGTCGCGGCCCCTGCCGCTCGACGGCGTGCTGGGCCTGGGAGGAACGAAACGGCTTCGTGATCAGTTGGATAACCCCATGGGAAAACCTCCTTGTCCACTGGTTGATGGGTTACGCCCTCCGACGTCCCACACCGGGCCACCGGAAAGTTGCGAAATACTGGACACCACCGCCCGATCTGTCAATCGGAAAATCCCGTTGGGGTGTGACCGGTCTCCGTCGGTAGGGACGTCGCGATTCCGCAGCGGGCCTTGGCCCGCGAGGACCTTCGGGCCGGTGTTTCAGGCCCGACTCGCCTCGTGGCCTTGGCCCGAGGAGAGGTGCCAGTTTCGCCTCCTGGGGTCGCTGGTGGACGAACGGCCGAGGAGGACCGATTCCTTGGCCCGAGGAGAGGTGCCAGTTTCGCCTCATGGATTGCTGGAGGACAAACCGCCGAGGAGGACCGATCTGTGTAACGGAAACAGAGGGCGGCGCGGAACCTCCCCTCGGGCCAAGGCCACGAGGCTGGGCGAGTCGGGCTACGCCCGAAGGTCCTCGCGGGCCAAGGCCCGCTGCGGAATGGTCACCGTAAGAGATCCCCATCGGGCCTGCTGAACGGGATCACCCGATCCATCAACGCCTCCAACGCCGCCCCCTCGAGCACCTCCTCCGCCTTAAGCGTGGAGGCCATCTCGTGGAGGAGCTCCCCGTTCTTCTCCAAGAGCTCCCGAGTCCGCCCGTAGAGCTCATCGACCAGGGTGTGCACCTCATCGTCGATCATCTCGGCGGTCCGGTCGGAGTAGCTCCGGGTGTTCATCCCCATGGACTGCAAGAAGGGGCTCGGATCGTCGCTGTACGCCAGATTGCCGATGGCCTTGCCCATCCCGTACTGCAACACCATCCGCCGGGCGATATCCGTGACCCGCTGCAGGTCGTTGGAGGCACCGCTGGAAACATCCCCGAAGATGATCTCCTCCGCCGCTCGCCCCCCGAGCAACATGCAGATCTTGTCTTCCAGCTCCTGCCGGGTCACCAGGTACCGATCTTCCAGGGGCACCTGCAAGGTGTAGCCCAGAGCGCCGATGCCTCGGGATACGATGCTGATCTTGTGCACCGGATCGGCCCCCTCCAGGGCCCCGGCGACGATGGCGTGACCGGCCTCGTGGTAGGCCACAATATTGGTCTCCTTCTCGCTGAGGCGGCGGCTCTTCTTCTCCAGGCCCGCGATCACCCGCTCGATGGCGGCCTGGAAGTCCTCCAACTCCACGGCGTCCTTATTCTTCCGGGCCGCCAGGAGCGCTGCCTCGTTGACAACGTTCGCCAGGTCGGCCCCCACAAACCCCGGCGTCTGGGCGGCCACCACCTCGAGATCCACGTCGGGCCCCATCACGACGCTCCGGGCGTGGACCTTCAAGATCTGGTGACGTCCTCGCTTATCGGGTCGATCCACCACCACCTGCCGGTCAAACCGCCCGGATCGAAGCAGCGCCGGATCGAGCACCTCGGGCCGGTTCGTCGCCGCCAGGATGATCACCCCGCTGCGGGCGTCGAACCCGTCCATCTCCACCAGGAGCGCGTTCAGGGTCTGCTCCCGCTCTTCGTTGGTCTGATACCCACTACCGCCGCGGGTCTTCCCGATGGCGTCGAGCTCGTCGACGAAGATGATACACGGTGCGTTGTCCTGGGCCTGCTGGAAGAGATCCCGGACCCGGGCCGCCCCCACCCCGACGAACATCTCCACAAAATCCGACCCGCTGAGGTTGAAGAAGGGCACCTCGGCCTCCCCAGCCACGGCCTTGCCTAACAAGGTCTTTCCCGTCCCCGGAGGGCCCACCAGGAGCACCCCCTTCGGCACCTTCCCACCCAACCGGGTGAACCGCGACGGCTCCCGCAAGAACTGGATGATCTCTCGGAGCTCTTCTTTGGCCTCGTCCACCCCGGCCACGTCGTCAAAGGTCACCCCCGTGCCTTCCTCCACGTACACCCGGGCCTTGCTCTTGCCAAAACTCATCACTGGCGAGTTCCCACCCCC
Source organism: Myxococcales bacterium (assembly GCA_007120035.1). GTDB lineage: Bacteria > Myxococcota_A > Bradymonadia > Bradymonadales > Bradymonadaceae > SKON01. Next base: position 2,590 of record SKON01000187.1, read on the forward strand.
TCCCGGCGGGCCCATCCCCTGCATTCGGCGAATCAAGAATCCCCAGAACAAGAAGAGAAAGAGCAGCCCGAAGAGGAGCAGCCACATCACCCCTCCGTCGCCGCACCCCTGCTCGTACCGGACCGTGACCTCCACCCCCTGGGTCTCCAGGAGCGGGATCAAGCCGTCGTCCTCGACCAGGCGGGTGGCCTCCCATCGCTCAAACCCGTCGTCCTCGTCGGCCACTCGGAACGCGTCCCGGGCCTCCTCGGTGGGCTCCGCCACAATCGAGCGCTCCGTGATCAGCACCTCCGTGACCTCTCCCTCACGGATCCGTTCCTTCAGATCGCTGTAGGGGATCGTCGTCGTCGCCCCCGGCCCCTGGATGTACTGGAAGATCAAGAGCGTCGACACCCCCAGGAGCACCGCGATCCAGAGCGTCCGCGAACCAAAGGTTCCCCCGAAGGGATCCGGATTCTCCTGCGGCGGCCGTGACGGCTTGGGCTCTTCTTTCTCGTCCATCATCACTCCATCATACGCGCTCAATGCACGGAAGGACGAGCCGACTTGACGGCCCGTCCCCGGGCGTTCAACCTAATCGCAGGGGCCGTACGGTCAACCGTCGGCGAGTCTCACCGCTTTGCTGAGGACCCACATCATGCTCCGACCCATCGCCTGTCTCGTGCTCCTCTGCTTCGCCACCGCTTCGACGGCCTGCAGCGACCCCGAGGAGTTTGCCTTCTTTGAGGGCACCCTTCAATCGGGCGTCCCGGAGTGCATGGCCGACGAATTCCCCATGGCCCCCGAGTTCCTCTCCCTTCGCTACCGCAGCGGCACCGCCGGGGTCTTTCTTCAAACCCCTCCCGATATCAAGTCCCGCAACGACCTCGTCTATTTCGAGCTCTTCAATCCCGAGAACATCGGCGACTCCGGCACCATCTCCGTCGGCACCGCCGAAGACGGCGAGTCCCTTCAGGCCCGCGGCAAGATCGCCTTCTTCTCCAGCTGCACCTACGGCTACGAGGCCCTCGATATCTACGGCACCATTCACTTCGACAGCTTCGGGTTGGAGAAACACAGCGTGATCACCGGCCGTCTCGAGGATGCCGTCGCCGTCGAACCCCGATCCGGCCAGGTCCAGATCGACGACCTCTCCGGATCCTGGCACTTCATCGTCCGCCTCGGCCCGCCCTACGAGGACTTCTACGCCCTCCCCGAGCGCCCCGAGCCCGGCGACTTCTGAAAAAAAGAAAAGCCCCGCGGACAATCGCCGCCGGGCCTTCTCTTTCTCGCCATCCAGAGGCTCTCAGCCCTGCTTCAGGGCCTGATAGCGCTTCGACAGGCGGCTGGTCTTTCGGGACGCCCGCTTCTGGGGAATCACCCCTTTGGCCACGGCTCGGTCCAACAGGGACTCCACCTTCTGCAGTCGCTCCCCGGCCGCCTCGAGGTTCCCCTCCGTGAGGGCCTCCTCGAACCGCCGGATCGACGTCCGCATCCGGGACCGAATGTTCACGTTCCGCACTCGCCGCCGCTCATTCTGGCGAATCCTCTTCTTCGCTGATCTCGAATTTGCCACCGTCGCTCCTTCTCTCGTTCTCGCATGTAAGCTAAATCCCCGACACCGGGGAGGGTCCACTGATTCGGGCCGGAATAGCTAGCACCTGGGATCGACGATGTCAAACCCAACCTCCATCCCGCCTCCCCACCGCACACCCCCCACGCCGAAGACGCCCCGAAGCAGTCCCCCATGAAATGGGGGTGGTGCGCCAGCACCGGGGGTCGTCCCGCGCCGCCCCACCCTCCATCGAACCTCCCCACCACTCGACAAACGCCTCCCCCATCCCTATTCTTCGCCCGAACTCCGACGACGCCCCTCACACCGAGGCTCCAAATGTACCGCACACACCGCACGCTCAGCCTGCTGATCGCCCTCCTCCTGACCGCCTCCGCCTGCTCCGACGAGACGGGCACCATCGACGACGGCACCGACGTTGGTTGGGAGTTCGGAGACGACATCGGCGCCGACACCGCCCCCTCCGAAAACTCCCACAACGACCAACCCGGACCCAACGGCCAGACCGAGCCCAACGACGAACCCGAGCCCAACGACCAACCCGGGCCCAACGACGAACCCGGACCCAACGACGAACCCGGACCCAACGACGAACCCGGACCCAACGACGAACCCGGCCCGGACCCCGTGAGCGACGTCTACGTCGGCACCGCCGATCCCTACGGCCCCGGCGATCTCTCCGTCGACGTACACGAAGTCGAAGACAGCCCGGTGCCGATCTGGATCTTCGAGCCCGAGACCGACGAGCCTCTGCCGGTGGTGGTCTTCCAGCACGGCTTCTACATGCGCCCCGTCTTCTACAGCGACCTCTTGACCCGCGTCGCCAGCCACGGCTTCGTCGTCGTCGCTCCCTTGATGTACGCCGCGCCCAACCTTCCGCCCTCCATCGAAGACGAGGTCGAGGCCGTCTCCGAGCTCTACGACTGGCTGGCCGACCACCTCGAGGACCACGTCGACGCCGAGCTCCGCCTCGACCTCATGGGGTTCTCCGGCCACTCCCGGGGCGCAAAGATCCTCTGGCTCTCCCTCCGCGACGAGCCCCGAGACCACCTGGCTGTCGCCAACGTCGATCCCGTCGATGGAGCCGGGAGCGCCTTCCTCCCGCAGCCCCGGGTCCTTGACGATCCCCCCACGTTTACGGCCCCCTCCCTCGTCCTCGGCACCGGCCTTGGCCCGGAGCCCGGTGACTTCTTCGCCCCTGCCTGCGCCCCAGAAGACGACAACTACGTCGACTTCTTCGACGCCCTTACGAACACCGCCTGGAAAGTCATCGCTGTCGAGTACGGCCACCTCGACATGCTCGACGACACCACCGAGAACTGCTTCGGCGCCTGTGATGCCTGCGTCGACGGGCCTGATCGAGCCACCATGCGACAGCTCACCGGCGGTATGATGGTGGCCCTCTTCCGCGGCGCTCTCCAGGGCGACACCGCGGCCTTCGACATCCTCTCCGACAGCGGTAACGCCCCCACGGACGTCGAGATCGAGTCTCAATGAGCACCCACCGACTCGCCACACTTCTGCTCGCCGCCCTGGTGTGGCCCGCGGCGGCCTGCGCTTCCTACGGCTTCGCCGACACCCCGGACGAAGCCACCGCTGAGCAGCCTCACCAGACACTCACCGTGGAGTCCCCGGTCGCCCCCGCCCATCTGGGCCTGGACACCTCCGGCCTCCGCCAGGCCCTCATCGACGAGCTCCGGCACCAGGGCATCGACGCCGTCGCCTACAACGGCGTCTCCCGACTGCAATGCACCTTTACGGCGCCAGAAGAGACGGGATACCAACACTTTCACGCCGTGGAGCTCACCCTGATCTGCGAGCTCACCGACGACGAACACCCCGACCGCCGCCTCCACACCAACTCCTCGGCGATCCACCCAGTAGACCGCAGCTCTCGGCAAGCCACCGCCGCAGGCTCCCACCGGGCCGCCGAGGAGGCCGCCCATCACGCCATCACACAGATCGCCCCCGCCGTCTCTCACGCCCTCTCCCTGAACCGAGACTAGCTTAAAGCCCTCCACACCCTGGTGACACGAAGATGAGCAAACAGACCCGGGCGGCACGCGACTTCCTCCGCTCCATCAAGACCGATGGCCCGGCGCCGATCTACTTCATCTACGGGGAAGAGACCTTCATGCTCGACGAGGCCCTGCAGGCGATCAAAGACGTCGCCTGCCCCGAGGGGCTCAACGACTTCAACTTCGACTCCTTTCAGGGCAAGGAGATCAAAGGCGACACCCTGCGCTCCTGCGCCGAGATGCTCCCCATGATGGCCGCCCGCCGCCTCGTCCTGGCCATGGATATCCAGGAGGTCCCTCCCGCAGAACTTGAACCCCTGAGGGACTACTTCAAAGATCCCTCACCCACCACTTGCCTGGTGCTTCACGCCCGGACCTCGCAGAAGAAGAAGATCGACGGCCGCCTCGGGTTCTTCAAAGACCTCAAGAAAGCCGCCGAGACCTGCGAGTTCAAGCCCATGTACGAGAACGAGGTCGGCCCCTTCATCCAGCGCCAGGCCCAGCGTCGGGGGCTCAGGCTGCCCGGCGACGTCGTCGGCTACCTGATCGAGGCCGTGGGCACGGATCTGACGGCCCTCTCCACAGCCCTCGACAAACTCGACCTCTTCCTCGGCGCCTCGGAAGAACCCGACGCTCCCCGTCTCGTCGCCCTCGACGTCGCCGAGAACGTGATCGCCCGCACCCGGTCACGGTCGGTCTTCGATCTCACCGACGCCCTCGGAAACCGCGACTACCAGTCCTCCCTCGAGGTCTTGCAGCAGATGCTCCTCGACGGTGAGAGCGCCATCGGCATCTCCCACATGATCGCCCGCCACTTTCGGATCCTCGTCAAGCTCCAGGACCCCACCGTCCGAAACGCCGACAACAAGACAAAGGCATCCGTCGCCCGGGTCAGCCCCTTCTTCGTCAACGACTACGTCCGTCAGGCTCGCGCCTTCCCTCCCTCGGAGACCGCCGCTATCCTCCGACGGATGCTGGACGTCGACGTCGCCCTGAAGTCCAGCTCCCTGAAAGACCACGTGATCCTCGAAGCTCTGGTCGCCGATATCTGCACCGGCTCCCTGCGAGCCGCCGCCGATCACAGGAGCGCCTGACCATGGAGAACCCCTCCCTCCGACAGGACGAGAAGGCCCGACTCGCCGCCCTCTTGGACGCACAGCGGGCCCTCCCCCAGCTCGTACGCCACCTCTCGTCGGGGCTTGTCCAGGCCACCCCCGACCAATGCCTGGCATGGGCGGGCTGGATTCGATCGCTCCAGGACGACCCGGCCTGGCCGATCCTCTCCCCCTGCCTGGACAGCTCTCGCTCCTGGCCCGACGTCTGGCACCGAGCTCGCCAGGCCGGGTTCTCACCCACCACGGAACACCATCAGGCGATCTTCTTCACCCGCCTCTTCGAGATCGCCCTCGAAGAGGAGCGCCTCGAGGTCGCCCGATGGGCCTGGCGAGAGGCCATGACGAGCTGGCGGAGCCTGAGCGAGACCAACTACCTGGAAGAGGTCGCCCTGGCGGGACTGGCGGACCTCACCGAAGCCCAGAAGGCCGAGGCGATCTCCGGACTCCTGGACTCCACCTTCGAGCTCCTTCAGGAGCTCGCCCACCCGGCGCTCCGCCTCTCTCATTGGGAAGAGTCCGTCTCTCGGCGGCCCCTGCTCCACACCATGGACGCCCTGGCCACCACTGGCGAGTTCTTCGACGACGCCCCGGCGCACCCTCTCTCCGACGGGATCCGAGCCGCCGCCGCCCGGGTCACGAGCCTCCTCTGCCGCGCCGTCCACGAGGAGCTCCAACGCCACCTCGACGAGCTCGCCCTCGCAGAGGTGGACCGAAAGTCGGTCCTCCGCGTCTTCGACGGAGCCCTGCACCGCCTGGAAGAGCTCCGGTTCCCCCCGGAGCTCGACGGCGCCGTGCTCCGCCGAGGGCTGGCGACCGTCTGGGGGATCCGCGAGATCGGCCGCGAGGAAGAGCTCGACCTCCTCTCCGACATGGTCACTCGCCTTCGCCCCTGCGCCGAGCGCCTCCTCGACGCCGGCGACGACGATCTCTTCGGCTTCCAGGGCCCCATCGCCGATCTCTACGTCTTTGAGGGCGAAGACCACATCTCCCGCACTGATAAAGAGGAGTCCTTTCGAAGGGCGCTGCAGATCTGCCCGGGCCACCGTAACGCCTCCAAACTCCTGGCCTACACGCTCCTGGACCTCCTCCACATGGAGCTCCTGAAGATCACCCTCGTCCCTGGCGCCGCAGGCCTCGGGAGCCCCCTGAAGGGCCTGGTACAACCGACCCTCGAGAAGGCTCGCCAGCACTACGAGGAAGCCCTCGAGATCTACCCCTACAGCAAGGAGCTCCCCGTGGCCCGCGAAGCCCTCGAGAAAGAACTCGCCCGCTTCGGGATCGACGACGAGCCGCTGCCGGAGGTCCCCTATGAAGATCAGTGAGAACCCCTTCGAGCGGTGGGATCTCGACCCCCGCGATGGCGAGGCCGAGCTCACCCGGACCATGCGAGCCCGCACCCGGGCGCTCAAGGGTGACGATCGAGAGGCCCTCCAGCACGACTGGCGGCGGCTCTCCACTGATCCCGTCTTTCGCGCCAGATCCACCCTCCTCACCCCGCCGCCGGCGACCCGGGACCGCGACCTCTGGGCCGCCGCCAAACGCCTCCTCCTGCCGACGCCTGCCCCGGAGCTCCCACCCTTGCGCGCCGACGTCGAAGACGCCCTCGTCCTTCCCCGGCTCGATGACGAGGAGCTCTTCGCCGATCCGCCCTTTCTGCCAGACTCCTCCGGCGGGGGCCCGTCATGACCATCGCCCTCCCCTTCGGCATCGATCTCGGCACAACCCGCACCGCCGCCGCCGCCGCGGTCCCCGGCGCCCCGGGTCCCCGCATCTACGTCCTCGACCACCAGAGCCCGACCTTCCCCTCTGTGATCCTCCCCGGCCCCGACGGCTGGATCGTCGGAGACGACGCCCTCCACTCCCGAGATCCCCAGAAAGCCCAGCACCTCCTCTCGTCTGTGAAGCGCTGGATGGGCACCGACGACGAGCTCCTCGGCGACCACACCGGCACCGATCCCGAGGCCCTCTCGGCGGCCATCATTGAAGAGGCCACCCGCCGATGCCTCACGGGCCTCCAGGCCACCTACCCCGAGCAGACCTGGGCGCTCCGGGAAGCGGTCATCACCGTCCCGGCGTACTTCGACGCTCCCCAGATCGAGGCCACCCGCCGGGCCGGCGAAGCCGCGGGCCTCTCGATCCTTGGCCTCGTCCAGGAGCCCACGGCCGCCGCCATCTACCACTGCTGGCGCTCCCGCATCGACAAGGGCACCTTCCTCGTCTACGACCTCGGCGGTGGAACCTTCGACGTCTCGATCATTCAGGCTCTCTACGGCGAGTATCAGGTCCTGGCCATCGCCGGCGACAACCACCTCGGCGGCGACGACTTCGACCGAAGGCTCGCAGCCCTCTTCCGCCAGGGCCTCCGAGAGGCCGGCGTAAAACTCGCCGGCGACCTCACGGACCCCCGCAGCCGGGCGATCTTCGACGCCCTCCTCCCCATCGCCCGGATGGTCAAAGAGGAGCTCTCCGTCTCCGACTCTGTGGCCATCGAGCGCCCTTTGCGCATCCCAGACCTCGACGACGAGATTCACCTCAGCCAGGTCGTGTACAAACAAGACTTCGAGGACGCCATCACGGACCTCCTGGAGAGCACCCTACACTCCTCGCGAGAGGCCCTCCGCGAGGCTCAGGAGCGCCACGACCTCTCTCCCACCGACATCGACGGCGTCTTCCTCGTCGGCGGCTCCACCCGCGTCCCCGCCGTTCGCGAGATCCTCCTGCGGGAGCTCGGCCCCGAGCTCGACCTGGACCCCTCGGCCTTCCACCACGAAGAGCCCGAGACCAGCGTCGCCCTGGGCGCCGCGATCTGCGCCGCCGCCCTGGGCCGCTTCTCCATCGAGTCCCGCGAGTCCAGCTCCTGCGCGGTCCACTTCACAGACCTCCCTACCGTCGACGACCCGGCGCTCCTGGGCGCCGTCTCCGCTCCGAACCAGAGGCCCACAGCGCTCCGCCTCATCGCAGGTAGCCTCTCTGGCGACGGCCTGGCAGTAGACGCCGACCTCTCCGACGACCTGGAGTTCACCTTCGACGACGTCACAGACCTGCTCGCCAGCTCCTCGAGCTCCGACCTCCGCGCCCAGCTACTCGACTCCGCAGGCGAACCCATCGTCGAGCTCCCCCTCTTCCTCCCGCCACCGGACCCCACGGCGCCTCCCCTGCCCAGCCTCCGCCTCACCAACCCCGCCGTCCTCGCCAGGGATCTCAACCTGGAGATCGTCGAAGACGGCCACCCCGCGCTCCACACCCTGGTCCCCCGAGGCAGCCACCTGCCCACCCGAGCCCGCAAGACCCTCTACACCGGCGACCAGAGCGGCGCCCTCGTCGTCCGCATCCTCCAGCACCACCTCCCGATCCACACCGTGGTCCTCCCCCTGCCCGACGACGTCCGCCCCGGCACCCCGCTGGAGCTCACGATCCACGTCGACGCCGCCATGACCGTCACCGCCTCGGGCACCATCGGCGAGCAGTCCTTCTGGGCCCGCATCGACCGCCCGACCATGGCGAATCCCCGGGAGTGGTCCGACATCGAAGACCTCCTCAACCGGGCCGCCCAGGTCGCCGGTCGCCTCTGGGGCCTTGAAGCACGCCGATTCCAGGAGCGGTGGACCACCCTCCAGGTCGGCATCCGGGCCGCCGCCACCCAGGACCCCCACCGCCTCCAGGTCCTGGCCCGTCGCCTCCAGACCCTCCTCGACGAGTACGCACCCCGAAAGGAGCGCACCCCCGGGATCTCCCGGATCACCTCCCTCCTCGACACGATTCGCCTCATCGTCTTCTCCTCGGACACGGGCCGCATGGGCCACTCCCACGATGAGTGGCGTCCCCGTATCGACGCCCTCTACGAGGAGGCCACCGCCGCCTGGGAGGACGACGACGACCACCGATGGCGCCAGATCGCAGACCGCGTCCAGGCCACCTTCGAGAGCGTCGCCCAGGAAGAGGCCCTCTTCACCCGCCAGGACCCGGCCCGGTACGCCGCCCAGCTCCAGGCCTCCACGCTCCGCCGCCTCGACCTCCTCCGCGAAGACCTCCGGGAGTTCCCCTTCGCCGAAGACCCCGAGCACCGACAGCTCCAGGCCAAGGAGCTCAAACACCTCGAAGGCCGCATCGACGCCCTCGAGACCTCCCTCCCCCCCGAGGTCTCCCCGGCACACCTGGCGGACTTCAAGAAAGCCGCCCGCCACCTCACCCAGCTCGAGCGTCAGGTCCAGCGCCTCCACACTCTGGGCGTCCCCCGCGGAGGTCCCCAATGACCCTCACTGAGAGATGGTCCACCCACCGCCTGAAGGTCCGCCTGACCGCCGTCCGGTACGCCCTTCACGAAGACAAGAACCCCGAGCTCGCCCTGACGGCCCTGATCGACACCGCCCGATGGTGCCAGGGCCGCTTCGAGACCCCCGCGGTCTGGCTGGAGCTCATCCTCCTCGCCACGGAAGTGGCCATCTACCTCGACAAGCCCGGGGAATACCACGCCTTCCTCGAGTACTTCGGCGAGACCGGCCTCCCCGACGACCCCCGACCTCCTCGAGAGCTCTTCGACACCCTCCAGGAGCGGCACCGCGACATCTCCCCCGACAACCTCCACGGCGTGGGGGTCTGGCTCCGAGACCTACGCCCCACCTGGCCTCTGGGCCCCTACCTCATCGGCCACGCCCTCTCCCACAGGGCCTTGGCTCGCCACCTCGACGCCGCCGAAGCCTTCGCCCAGGCCGCCCGGCGGGCTGAGCGGGCCGGCGATGACACCTGGGCCGCCCACTGCCGCCTGCGTCAAGGCTCCACGCTTCTGACCACCGGCGCCCAGGTCAGCCAGGGCCGCCAGATCCTGGGCAAACTCGACTGGAGCCGCCTCGGCCCTCGAGATCGCCTCTGGATGTCCGTGGCCCTCTCCTCCAGCCCTCGCTGGACCGACCGGGTCCGAGCCCTCGACATCCTCCTGGACCTCCATCGGGCCATCAGCCGTGCCCGCCCGGACCACCGGACCCTGCGCCTCACAGACCTCCGCCGCGGGGCCGCCCGGGTCTTCAAGATGGCCGGCCTCACCCTCCCCGAGATCGAAGCCGAGCGTCTCGAAGAGGTCTCCCACACCTTCTTCTCCGGCGAGGAACGCCAGCGATGGCTCGGCCACCTCAGCGCTCGCCAGCAGCTCTCCCGCGTAGCGAGCCTCCCCATGGACCAGGCCGAGGAGGTCTTCCCACTCCTCGACAAGCTCGCCGCCATCTACCCCGACCGGTGGCGCCCCGCCAAAGAGGGCTTCCGAGTGCTCTCTCGTGCCTGGACCGGCCATCACGACCCCACCGCCGGCACCCCCGGGCCCCGTCGCCGAGACCCACGCCTCCCCGTCGTCGACGGCGTCGGCCGCGTCCTGGCCCTCCTCGCCCCTCATCAAAACACCCGGCTCCAGGACCTCCTGGACGCCCTCGCCACCCTCAACAACACCCTCTCGACCCTGAAGGATCACGACGACGGCGCCGACCTCCGACCCATCGCCCTGATCTGGCCCCGACTTCTGGAATCCACGGCCTCTCCCGACCAGCCCGGCCTCCCCGAAGCTCTGGCGACCCTCGCCACCCACTACGCGCGCAACGCCCCTCCCCCGGGCTACGGCTGGTGGCCCCTGGCCGCCCACTTGTTCCAGGCCGGCTTCCCCGGCGCCGCCACCCCCATCGCCGAAGCCGCCCTCGACCACGCACCCCACCGACGAGACTCGATCAGCCGCTTCGTCGCCCGAAGCCGCTTTCAGGAAGCCGTCGAGACCACCGACGCGCCCACGGCGCGACGGTGGCTCGACGCCCTCTGAGACCCCTCACTCTCCTTCGGGCTCCACCTTATGCAACCACACATCCCGCTGCGGGAAGGGAATCCCGATCCCCGCCGCGTCGAGCCGGTACTTAATCTCCCGAAGCAACTGCCCGTGCACAGGCCAGTAGTTCGCCGTCTCTACCCAACCCCGGACGTTGAAGTCCACCGAGCTGTCGTTGAGCTCCCGC
>SKON01000063.1 GCA_007120035.1 Myxococcales bacterium
GCTCTCCGGTTTACTTCCGGTGGCGATTTCGCTTACCCAGCGTGCTGTCCAGCGCCCGACGGAGCTTCTGCACGGCGCCGGAGACAGCGTCCTCCACATTGCCGGCGTTGTGAGTCACCGCCACAGGCTTCATCCCTTCGACGCGGGCCTCCATGGAGCATCGCTTGTCGTCGGAGCCGCCTTTGTGGGAGTTCTCGTCGGTGAGGTGTACCTCCACGCGGGTCACGGACTCTCGGAACCGCTCCAGCACGCCCTCCACTTCGCTGCGCACAGCGTCCTTCAGGTCCTGGCTTCCGTCCACGCTGCTTCCGGTGTTCACTTGCACGTTCATTCTCATCTCTCCTGGCTTCGAATAAAGCTCACTCCCGAATACGTCCGATAGAAAGGGCAACAAAGCCCCTTGCGATTCCCATGGTCTCGCCACAAGTTGTAGGGTACTCGGCGCCGAATGTCACCTGAATTTTCCCCCTCTGACGGCTCGCCATATGTGGAAGCAGTTCCTCCGAACCTGTCGAAAGATCGAGGACCAGACCCCGGATGACCGCATCCGGTACGCCGACTTTCTCCGGGTCGTCGCCATCCTCGTCGTCGTCCTCGGACACTGGCTCCTCGCCTACATCACCGTCGAGGACGGCCAGATCCAGGCCGAGCGGCTCCTGGCGATCGTCCCAGAAACCCAATGGTTGACCTGGTTCTTCCAGGTCATGCCCCTCTTCTTCTTCGTCGGCGGGTTGGCCAACGCCATCGGCTGGGACTCTTCTCGAGAGAAGGGCACGGGCTACGTGAACTGGCTTCGAAAACGGGCCAAACGACTCCTGGCGCCGGTGATCCCCCTGATCTTCTTCTGGATCCCCGTGGTGCTCCTGTTGAACTTCCTCGGGACCCCGACGGACCTCCTGGTGCTTGCTACCCAGGCGGTGATGCTCCCCATCTGGTTTCTGGCGGCCTACCTCTGCGTGATCACCATCTCTCCGGCGGCCTACTGGCTCCATCGACGGTTCGGCGTCGGCGCCCTGCTCTTCTTCGTCGCCATGGCCCTCGTCGTCGACATCCTCCACAAGGCCGGCGTTCCCTACGTGGGCTGGTCGAACTTCGTCTGGGTCTGGGGCGCCGTCCACCAGGCCGGATTCTTCTGGCATGACGGCCGCCTCCCCAACTCCGTCGCCCGAGGTGTGCTCATCGCCCTCGTCGGATATGGCCTTCTCCTGGTTCTGGTCCTGGTCTTCGACTACCCCCTGAGCATGGTCGGAACCGGCGAAGCGGACCGCACCAACAACTCCCCACCCAGCATCGCCCTGGTAGTGCTCACCATCGGCCAGATCGGTCTCATCATCGCCCTGAAGCGCCCCGCCGAGCGCCTCCTCCAGCGGACCGCCGTCTGGGGCGCCGTGGTCCTCGCCGGCAGCCGTCTGATGACGGTCTACCTCTGGCATATGACCGCTATGGTCGCTGTCGCCGCAGCCGCCTACCCCACGGGCCTTTGGCCTGTTGCCGACCGCGTCGACGGCATCTGGTGGCTCACCCGCATCCCCTGGCTCCTCCTCCTCACCCTCACCCTGATCATCCTGGTCCTGGCCTTCGGACGCTTCGAGAGCCCGGGCCCTGTCAAACCCACCTCCATCCGGGGCTGGCCGGGCCGCCTCAAAGCCATCGCCGGCGTCGCCCTCACCACCGCCGGACTGGCCATGCTCGTCGCCGGCGGCCTCTACTCCGAATCCAGCCCCCTCCAACTCCCCTGGATCCCTCTCGTGATCCTTATCACAGGCCTGGCGGGCCTCGGCGTCGTCAGCCTCTCGGCCTTTCGCCGCGGCGAAGAAGAGAATGCCGCCGATCGGGACCAATCATCGAGCACCTGATCACCCCTGCCGTCAAAACTCGATATTACACTCCGCGATGTCCTGATTGCAGAGCCCGGTCTCGATCCGCGGCCGCAGACACTCCTCCAGATCATCCCGCTCGTCCGGGCACTCATCGGAGAGGCAGGCATCCATGTCCCCGCCGGCCTGCGAGGCCTGCGCGCAGTTGTACAGACAGGGAATCGCGGCGTTCAACTCCTGGGGGCAATACCGGTTGCTACACGACTGCGCGCCCGAGAGTAGACAGACCCCGCAGTCGATCTCCTGGGCTCCACAGTTGAAGATGCAACCCACGCCGTAGGGATCGCTGCAGGCTGCTCGACACCCGTCGAACTGCTCGCAGAGATCGCCCTCTATCGGGGGGGTGTAGGGCTCGCTCACGATCAAGAAGGCCATACACATCTCATCCACAGAACGGGCGCCCCATCGGACCTCCTGAGGTTCCTGCTGCACCCCGTCAATCACGGGCTGGTTCTCCGGCGAATTGTCGTAGATACACACCAGCCGAAGGGTGTCTCCGGGGTGAACCTCGACCCACTCATCGTCTAAGAACCGGTAGTCCTGCTGCCAGTTGAAGTCCCAGTTCGGGATGTCCACCAGACAGACGTTCTCGTCCTCACCGGGCCGTCGAACATCGACGAGCACTCGCTTGGCCAGCGCGTGGAGGTGAGGCACTACCCCCAACACCTGCCAGGAGTCGTCGCTCCGGTTGGTAAACTCCTCGATATGCATGGAGTTACTATCCCCCGGAGGAATCACGATGTTCATGTTCGCGAAGGTCATCGCCCGAACCCGGTTCTCCGGCGGCTCCGGCTGCGTGAACAGGTGAACCTCGGGGTTCACGGGCTCCGGCTCGGCGAAGACCGTGTTGAAGTGCGTCTGCATCACCAGTCGACTCCCGGCCGGCACGGTCACCGCCGATCCCTCGGGCACGAAGATGGGCTCCATCCCCGGCACCCAGGTACCGATCACGTGAATGCTGTTAAACCCGGGAGAGCCATAACAGGGATACCCGGGCTCGTCGTTCTGGGCCTCGAGGGCCTCCACTGTGGCCAGATCGAAGGGAGGCACCAGGAAGAGATTTGCGTGGTGGATCACCTCCACCCCACCAGTGTCCACGTGGGTTCCCGTGACGAAAGTCTCCTCCTCGAACTCCACATCCATCAGGAAGCAGCGGTACTCGTCGCTCAAGTCTTCTCGAGGATGGTACGGGGCCCCCGGCACCCGAGCCGTCACGTCCGGATCGGGCCGCGGAGGCGGTGAGAACCCCTCAAAATCATCGGCCGGTGTCCCCTCGGCCATTCCGGTCTCCACCCACTCCCGAAAGAGGGCGATCTCCTCGGCGGGCATGATTCGCTGCCGCTGATAATCCCGACACGAGGGGTCCGGCATCCAGGGAGGCATGTCGCCGGACTCCATATATCCCAACGAGATCTGTGCGTAGTTTCGAACGTCCTCAAAGGTGTGGAGGTCCAGGGGCGCCCCCTCTCCGGGGTAATGACATCCCGCACAGTGGGTATTGATGATCGGCGCGATCTCCCCGTAATAGGTGAGCCCTTCCTCGGCCACATCCACATCGGTGTCACCCTCAACCTCAGGCCCGGAGCACCCCACCCAGACGCCAATCACGAGAAACACCCACAGTCGTCGTATCATCAGTCTTCCTCGAAGCTCCGCAAGTCCCATTCAGGTCGCCATACAATAACAGGCCCCCGTGGCAAACCCAAGATCTGAACCTTCGTGGGGTGTGATCGGTCTCCGTCGGTAAGGACGTCGCAATTCCGCAGCGGGCCTTGGCCCGCGAGGACGTTCGGGCCGCTGTTTCAGGCCCGACTCGCCCAGCCTCGCGGCCTTGGCCCGAGGA
>SKON01000083.1 GCA_007120035.1 Myxococcales bacterium
TACCGCCGCAAACCCCGACGCCACGAACGATACCGCCGCAAACCCCGACGCCACGAACGATACCGCCGCAAACCCCGACGCCACGAACGATACCGCCGCAAACCCCGACGCCACGATCCATGCCGCCGCAAACCCCAACGATCCGTTATCCTTCGCCGCTGTGATGACACATTGCACATCCCAGACTACGGATTCGCGCCCTCCTGCGTGGGAGTACGAGAGCTGAAGTGCCACTGAGCGCGGTGGCAACCTCGGAGCGCGACCCTATCTTCACCCTCGGAACACTTACAATGCTCTGGGGGGAACATGGATTCTCGCGCACCACTGCTCGTCCTTTGCTTTACCATCTCGCTCGTCATGGCCTGCGGCTCCTCCGAGGATCCGCCGCTCTCCTTCTATCCCGGCACCCTCCACCTGGAAGAGGACGCCGGCGCCACAGGGCGATTCTACGTCGCTCTCGACAACCCGGGCCGCCGAGCCGCCCCGGCCCGCGTCGAGACCTCGGCGCCCTGGATCGTCGCCACCCCGCCGAGCCTCACCCTCGACGCCGAAGGCCGCCAGACCCTCGAGGTCTTCGTCACCTGCCCCCTGCAAACCGGCTCCTTTCGCGAAGAGCTCGTCGTCATCCGGGACGCCCAGGACGACACCCCGGAGCGCGTCGACGCTCGCCTGCCTCTGTCGATCTACTGTCATCCATCGCCGGCCTTCGGCGCCGCCGCCGCAACCGTCACCGTCCAGGGACTCCCCCCGAACGTCCCCGCCGACCTCCGTCTGGCAGGGCCAGCGGACACGGAGATCACCTTTCAGGACGCCCAGACCTTCGAGAACCTCCCCCCGGGCCGGTACTTCCTCACCGCCGCTCCCCTGACCTTCCAGGGCTATGAGCTCGTCGCCGAGCCCGAGGTCATCCCCCTGACCCTCTACGACGGCGACCACCTCCACCACGAGGTCACCTACGGACTCGTCGACACCCGGCGAACCCAGGTTGAGATCATCCCCGAAGGACTCCCCGACGGCCTCCATGCCCAGATCCGAATCACCACCGTCGACGAGACCTTTGAGGCTTCCCTGCCGGCGGCCTTCGAGCTCTCCCCGGGCCCCATCGAGCTCGCCTTCCCCATGGTCCTCGACCCCGACGACGAGCCCGGCTCGGGCTACCGGACCCTCTCCGCTCCCCGGTCCCTCTTCCTCCTCCCCGGCGACCACCTGCCACTCTCCCCCCTCTACCGCCACGCCACGCGGCGGGTCCCCGAGGAGCCCCTCCCCATCTCCGCCTCCTCCCCAAAACTCCTCGATCCTTGACACCCTGAACCCGCCTCGTACTCTGCCACTTCGGGGCTGCCGGAATGAACCGCCGCCCCGTCGCCGTTTCTGCCTCCTGACAGTGAAAGGCCCTCCCAGGATCTCCCATGGCCCGCCGGTCCCGAAAGAACAAGAAAACCGTAATGGGTCGCCTCCTCGCCATCCTCAAGTGGCTTATGATCTTGGCCATCCTGGCCGCCGTCACGGGCATCGCCGGCATCGCCGGCATCTTCTACTACTACGGCCGGGAGCTCCCGGAGATCCTGGATCGCGACGACTACGACCCCCCTCAGGTCAGCCAGATCCTCACCGACGACGGCGAAATCCTCGCCGAGTTCCACGTCCCCGGAGAGCGCCGCACCCTGATCCCCCTGGACGAGATCCCCGACACCGTTCAGTTCGCCTTCATGGCCGCCGAGGACAGCGAGTTCATGACCCACGCCGGCATCGACTACCTGGGCATGCTCCGGGCCGTCTACTACGCCGTGCGCTACGACCAGGGCATGCGGGCCACCTCCACGATCACCATGCAGCTCGTCAAGAACCTGATCCTCACCCCGGAGCGTTCGGTCCGCCGTAAGATCCAGGAGATCATCCTCACCCGTGAGCTCGAGCAGAACCTCTCCAAAGAGGACATCCTCTACATGTACCTCAACACCATCTACCTCGGGCACGGGACCCACGGTGTGGAGGAAGCCTCCCGGTTCTACTTCGGCAAGAGCGTCCGCGACATCTCCATCGCCGAGGCCGCCCTCCTCGCCGGCCTCACCGCCGGCCCCGAGGCCCATACGCCCCTGCGCCACCCGGAGCGGGCCGAGCGCCGCCGAACCTATGTCCTCCGCCAGATGTGGGAGAAGGGCTTTATCAACGAGGGCTCCTACCGGGAGGCTATGGACACCCCCATCGAGACCGTCCCCGTCACCGATAGCTACCCCTACCGAGGCTTCGCCCCCTACTTCACCGAGAACGTCCGCCGGGCCATCGTCGACGAATACGGCCGCGACCTCCTCATGACCGGGGGGATGCGAGTCCACACCACCCTGAACATCGAGATGCAACGGGCCGCCGAGTCCGCCGCACGCAAGGGCCTGCGCGCCTACGACGAACGCCAGGGCTTCTACCGACCCCAGCGCCGACTCGAGGAAGACGCCATCGAGCCATTCCTCGCCACCGGCGGCGAGGAGGCCGGCGAAGTGCTGACCCCCGGCACGGTCTATGAGGTCGTCGTCACCTCCGTCGACCCCGAGACCGACCAGGTCATCGTCGGCATCGGCGACATCCGCGCTCGCCTCCTCCTCGAGCCCCGATCCCGCATCGTCGGCGAAGGCTCCGATAAGAAGCCCCTGGAAGAGGTCCTGGCCCGCGGCGACGTCCTCCGCGTCCTGCCCACCACCCACATCCAGGCCACCACCGAAGATCCCACGGTCCGGTTCGAGACCGGTGCCGAGGTCGCCGTGATCGTCATGGATCCCCACACCCGCGAGGTCCGGGCCCTCGTCGGCGGCTACGACTTCGGCACCAACGAGTTCGACAGCGCCACCCAGGCCCGCCGCCAGACCGGCTCCAGCTTCAAGACCCTCGTCTACGCCGCCGCCCTCGACGCCCAGGCCATCACCCCCGCCTCGGTCTACCTGGACAGCCCCACGGTCTTCCAGCTCCCCAACGACCAATCCTGGTCGCCCCGCAACGCCGACGGACAATGGCGAGGCCCCATCCGGGTTCGCGAAGCCCTGGCCGCCAGCCGCAACGTCGTCGCCGTCCGGGTCCTCGACGAGATCGGCATCGAAGACGCCATCGCCTTCGCCCGCCGCCTGGGCATCACCAGCCCCCTGGCCCAAAACTACACCATGGTCATGGGATCCAGCGAAATGCCCCCCCTGGAGATCACCAACGCCTACGCCACCTTCGCCGCCGGCGGCGAGTTCGCCCGCCCCCGATTCTTGAACCGCGTGGAGTCCTACCACGGCGACCGCACCCTCTATCACACCCACACAGAGCCCGTCCTCGCCCCCGAGGTCGCCTACCTGACCACCTCCCTCCTCCTCAGCGCCGTCGACACCTACCGCGACAGCACCGGCCGAAACCGCTTCGGCACCGGCCACGTGATCCGGGCCCTGGGACACCCCGTGGCCGGCAAGACGGGCACCACCAACGACAGCCGCGACGCCTGGTTCATCGGCTACACCCCGGACCTGGTCATCGGCGTCTGGGTGGGCTTCGGCGACAACCGCTCCCTCGGCCGCGGACAGTACGGCGGCAACGTCGCCGCCCCCATCTTCCGCGACACCCTCGAGAAGATCGTCGGCGACCGCGAGCCCCTCCACTTCGAGGAGCCCGCCGCCGGCATCACAGAGGCCACCATCGACCACGTCACCGGCAAGCTCGCCCGCACCGGCGGCATCGAAGAGATCTTCCTCGTCGGCACCGCTCCCACGCAGTACGCCCCCGAGGAAGAAGAGGACTCCGGCGAAGACTTCTTCCTCCGCCAGTTCCAGTAGCCTGTAGCCCATCAAAAAAAAATTGCGCCCCCTCGCCATCGCGGTACAACAAAGAGGTCGGAGCAACACTCGCGCTCACCTCTTCGCCACGGACGGCCCAGGGAGCAACCATGCGACGCCAGATCTTTTGCCGTTTTCTCGACGGCTCCTCCTTCCTGAAACACCTACACCTCGCCCGCCGGGGCCCTGCTCGCCTGACCTTCTTGGGCGACTTCGGGGTTCCCCTCGGGGAGGTCCTCCGCGTGACCGTCGTCATCGACGAGCTCGGCGAGCGCCATGACCTCCACCTTCGGCTGGTGCACCGCGAGGTCCGCAGCAGCGGCGACGACGCCACCACCCGGTGGCTCTACACCGCCGAGGCCACCGACGCCGACGCTGTCTGGCTGGAGATGCTCGCCAGAAAATGCGCCATGGCCCACCGCCTCTGCGCCCCCCGCAGTCGCAGGGTCACTTCCGGAAGCTGTGGTTCAGCTCGGCCTTTCGCAGCCTGATCGCCTTCGGCGTGATCTCCACGTACTCGTCGGGTCCGATGAACTCGATGGCCCGCTCCAGATCCATCTGAACCTTCGGGGTCAACAAGAGCGCGTCGTCGCTCCCGGCAGCTCGCACGTTGGTCAGCTTCTTCTTCTTGCTCGGGTTCACCACCAGGTCGTTATCCCTGGCGTGTAGCCCCACGATCTGACCACCGTAGACCTCCTCGGAGGGCCCCACGAAGAGCTGCCCCCGCTCCTGCAGGTTGAAGAGCGCGTAGGTCGTCGTCTCTCCCTGATCTTTGGCGATGAGCACGCCGTTCCGCTCGCTCACCAGATCCCCTTTGTAGGGCTCATAGCCGGCGAAGTTCGTGTACATCACCCCCGTCCCCCGGGTCTGGGTCAAGAACTCCGACCGATACCCGAAGAGCCCCCGAGAAGGCACCCGGAAGTCCAGCCGCTGGGTCCCATCGGCGTTATTCGCCACCGCCACCAGCTCGCCCTTTCGCTCGCTCAGGTTGCGGATCACCGTACCGGCGTACTCCGCGTCCACCTCGACGATCACCTCCTCGATGGGCTCGAGCTTCTTGCCCGACTCATCCTCCTTGTAGATCACTCGAGGCTGGGAGACCTGCATCTCGTAGCCCTGCCGCCGCATCTGCTCCAGCAGGATCGCCAGGTGGAGCTCTCCCCGACCGGACACCTCAAAAGCCTCGGCCCGCTCTGTGTCCCGAACCCGGAGCGCCACGTTCTGCTCCAGCTCCCGATCCAGACGCTCCCGGATCTGCCGACTCGTCAGGTATTTCCCGTCCCGCCCGGCAAACGGCGAGTCGTTGATCATGAAGATCATCGACACCGTGGGCTCGTCGATCTCGATCATCGGCAGGGGCCGCACGTGCTCGGGATCGCAGATCGTCTCCCCGGGCAAGACCTCGTCGAACCCGGCCAGCGCCGCGATATCCCCGGCCCGGACCTCGTCACGCTCCACCCGGTCCAACCCATGGAACCCGTAGAGCTTCGTCACCTTCGCGGTCACCTGCTCCCCGCTCCGCAGACATCGGACCACCCGGTCGCCGATCCGCAGAGTCCCGTCAAAGACCCGCCCCACCGCCACGCGGCCCACGTAGTCGTCATACTGAAGGGTCGCCACCTGCATCTGCAGCGGCGCCGACGAGTCCCCGCCCGGCGGCGGCACATGCTCCACGATAGCCTCCAGGAGAGGCGTCAGGGTGTCGCTCTCCTCCTCCAACTCGTGCTTGGCAAACCCGGCCAGCCCCGACGCATAGACCACAGGGAAGTCGAGCTGCCCGTCCGTGGCCTGCAGGTCCATGAAGAGCTCAAAGACCATGTCCAACACCTCGTGAGGCCGGGCGTTGGGACGGTCGATCTTGTTGATCACCACGATGGGCTCCAGCCCCAGCTCCAGGGACTTCCGCAACACGAACTTCGTCTGCGGCATCGGCCCCTCGAAGGCGTCCACCAGGAGCAGCACGGAGTCCACCAGCTTCAACACCCGCTCCACCTCCCCGCCGAAGTCGGCGTGCCCTGGCGTGTCGATGATGTTGATCCGATGCCCGAACCAGTCGATGGCCGTGCATTTGGCCACGATCGTGATCCCCCGCTCTTGCTCCAGAGCGTTGCTGTCCATCGCCCGCTCGGCCAACTCGCGGTGGTCCGGCACGGTGTGGGTTTGCTTCAGAAGCTGATCGATCAACGTCGTCTTGCCGTGGTCGACGTGGGCCACGATCGCGATATTTCTTGTCTTTTCCATGTTCCTGGATCGCACTGCGGAGGCCGCGGCGCCACCCGTCACGGGGCTCGCCGTCCAGACCTCAAAGGAGGTGGGTGGGAATC
Source organism: Myxococcales bacterium (assembly GCA_007120035.1). Lineage (GTDB taxonomy): Bacteria > Myxococcota_A > Bradymonadia > Bradymonadales > Bradymonadaceae > SKON01. Next base: position 6,125 of record SKON01000083.1, read on the forward strand.
TTGGCCCTCAGGCCACTGCGATCCCCAACTGCTGTCGGAGGGAGAGATATTTCTCACTGATCGAATAGTCAATCAGCTTCCGCATTCGCTCTTCCACGGACCGACGCCCAAGCCCCTGGATCTCCTCGCTCATCGACTCTTCAGCCACCTTCAGATCATCGCAGAACAAGAACCCTACCCGGTTGGCCGAGTCCTCGATCGCCTCCACCCAGGTGGGGATCATCCGTTCCGGGTCCTTGCCCTTGAGCTGATCCAGGCAATTTCCGAGATGCCGCAGCTCATCGCCTTTGATCTTCTTCTTCAGCGTTTTAAACGCCGACTCCTTCGTCAACGCCTCCGGGAACCCCTGATCGGGACGAGCCAGCGCCCCGGCCAACATATAGAAGGCCTGCAGGTCTGACTGGGGACGAATCGTCGCCAGATAGAAGGGCGCTCGGCTGGAGGCCTTTATCGAGAGCTCTCCGTGGTGCTCCCCGTGCAAAAAGAGGAAGAGCTGCTTGGCCACCTGAAACACGATGTGCTTCTCCTGGCTGGACTGCAGCTTCGCCTCTCCAACGATCAGCCCCGCCGGGATCAACGCCCCGTTGATCAGCCCCACCTGGTCGTGCTTGCACCACAGATCCGGCAGGTCCATGTAACCCAGGGAGCCTCCGACCTTGGTGTAGAAGTTCACGAACGCCAGGTTTTGCCGCATATCCACGCGGTCCTTACGCCGCAACCCGTACTTCCGCCGGCTCTCGCCGGTCCAATCCTCCAGGGCCCCCTTCAGAATCGAGAAGATATCGTTGAGGACCGGGTTAAGATCCTCGGAGAAAAGGAACCGCTTCAGAATACTCGCGTTGATCTGAGTCTTAATCGGCCGCACCAGGTTGGTGTCGAACCGGTCCAAGAAGCCCTGCGCCTTCCCGTCCAACTCACCGCCCCGAGCCCGCAGCGCTCGAAACACGCAGTAGGCGGCGTCCACGTTCTTCTGCCGCAGGTTTACTCGCCCCAGGCGGTCGAGCCACTCGTTGTTCTCGGGCTCCATCTCCACGAGCTCCCGGAGCTTCGTCGCCGCCAGGTCGTAGTGCCCTTCCCGCTCTTCGGCGAGCTCCACGATCCGCATTCGGATCTCCGGACGCTGCTGGGCATACTGGATCGATTGCTCGTAGGCGAAGAGGGCTTCGTCGATCTGACCGAGGTGCTCGCTGTACAGATCGGCCAGCTTCTCCCAGAGAACGGCCAAAAGCTCCGGCGGGGGCTCCTCTCGCTCCTGGTTCACCGCGATCAGCTGCAGGTAGGCTTCCTCCAGATTCTCCCAGTCCCGGGCGTCCACCAGGATTGACGTCACCGCTTTAAAGGCGTCCAGCCGCGTCGGGTCCAACTCCAGAGCCTTTCGATATCCGGCCAGGGCCTTCTCGGCCTCCCACAGCTCCCGTCTGGCCACATCGCTGGACCGGATCAGGTACTCCGCCGACGTGGGCTCGTCTTCGGCCAGCACGCTCAGCGTGAAGTAGGCCCGGCACACCCGTCGCCAGTCCCCCAACTCTCCGGCCACCGCGGCGATCTTCTCCACGGCCTGCATGTTCTCGGGCCACTCCGAGACGGCCTCCTCCAGGGTGTCCATGGCCCGCCCGGGATCGTTGAACTTCTGGACCCAATCGTTGGCCAGCGCCACCAGCGCCACCGACCGTGCTCGGGCATCATCGAGGCTTCGGATCAGCTTCAACCGGGCGTCGATCACGTCTCCCGGCTCACCGACCTCACCAACGGCCCGCAACAACCCCGTCAACGCCTTGGGATTCTCCGGCTCCTTCTGCAGCGACTTCTCATAGGCCGCCCGCGCCTCTTCAAAGTTCTGCTCCCCTTCGTAGAGGGCCCCCATCCGTCGATAGATCTCGGCGATCTCTTCGTCGGGCAGATCCGGCTTATGATTCAGTAAGAGCAGCCGGGTCACCTCCAACCCCTTCTCGTACTCCTCGCGCTCCATCAAGAGCTCCGAGAGGGCCCGGGTGACCTCCAGATCTCGGGGCTCCCACTCGAAGGCTTTCGTCAGAAAGGTCAGGGCCTTCTCGGCTCGCCCTTCTTCCCTGTAGAGCCGGCCCAGCTGACCGTAGATCCAGGTGTTCTCCGTCCCGCTGCGGGCCTGGTCCTCTCGCTCTCGGCACTCCTCCAGCGCCAGCCGGGCTTCCTTCAGCTCCCCCTGGCCCAGGAGGCTCTCTACCCGGGACCGCAGCTCTTCAAAGGGAGGGACGGGCTTTCCGAACGTCAGGCCCTCGGACAACTCCTGCACATCTACCATCTTCGACGCTCGTTTTTTGACTAGAAGGGAAGGTCGGCTTCTAAGACGACCATTGTAGAAGACCCGGCCTCGACGTCAACCGTTTGACGGGCCCGGACCTCCCCCTCCTGGTGCAGGGTCAACACGTGTCGACCCACTGGGAGCCGCACCTCCTGCCGGGTCTGATCCGACCGGGGGCGACCGTTGACGTGCAGGGTCCCCCAGGGGATCAAAGTCACCGTCACGGCCCCGAACTCGCGGCGTTGTGGCGGTGTCTCGTCCTCCTCCTCCTCTTCGGCCAACGCCTCGGCCTTCTCCAGAGCGGCATGAAGGGCTGTCGCCACCCCTTCGTCCACCATAGTGATGACCTCGGGCCACGACGACTCGGCACTCTCTCTTCCGGGCTCGTCACCCTCTTCCTCCTCCACGGCAGCAGACCCCTCGGCCACCCCGGGCCCCCGCTCCTGGGAGGCCTCACCACCGGATCCCGCGATCACGAGCGCGAGCAGCATCACCACACCAAACACCCCCAGCGCCAGAAGCCCCGGCAACGCGACGGACCGCCCCCGCGAGCGACGGGCCAACACCGGAACCGGAGCGGACCGCACCGAGATCGTATCGGCCTCCTCTGGCTCCGAGGGCTCCCCTACCTCTTGAACATCCTGGACTTCCTCAACATCCTCGACGTCGTCACTGGGCTCCACCCGGGGAAGCATCAACGTCGCCGGCTCCTCGACCTCCGCCGCCTTGACCTCTCCAGCAGACTTCAGGGCCGCGATAAACTCCCCCATCGTGGCGAAGCGATCCTCGGGCTCCTTCTCCAGAGCCCGCAGCAACACCGCCTCGAACTCGTCACCGACCGCCAGATCACGGCGATAGGTCCGCAGTGGAAGCGGATAATCGTTGACGTGCCTCATGGCCGTCTCCATCGGCGAGTCGGCCCGGAACGGGTTGATCCCCGTGAGCATCTTGTAGCCCACCAGGGCCAGGGCGTACTGGTCGGCTCGCCCGTCCAGGTCCTTGCCCACGAGCTGCTCCGGCGGCATGTACTGCGGTGTGCCGATCATCATCCCCGTCTGGGTCAGCTGGTCGTCGCTGCCGTCGCCGTGAAGCACCTTGGCGATCCCGAAGTCGATCACCTTCACGTAGTCGTCGCGCCCCGCACGCTCCACGAGCATCACGTTCTTCGGCTTGATGTCCCGATGCACCAGCCCCTGCCGATGAGCATCCTCAAGGCTCGCCCCCACCTGCTCCAGGATCGCCACCGCCCGCTCCACCGACAGATGTTCCCGAACCTCCAGCTCCTCGTGGAGGGTAAAACCGTCCAGGTACTCCGTTGCCAGGAAGAGCAACCCCGTCGCCTGATCCACCCCGAAATCGTAGACCACCACCGTGTTGGGATGGGTCAACTGCGAGGTCACCCGAGCCTCGGCCTGAAACCGCCGCTCCATCTCCTCGTCACCTCGGCCGGGGAGCAGGATCTTCACCGCACACCGCCGCCCCATCGATAGCTGCTCCCCCCGAAAGACCGCCCCGTATCCCCCCTTCCCCACCATCTCCGCGAGCCGAAATCGCTCACCAACGACCTGCCCCTCGAGATCGTCCAACCTCATGCACGCCTCCTCGCAACGAGCCCACGCCCGACGCAACCCCTCTTCACTCTACTGCTTGAGTTTCCTAACGATAGCAGTCCCCACGGGCCTTGGAAAGCGAATAAGTTCTTCCCTGGTGCCCGCCCTCTCTTGCAATCGCGACTTTCGAGACCCTACTCACCTCGAAAGAGTACCAGGTCTTCCTGGTACAAAAAGGCGCCACCGATGAGTTCCATTGGTGGGACTCCTTCGTAGACCCCGGGGACAAAAGGACCCCATTCATCGAGCGGGATCTTGGAATCCGCAAAGTTCCAACACTCCCCAGAATCCCTCAGGAACACATCGGTGGCTGTGAGATACACCCGGTAGATCTCCGACGGGAACAGGCAAATGTTGAATTCGACCCACTCGTCCCTCGGCGGCCCCATCCAGAAGGCCCGGGTCTCCTCGATCACCGGGCGATTTTCCCGGAATTCCTGTTCTATTTCAAAGGGGTTGTCTACATGGAACTCACCGAAGTACATGGTCTCGAACTCATTGGTCGTCGGATTGTACCTTCGCCACCATTGTCTGCTGATCTCACCGGCGCCAGTCTCGATGTAGGAACCAAAGATCGGCTCCGGGTCGTCCGCATCCTCTCGAGGATCGAATCGTTCCGTTAAGGCCCAGCGGATTTCTTCATCCGCTGAAAAGGCAGGATCGTACTCTGAGTAAGCCTTTGTCGGCCCCCACTCTTGGGTTTCCGGAAAGAAGGGGTGAAACCCTTGACGAGTCACCACAAACGCCACCCCGAAGTCTTCGAATGCAAACGCCGCGTACACCGGTCGGGTCGGCGCGTTCTCGTCATTGCTCTCAGGGTTGAACGAGTATCCCTCCCATTGTGTACTCCCCGCGGGGAGCACCCAGTAATCACACACCCCGTCCTCGTCCACTCCGCCATCACATTGCAGTATGCACTCCAGCCCCACCGCTTCGAAGGTCGGCTTACAATCACAAACCACATCCCCGTCGGACACTCGACAGCTACCATGCCCCGAACAATAGATCCCTTCACAGAGATCCTCCTCCTCCGGCTCCCCCTCCGGTTCCCCGCTACAGGACCAGAGGAGCACAAAACAGGAGAGAACCGCAATCAGTAGGGGCCACTTCTTCATCGACTACCTCATGAAATCGAGAAACTAACGACCCCAATCTAAACAGGCTCTTCACCAAACCACAATGCTTCCCCTGCCCCTACTCTCGATTCAGCAGCGGCCGCTCCGGCGTCCACTCCGGAAGCTCTCGACCCCTCTTCAGCGCCTCCTCGGCCTCGTGGCTCAACGCGCAGCCAAACTCGTGGTCCGCCATCACCTCCAGCAACCGATGGCCGCTGGCTCGAAAGGCCCGGTCTGACTCGGCCGTGACGAACCGCGTGGTCGAGACCATGGCGACGACGCCCTCGTCGCTGAGCTTCCGCAGATACTCCACGACCTTTCTCTCCGTCGCCGCTTCGCCAGGGCGCCTCTTCTTGCCCTCCAGGAGTTCGTCCCACCTCTCCGCGGGCACTAAGTCGTAGAGCCCTGCGTACAGGGGGAACCCATCGGGATGGGTCTCCAATAGGGCTACCAGGAGCTTCCCCGCAAAGGTCCCGACGCTGCGTTTCCCCAGCGTGTCCCGAAGGACCTCCACCACGGATCGATCGTCCCGGTCCGCCGGCTGCTGCTGCTCCAGCCACTTGGCCAACGGCTCTCGAGCTACCACGCCGTCATCAACCTCCAACAGATAGGAGACCGCCGTCGCAAAGGGCTCACCGAAGATGCCGCTCAGCTCTCGCAGACGCTGTCGCAGGGATCTTCGATAGTGGTCCTGGTCCGTGGGAAACCGGGACACCATGTAGGCTGCAAACCACGGCGCGAAAGGCCTGTCCTTCACCGTTCGCATCGCCGGACCGAAGACCGCAAAGAAAGGCGGCTGGTTCATTCCACCATCGTTCATGAACTGGATGTACTCTTCCCCCAGGGCCACGATGGGCCATGACTCGGACTCCAAGAGAGCATTCACGCGCTCGATCTTCTCCCCGGCGTCGTCGATCCCCGCCAGTCGCTCTTCCAACGCCTGCAGATCCTCATAGGAGTACGACTTCTGCAGAATCTGCAGCGCCCTCAGCCCTTCCGGTGGCCCATCCCCACCGGCCTGCAGCGCCGCTTCCAAGATCTCTACCGCCTCCGGGTTCGAAACCGACCCCAGGCTTCGCTCCATCAGCTCTCGCACCGCCGATGATCGAGGCATTTCGGCGATCAGCTTTGCCGCCTCCACACTCGCGTCGGAATCTTCCCCAACGAGTGTCTTCTCCACATATGGCAACGCCTCCTCCCCGAACACCTCCAGCCCCTGCCGCGCCGCCGCTCTCGCCGGCTCAAAGTCGTCGCCCAGATGCCCCAGAAAGACCGGGATCGCCTGGGCGTTTCGCTTCGTGACCAGCACCTCCAACAACATCTGGCGCTGCTCCGGCGTGGTCTCCTCTAGCCCCAACCTATCTGCGATCGTCTGAACGATAGAATCCATCACACAGCCTTCCGACAAGACCCATTGACGATGTCTCCTCAGCCTGTTTCGGTGGCTCGCCCTTTGTCAACCAGCGCCTGGAGGCTGGCCTAACGTCCCATCGACGTCAATCCCTGAACCTCACGAGGAGGAGCGACCCCGGATCCTCCACGTCGGGAGCGATCAGCGACGGATTCTGCGACGATCAGGTCCAGGTCGCTAGCATGCCCTGGATCAGCAACAGTACTCTCGGGCTGGCTCCCGACGGCCGATGGCAATGCGGAGCATTCCGCCACAGTGTGTGGCTCTTCTTCGGACCGGGCCGCACCGGCCCCTTTGACATGACCACCAACACCGTGGCCGGACGAGCCGTGGGAGCCCTGGAGTGCGAGCACCTCTGGGAGAGCTGCGTGCAAGGCTGTGATGACCCGGCCTGCGAAGAGAGCTGTGACCTGGCCCTCGACGACTGCGAAGCCACCTTCCCCGCCGGCGAGTTGATCTGCACAGACTCCCTGGCCGACGCTGACGAGCCCTGCCTGGTCCACGATACGTGGACCGGAGTTCACCTCGCCGGATACGCGGCGGCGTCCACCTACCGCCATCTCGTGAGGGTGGGTGGGATGGGGCCCGTTGCTCTTCTCAATCGTGCCCACACAGCCGAGGTGGTCGATCCGCCCTTCATCTCACTGTGGACCGCCTCCGGTGTGACCCTCCCCGAGGGCCGGCA
>SKON01000317.1 GCA_007120035.1 Myxococcales bacterium
CCATGCTCGCTCAACGCTCAACGCTGATTCTGACCTCCCTGCTCTTCGCTCTCTCCCTCGCCATCTCCACGGGTTGCGGCGAAGAGGTGGACGGCGCCAACGACGGCACGGGGACGAATCAGACCGACCCCAATCAAACCGACCCCAACCAGGCTCCTAACCAGACCACCAACCAGACCGACTGCCCCGATGGGGAGACGATCAACCCCTTCACCGGCGAGTGCGTCCCCGAAGAGACCTTCGATCCCCCGAATCAGAACCAGGATCCCAACAACCAAGATCCGAATCAGGATCCCAACCAAGACCCGAACCAAGATCCCAACCAGGACCCCAACCAGATCGAACCTGGGTGCGGTATCGGCTCTCTGATCGGCCAGGCCTGCGCCACCGACGGCAATCAACTCCCGGCTGCCACGGTCCAGATCGTCGGTGTCGACTGTGATAGTGGCCAGCCCTTCACCCTCACCACTACCACCGACGGCAACGGCACCTTCTTCTTCGACCAGGTCCCCTCCGGCAGCCATGAACTTCTGGTCTCCTCGGGCTCCTTCCAGAGCGAGCGCCCCGTGGATATTTTCCCCGATTCGGAGACGAACCTGATGAGCGACGCCGAGAAGGTCTGCGTCGACGGCGATGTGAACATCATGATCTTCGACGGATTTTGGGATGATATCGCCTCCCTCCTGAACGATCTGGGCCTCGACTTCGATGTCGCAAACGACGCCACAGCTCGGCGAAATCTCCTCTCCGACTATTCGCTCCTCTCGCAGTACGACATCCTCTTCGTGGAGTGTGGTACCACCTGGTCCAGCACGATCTCCGGGGGTGACGCCGAGTTGATGCAAAACAACCTGCGAAACTTTGTGGAGTCCGGAGGAAGCCTCTACGGCGCAGACCTCGCTCTCTCCTTCCTGGAAGCGACGTTCCCGGAGGTCGCCACCTATCCCTCGTCGAGCTACAGCAACAACACGGTCGTCGCTGATGTCACGAGTTCTCCCATGCAGCTCCTTCTCAACACCAGCACGGTGACAATCGTCTTCGATACCGAGGTCCGAGCCATTGAGAACGTGAACTCTAGCGCCGTGACTCACTTCACGGCCGGTCCCAATCCGCCCGCCGCCTTCGAACCCCATGCTCACTTGATGGTAAGTTACGACGTCCCCGGCGGCGGCACTGTGATCGCTTCGGCCTTCCACAATCGGCCCGGAGCTACACCGGAGATGCAGGAAATCCTTAGCTTCATGATCTTCCAGCTCTAAGCCTTCGACTCGAACTTGCCGCCGGAGGCTGGAGCCCTGCCGCCGTCTCCACTCCGAAAGCCCCGGGCTAACCACAGGTTCTCACGCCGAGAGCCGCCACCTTCGAGATCGGCTCGACCTCCAACGCTCACCTGCACACCAGGCGAATACCTGCGCCGGAGGCGGCAGGGCTCCGGTGCTCACCCACTGAACGTGAGTGGTTTCTTCGATTACCCCTGCGAGGGCTGCACCATCTGCAGCTCCCCGTCCTCCATAGCCTTCAACACCCGCTGCTGAAAGAGGAGCTCGTGATCATTGGTCACGGGCTCCCGCACGTTGTTGATATGGGCATAGGCCGCCAGCACAGCCCAGGCGATGGGCTTGGCAGACACTGAGCCCTCTCGCGACAGCCACTTCGCCAGCCAGTGGTCGCCGTTGACCCACAGGCGCTCACGGTTGGAACCGCGGCCCGACTCCTCAGACCACCTATCTCCGGTGACCACGAGCTGGCAGAACTCTCCCTCGAGCCCGTCGCGGAACACCTCTCCCGACGCCAACTCGATCAACGCCCCCTCGTCCTCACTGACCTCCCGCCCGTCCGTGTCAGGCCGCAGCTTCTGAAGCCAGTAACTCAAGGTCGCCGTCACGGGATCCTGCCCCTCCGAAGTGGGCGCCGTGGGCCGCCGCTCCCGATAGCAGGACGGCCGCTGTACCTTGCGAAGCGTCAGGTTCTGACCGATCCATCGCTTCAGGGCCATCGGGAAGTCCGCCAGACCTTCCACCTGCAGCTCTACCTCCACATGCTCCATGGCCAGGGCCACCGCCGCCTGCCTCTGGAAGGCCCGACACAGGCTCATGGCCGTCACCGGAACGCCCCGAGACGTCGGGAAGAGCGGCGCGTTCAAGATCCGCCGCGCCAGCGGGGTGTGGAGATCCATGACCACCTGATGATCCGAGAGGGCTTCCCAGGTGAGCTGCCCACCAGCGTACCCCAGGAGCACTTCCAGGGATCGCTCGTAGATCTCGGCGTCGTCTCCGTCGCGATCCATCCGAGGTACCCGCGCCAGGAGATGGCCCAGGACGTCCTGAGCGGCCTTTGAGAGATGTCCCTCGGCGTCGTCAAAGCTCACCCCCGGCTTCAGCCGGGCCTTCCCCACCACACCGAAGGCACGCCCCAGATCTCGCCGAACATGCACGGACTTCTTGTCCGCGCCGAAGACGATCACCGCCGGATCCTCCACGGGTTCCACGGGCACCCCCACCACGCCCTGCATCACCTCATCGTCGAACCGCAGCTCCTCCAGGAGATCCCCGGTCCCCTCTTCGTCCAACTCTCGGGCCTCCTCGACGCTCAAGATCTCCCCGGCTGACCCCGTCACGGCGTCTCCGAAGGCGAAGAGCACGTAGGCGTTCATCGGCAGCTCCATCGTCCCCTCATCGACGGCGTCCAGCACGGCCCCCTCTCCCAGCCCCACGCCCACGCCGGACTGGGACCACCCGTCGACCATCAAGAGCTTCTCCCCGCGCTGGACACAGCTCCTCAACGCGTTCAACGACGCCATCCGCCCGTCGCTCAGCAGGAAGAGCGGGTACCTGTCGATGTAGTGGTCCTCCTCGAGCCAATCGAACTTCCTTCGACTCAAGGCGAACCGCTGAAGATGCCGCCAGGCCTGGCGCCGATGTTCCTCGACGTCCCAATCGGTGGAGGCCACCTCGAGGTGAGCCACAGACTCGTGATCCAGACCGGCCCCCTCGTCGATACGACGCATCAACTGGGCGACCAACTCCTGCACACACCGGGCCTTCTTCTCGTCGGGCCATGACATCAAGGCCCCGCTCTCCACGTCGGGCCCCTCCACGAGGAGCGGGAAGTCGGGAGAGTCCCGCAGCCCCACGGCGATATCCCGACAGTAGACGCCCTCAAAGGCCGCCAACATGTCTCGTCGGTCCACCCGGACGTAGGCAGAGGGCCCCACCAGGGAGACCAGGAGCTGCTCTTCGGCCCCGGAGAGCTTCAAGATCCAGCTCCGATCCAGCCCCTCCAGGTCGGCCTCCACGTCCTCCCGGACGCCGTAGATCAACCCCTGACCGTGCTCGAAGAACTTCTCCAACCGCCGGATGGAGACCCCCGACCCGTCCAGGGTCCGCAACACCGGCAGGTCCAAAACCTCCGACTCCAGGCCGGGATCGACGATGGCGAACCGAATCCGGGGAGAGGCCCCCTCGGGCCGGATCCGCTTGACCAGACGTTGGGAGAGAGAGCCCAGCACCAGGGCCGCCGCCTGGGTCCCGGGCTCCACCTCGCTGCGCAGCGCGGCCCGCAGCGCCCGACCACCAGCGGCCTGCAATCGACCGATGCACTTCTCCACGAGCGCTCCCGAGAGGACCTCCGCCACGGTCGGTCCGTCGTCTCCGAGGCGTCGCTTCAACGCCGAAGGCGCCACGTCCGAGATATTGACGATCAGCAGCTGTC
>SKON01000024.1 GCA_007120035.1 Myxococcales bacterium
CGGGCCCGTGGTGGCTGGAGAGGGCTCGCAGGGGGACTCGCCGGGAGATATGGATCCTGCGATGGGGTAGGCCCAGGTGGTCGGAGACCTCCTGAGCGCCCGGGGCTTCGTCGGCGGGGCCTCGGGGATCGGAGAAGCAAAAGGTCTGAAGGTCGGGGTGCTCCGCCAGGGCCGTGGCCAGCCCGGCGGAGTCCAGCCCGGCGCTGAGCGCGAGATCGGCGGGGAGATGACCGTAGAGCTTCGGGAGGTCTTGAAAGAAGCGGGGTAGGGCGGTGTCCAGGGCGGTCGACGAGGGCCTCGGAGCCCACCAGGTGGTGAACGTGGGGGGCCCGTCGGTGGCCAAAAGGCAGGCCTCCCCGGGCCGGAGGCGATGCAGGCCCTGCAGGAAGTCTCGCCGAGTGGCACCGTCGACGCCGTGGAGAAAGCTCAGCAGGGTGTGGGTGCAGGGGGCGCCCTCGGCCCAGGACGAGGCGATCGAGGGGTCCGAGGTGGCGGACCAACGGTCGGGATGGGCCACAAGCTGCACGGGGTGGCGACCGAACCGATCTCGGAAGACCACCAGACGGTCCCGGGGCAGGGCCAGGGCGCCGGCGAAGGGGCCCCAGAGGTGGCGCAAGACGGCGTGCCAGGGGTGGCGGCGAAGCTCTTCGGCGAGGCGGTCGGCCAGCTCCTCAGGGGAGAGGTAGTGGCGGTGGTGGCCGGCGCCGGTGCCATGCCCACGGATCACCACGCTGAACCGATCCCCGAAGCTGGCCCCGGTGTCGGCGGGGCCGTCGGTGGCCATGGCCAGGCGGCCGCAGGGGCTGCGCTGCCAGGCGTGCCCCTCGGGCAGAGGCAGCGAGCCCGGTTGGGGCAAGGCGACGAACTCTCCCATTTCACCCCTCGGTGTGACGATGTCCATGAGGTAAATCTTGGATCCCCTGGCGGGGAAGCAAATGGTTTTGGAGCCCTGGGCCCTCGGCGCGCCCTGTGTGATCCACGTTGATCGGTTGGCCCGCAATCCGCAGCGGGCCAAGGCCCGCTGCGGAATGGAGACAACCCACCGACGGAACCCGATTGCACCCCCGGCGCACCCCGGCGCACCCCGACGGTTGATCCCCGAGGGTCCCGGGGGTAAGTTGCCCTGTCACGCCCTGGATGAGGGGTTTTTGAAGTAGTGGTTGAGGGAACCGTCGTATGAAGTTGCGTTCCATCGAGATTTCGGGGTTCAAGTCGTTTCGAGATCGGGTGCTGGTGGAGATCGGCGACGGGATGACCTGCATCGTGGGGCCCAACGGGTGTGGGAAGAGCAATGTGGTGGACGCCATCAAGTGGGCCATGGGCGATATGTCGCCGAAGAGCCTTCGGGGCGACTCCATGCAGGACGTGATCTTCGCCGGTACGGAGACCCGAAAGCCGTCGGGGATGGCCGAGGTCACCCTGACCTTCGAAAATCAGCCCGCTGAGGGGGAGGAGATCGACTACGGGGACAGCGTGCCCCGGGAGTTTCGAGACCTCTCGGAGATCGCGATCACCCGGCGGCTTCACCGCTGTGGTGAGAGCGAATACCTGATCAACAAGGTGAGCTGTCGGCTCCGGGACATTCGGAGCCTCCTGGCCGGCACGGGCCTGGGCAAGCAGGGGTACTCGATCATCGAGCAGGGGCAGATCGGGTTCATCGTCAACTCCCGGCCCGAGGAGCGACGGCTGATCATCGAGGAGGCCAGCGGCATCACCCGGTACAAAGACCAGCGAGAGCGGTCGGAGCGGAAGCTGGCCCGGACCGAGCAGAACCTCGCCAGGACCCGGGATCTCCTGGACGAGATCGGAAAGCAGATGCGGACCCTGGAGCGGCAGGCCCAGCGAGCCCGGGAATACAAGGAGCTGGAGGCCGAGCTCCGAGGGCTGGAGGTGGCCGTGCTGCTCGTACGCCGCGATGAGGTCGCCGAGGCGGCCGAGGCCCTGAAGAAGAAGGTCGCGGTGTCCCGAAAGGCGGCGGCCGACGCCGAGGTGGTCTGTCAGAAGCGGGAGGCGTCGCTGCAGAGCTCTCGAGACGAAGCGAAGGCCGCCGAGGAGACCTTTCGACAGGTGCAGGAGCGCTTCTATCAGACCGAGACCCGGCGAGACCTGGCGGCGTCGAATCGGGACCACGCCCTCACGACGGTGGAGCGAGCCAAGAAGCGTCGGGCAGAGATCGAGGCCGAGATCGACGAGACACGGGGCAAACGATCTGCCGCCCGGGCGGAGGCCGAGCAGTTGGTGCTGGCCCTGGAAGAAGCCGAGGAGGCGGCGCCGGCCGGGGATGAGGCGCTGGCGGAGCTCCGATCGCGGGTCGCCCGGCAGGAGGCTGAGCATCGGGAGCTTCGAGACGACGCGGATCGGCGCAAAGAACAGCGAGACCGGCTCGCCGACGAAATCCGGCGAGGGGAGGACCGCCTGGAGTGGATCTCCGCGCAGATCGGGACGCTGGCGCAGAGGAGTCAGGACGGGGACGGGGCGCTTTCGGCGGCCCGGGAGGAGGCCCAGTGCGAGGAGGAGCGGCTGGTCGCGCTGAGGGAGGCGGGCACCCTGGCGGCGTCGGAGCTGAGCTCCGCTCGAGAGGCCATGGTCGGGGCCAAGGAGCGCGTCGAGACGTCGGTGTCGAGCGTCCGTGAGGTGGCCCGGCACCTGGAGGTGGCGGCCCGCCGGGTGGTGGAGCTCCGCGCTCGCCAGGAGAGTCTTGAATCGCTCCGCGAGAGCGCTGCAGGCCATGGCGAGGGCACCCGATGGTTTATGGAGTGGGCGAAGTCCACCGAGCGCGATGGTGTCCTGGGGCCGGTCAGTGATTTCCTGAAGATCTCCGAAGGCCAGGCCGCCCGGGTCACGGCCTTTCTTGGCGAGCGGCTCAGCGATGTCCTGGTGCGGGATCGAGAGACCGCTATCGAGGGCCTGGAGCGGCTGCTCGCGGACGGCAGCGGTGAGGCGGCCTGTCTGGTGATCGGCGACGCCGATCCCGCCGAGGTCGTCCGAGGGTTGGTGGACGCCATGACCGAGGTGGACGGCGCCGAGGACCTTCGGGCCCTCTCAGACAACCCGACGGGGGGCCGCGCGTGGGTGACCTCGGAGGGGTTGGTCCTCTTTGAGGGCGGACGGCTCAAAGCAGGCTTCGCCGGGGGCGCAGAGGAGGCGCTCGTCGCCCGGGGAAGAGAGCTCGACGAGCTGAACGCAGAGGTGGCGGCGGCCGATGAAGAGCGGGAGCGGTGCGAGGAGGTCGCGGCGGTGGCGCGGCAGGCCCGGGAGCAGGCCGAGGAGGACCTCGTGGCGGCCCGGGAGCGGGTGCAGGACGTGGAGCATCAGGCCCGGGGGATCGCCCAGCAAGTGGAGCATCACGAGGGGAACCTGAAGAGAGCCGAGGAGCGCCGCAAGGGCCTGATCGCCGAGCTGGAGCGCCTCTCCGAAGAGCTGGGGGAGCTGGGGGCCGAGCGAGAGCGTCTGCGAGCCTTCCTGGGGGAGAGTCGAGAGCTCCTCCCCCGACGAGAGGAGGAGGTGGTGAAGGCTCGAGAGGTGGTGGAAGCCGGCGAGTCCCGATTGGCCGAGGCGCGAGCGGAGCTCACCCGCAGGCAGGTGGAAGCCGCCGAGGCCCAGGCGCGACGACGACATCTGCGGGAGAGCCTGGATCGGGTCGGGGGCGCTCAGGAGGAGCACGCTCGGCGGCTGGTGCGGCTCGACGAAGAGATGGAGCAGCAGGCAGCAGAGGCCGAGAAGGCCCGCCTCCACGCGGCGGTCTTGGAGGAGGAGGTGGAGCGACTAAGGGGGACTCACGCCGAGCTCGCCGACGAGGTAGCGCGGTGCCGCGAGGCCTCGGAGGCGGCGGCAGCCCGATCCAGCGAGCTGGAGTTGAGCGTCCTGGCTGCCCGGCAGGATCGGCAGGAGGCCCTGGAGAAGCTCACCGAGGTGCAGATGGCCCGTCGAGAGGCGGAGCTCGCCATCGCACACGTGGAGGAGCAACTCCAGACCCAGTGGGAGGTCTCCGTGGCGGAGGCACGGGAGTTCGCCGCGGCGTTGGACGTCCCCCGGGAGGAGTGGACCGACCGGGCGCAGAAGGCTCGCCGTCGGATCCAGAAGCTGGGGGCCGTGAACCTCCTGGCGATCGAGGAGTTTGAGGAAACTCGGGAGCGCCACGCCTTTCACAGCGAGCAGCAGGCCGACCTGGAGAACTCCGTGCAGGATCTGCGAGACGCCATCGCTCGGATGGATCGGGAGAGTCGCAAGCGGTTTGGCGAGACCTTCCAGGCGGTGAACGCGAAGTTTCAGGAGGTCTTCCCGCGGCTGTTTCGCGGTGGATCGGCTCGCCTGGTGCTCACCGACCCCGGCGATCTCCTGGAGAGCGGGGTGGACATCGAGGTGAACCCCCCGGGCAAGCGGCTCCAGAACGTGACGCTCCTGTCGGGGGGCGAGAAGGCCCTGACGGCGGTGAGCCTGATCCTGTCGATCTTTTTGCTGAAGCCGACGCCGTTTTCGGTGCTCGACGAGGTCGACGCCCCGTTGGACGACGCCAATGTGGGGCGGTTCGCCGAGATGGTCAAAGAGCTGAGCGCCACCAGCCAGATGATCGTGATCACCCACAATCGCCGCACCATGGAGGCGCCGGAGCGGCTCTACGGGGTGACGATGCAGGAGGCCGGGGTCAGCAAGGTGGTGTCCGTGAAGCTGTCGGAGCTCGATGACCGGATGGCCTCGTGAGGTGTGGATGAGGGCCTCGTCGGGTTGACGTCAAGGCGGGGGAAGTGCAAAAGAGGGGGCTCGTGATTTCGTCCCACAGGCTTCCCGCATCGAGAATTGCAGATGGGTCTCATGAATATCGTCGCTCAAGCTGGTGCAGAAGGTTTTCCGATCTGGGCCTTGGTCCTCCTGATCTTGGTGGTGTTAGTGATCGCCGTGGTGGCGCTTCGGAAGAAGCCCGTGGAGGAGGAGAAGCCCAAGAGGGCTGAGCCTCGCGATGAGTCGGTGATCCCCACGCTGGATCCGCTGAAGGATCGGGAGGAGGTCGAGGAACCGGTCGAGATCACCGACGACATGAGTCTGGCGGAGATCCGGAAGGCGAAGCGGGCGAAGGCGAAGAGCAGCGAGAAGAAGCCGAAGCGGGAGACTGCGCTGGAGGCGACCGAGCGGGCCTTGGCGGAGCAGGAGGCTGACGAAGAGCCGGAGGTCGCGGAAGAGCCGGAGGTCGAAGAAGAGCCGGAGGTCGAAGAAGAGCCGGAGGTCGAAGAAGAGCCGGAGGTCGAAGAAGAACCGGAGGCCGAAGAGGTCCCCAAGCCGAAGCCGGGCTTGAAGCTCCCTCGCCCGTCGGAGGTGAAGTCCGAAGCTACCGACGACGAGCCGGCTGAGGGAGACGAAGGCGGCGAAGAGACCGGAGGGCTGGGTCAAGAGCCCTCGATCAGCTTGCCATCGCTGACCGGGGAGAAGAAGAAGAAGCCAAAGTCCGTTGGTTTGCCTCGCCCCTCGGGGTTGCCTCGCCCGAAGAAGAAGGAGGAAGAACCGGCGGTGGAAGAAGAGCCGGCGGTGGAAGAAGAGCCGGCGGTGGAAGAAGAGCCAGCGGCGGAAGAAGAGCCGGCGGTGGAAGAAGAGCCGGCGGTGGAAGAAGAGCCGGCGGTGGAAGAAGAGCCGGCGGTGGAAGAAGAGCCGGCGGTGGAAGAAGAGCCGGCGGCGGAAGAAGAGCCGGTGGCGGAAGAAGAGCCGGTGGCGGCGGCCGAAGCAGAAGAGGCCGAAGAGGAGACGAGCCTGGCCGACGGGTTGCAGAAGACCCGAACGGGGTTCATCGATCGTCTGGGGAGCCTGTTCAAGGGGAGCCAGCTCGACGACGACATCGTAGAGCAGGTCGAGGAGATCCTCTTTACCGCCGACGTGGGGCCCAAGATCGCCCAGCAGATCCTGGACGCCGTGGAGGAGCGACTCTCAGCGGATCAGAAGCAAGACCCCGTGGAGATCTGGGGGTTCATCCGGAGCTACTGCCGAGACCTCCTGAAGGAGCATGAAGCGCCGGTGGACTATGACTCGGCCAGCCCCTTTGTGATGTTGGTGGTCGGGGTCAACGGGGCGGGGAAGACGACGACGATCGGAAAGATCGCCAGCCAGCTGCAGCGGGAAGGAAAGTCGGTACTCCTGGTGGCGGCCGACACCTTCCGGGCGGCGGCGGTGGATCAGCTCGAGATCTGGGCCAAGCGCACGGGGATCGCCATGCATCGCGGGGAAGATAAGGCGGACCCGTCGTCGGTGATCTACAGCGGCATCGAGCGCGGCGTGGAGGAGGGGGTAGACGTGATCATCTGCGATACCGCCGGGCGGCTGCACACGAAGAGCAACCTGATGGATGAGCTGAGCAAGATGGCGCGGGTGTCGGGCAAGGTGATCGAAGAAGCGCCTCATGAGACCGTGCTGGTGTTGGACGCCAACACCGGTCAGAACGCGATCAGGCAAGCCCAGGATTTCGGGGAGGCCCTGGAAATCACCGGGGTAGTGCTCACGAAGTTCGACGGGACCGCCCGGGGTGGTGTGATCCTGGGGATCTGTGACGAACTCAGCGTGCCCGTGAGGTATATCGGGATCGGTGAAGGAATCCGAGACCTTCGGCCCTTCGATGCCGACCAATTCGTGGAAGCCCTCTTCATGTGACGATCGGTGCGGGGCAGGGAAGGGCTTGCCGCTGTGAAAACGGGTGTGATATACCCAAGACGAGTCATTTGTGGATGAGTCAGGACATCGCCAACGGACGCCTCTCGTGAGGCATCGCATTCCCTGGCACCCCTTTTCTGGATGACCTATGACCGCAGCCTTTCAGCGATTGGGAAGTTTCGCTCTGATCGGGGTCCTCACGCTCTTCGTCGCCAGCCCGGCCTTCGCGCAGGACGATGACGTAGAAGCGACGGATTACCAGGACACCATCCACGTGGTGCAGCCCAAGCCGGTGCTCCAGAAAGGGCGGTTTGATCTGAGCCCCCGGATCGGGATGACGATCAACGACGCGGTGCACCGAAACATCATGGTCGGGGCGGGAGCGAACTTTCACTTCACGGAGCGAGTGTACGCCGGGGCCCTGTTGCAGTGGTTCAACTTCGGCGGAGTCCTGGGGGGCGCGACGCAAACCTTTCGGGACGTCAACGCCGAGACCCGAGGCACCATCGACGCGGCTTATCTGAACTGGGCGACGGGAGCCGAGGTGGGGTTTGTGCCGCTCTTCGGAAAGTTCGCGTTTCTGAACCGAGGGATCATCTTCTACGACGTCTCCCTGACGGCGGGAGCACTCTTCGTGGAGTCCTCGTCGTTGTCGGCGCCGGCGGCCCGTCAGAATGGCCCGGCGGGGACGATTAGCCTGTCGACGCGGATGTTCTTGAACCGGTGGATGGCCCTGAACGTGGAGGTCCGAGACGTCCTCTTCATGGGGACGCTGCGAGGGGTTGAGAACCAGGTGTTGACGCACTCCGTCACGCTGGGGGTGGGGATGAGCTTCTATCTCCCCACGACCTTTGAGTACACCGAATCCGTTGCGCGCTGAGCATCTGCTACGAGGTTGAGATGAGAATGATTCGACGTGGATTGGTGCAGGGTCTGCTCGGTGCGTTGGTGGTGACCTCTTTCGTGTGGTTTACCCCGTCGGAGGCGGCGGCTGATGAGTCCCATTACGATGAAGAGATCGCCAGCTTGGCCACGGGGCCGATCGTGCGACGGCAGCTGCTGCATCGCTCCGGTCGGTTCGAGGTACAGCCCATGGCGGCGTTCTCGTTGAACGACGCGTTCATTCGGAACACCTTGCCGGGGTTGAGCGGGACTTTCTTCTTGAACAATGTGTTCGGCCTGGGAGCGACGTTCAACTTCGGCGCCCTCCACCTGGACACGAGCCTGCGACGGAACCTGGAAGAGACCCTGGGGGATTCGGGGCTCCAGAGCCGGAACGTCTCCTATTCGAAGATCCAATGGAGCATGGACGCCGGGCTGGTGTACGTGCCGGCCTTCGGAAAGTTCTCGGTGATGAACAGCTTCTTCACCCACTACGACATCCACCTGATGCTGGGGATGGCGATGATCGGTGAGTCCGCTGAGGCCGCTCTGGAGACGGTCGTGGTGGACGAAGGGCTGAGCGGGGTTCGCCCCGGTGGAATGGTCGGCGCCGGTCTGCGGTTCTTCCTCGGGGATATGCTCTCCCTGAATTTTCAGATGCGAAACTACATCGCCTCGCGAGCGACGATTAGCTCCGGGGCGGCCGCCCCGCAGTTGGGGAACACGGTGATCCTCTCCGCCGGAGTGGGCATCTACTTTCCAGGGGAGGTCCGGATTTCCCGCTGACCCACTCGGGACCAGGCTTCATGAACACTACTCAGCGCGCTCGTGCCGCAATGGAGCGGGGAGACATGGCGAGGGCGCTGATGGTCCTGGTTCGAGGGCTGAGGCGTGATCCCGACGATGGGGAGGCGCTGGACCAGCTGCTGACTCTCTTTCTCTATGAAATCCAAACGCCGGGGATCGAGTCCGAGCTCTTTCGAGGGCTGGAGTACTGCCGCGACCGGGCTGAGATTTTGCGGTATGTGGTCGACGAGCTGGACGTTCTGGGAAAGGACCGGCTGGCCGAGGCGGTGTGGCTCGAGGCCCAGGAGAGGGGGGTTGAGATCGCGCCGCCGGAGCCGGAGCCAGAGCCGGTGGCGCCAGAGCCGGAGGTGACGCCGAGGCCGAAGGGGACCCCCGAGACGGAGGAGGCCCCGAAGGCGGAGGAGGTGCCAGATCCGAAGGAGGTGCCAGAGAGTCCTCCCGAACCAGATCATCTTGGACCGATGGCCCTCGAGCTCAAACCCGTGAAGGACCCTTCAGAGGTCCTGGGGGACGACGAAGCAGGGGTGGTGAAGCCCAGAGCGCGCCCTGCTGCAGAGCGCTCGGGCAAGGGCCGCCTGGCGCTGGTGGTTGGGGTGATCGTGATGATCGCCGTCACCTATGCGGTGGTCCTGGGGTGGGATCGAGCCCAAGAGGCCCAGCGGATCGCCGCCGTCGACGACGCCCTGGGCCGTCTGGATCTCTATGATCTCAGCGAGGTGAGGGCACAGTTGGATCAACTCTCGGTGCTCTCGGGTCGGGGGGATCAGGCCACGGCAGAGCGACGAGCCTTTCTCACGGCCCTCTTGCAGTTGGAGGGGTTCGAGGTGGAGGACTCGTCAGCCCTGGGAGACGGCCTGGGCCCCTGGGGCCTGGCCGCCGTGGCCTTGAGAGCGGCGGCCGACGAAGAGTGGGAGGCGGCGATGGCCGCCGTCCACCAGGGAGAGAACGAGCACGGGGAGGCGTTGGCGGCGGTCTTCGCCCGGGGCCGGGTCTGTGAAGCCCGGGGGGATTGGGATTGTGCCCTGGCGAGGTACAGCCGTCTGGCGCAGCACTCCCCGGAGTTCTTACCCGCGAGACAGGGGAGTATGAGGATCGGGGCGGCCCGTTTTCAGAGGGATGTGTTCGAGGAGCATCGCCTGGCGATCGAGGAGATTTCGCCGGGGCATGTGTACGGAGAGCTTTCATGGCTGACGCCGGAGGGCGGTGAAGAGGGGGGGCAGGCGCGAGGAGATGACTCGTTCTTACGGTCCTACGAGAGGATCCGAGAGATCTCGGAGCTCCTCGCCAGGGGAGCCATCGAGGAATCGAGGGAGACCTGCAATGAGGAGCTCTCGGCGGTAGCCGTCGCCGACCTGGTCTGTGCAAGGGTGGCGGCCATGGCGCGGGACGGGCAGGGGGCCCTGAAGTTTCTGACCCGGGCGTCTTTGGCGGCCGGCGCCGGGCCTGAGCTGAAAGAGTGGGCGCAGACCCAGGGGGTGAGGCTCCTGGTCGGGCTCGGCCTCGCGGAGGAAGCGCTGGAGCTGATGGGGGATCGCGATGAGGACGAAGACCCCGAGGTGGCCTTGATGAGAGCCCGGGTCCTGGTGGAGTTGGGGCGCGGGGAAGAGGCCCGGGGCGTCTTGGACGAGCTCAGTGGTGGCGACGAGGAGCGTCGAGAGAGGATCGCCGTGGAGCGGGTTCGATCGCTGATCGTCGAAGGAGATCGAAGGGGAGCTCAGCGGGTCACGGAACACCTGCCCGAGGGCCGGGCCCGAGAGTTCGCCGAGGCCCAGCTCGCCTACCTGGAGGGCCGCCACCAGGACGCCCTTCGTGCCTCCTGGCGGCCGGGAGAGGACGAGAGAGGCTTGCGAGTCCAGGTGCTGGCGCTCCTGGCCGATGGCCGGGCTCGAGAAGCCCGGACCCTGCTGAGCACCGTCCCGAACGAGCCGGAGTACGTGGGGCTCGATTCGCTGCGGCGGCGGGTGCAGGTGCGGATCGGGGAGGACGTCTTTGGGGTCACGTTTGTCAGCGATGACGTGGAGGCGATCAGCTCGCTGACGATGCTCGTCGACTGGGCCGCCGAGGCGTTCTGGCGTCGGGAGATGAGCCTCTGCTGGGAGGTGATCCGGCGGGCCCAGGAGATGGCACCGGACCATCCCGAGCTCCATTGGAAGCTGAGCCTGGTGCGCCGGGTCCAGGGAGATCGTCAGGGGGCCCGGTCGCACCTGCGCAACGCCTGGCGGGACACCCAGGGAACACCGGAGTTGCTTGTGGAGATCGGGCGAGCCCACCTGGATCTGGGGCGACCCGATCATGCCCGAGAGGTGTTCTTGCGGGCCCTGTTGCAGGACCGCCGGAACCTGGACGCCATCGCCGGGCTGGGGCAGGCCTATCTGGAGGGCGACGCTCACCGTGGTCGGCGGGATCTCCGAGAGGTCCTGGGGAAGATCTCTCCGACGCCGAGGAACACCGCGGCTCGAGCGGAGCTGACCCGGTGGCTGGCGATCGTTCATGGCTCTCGGGACGGGGAGGCCGAGGGCTGGGAGTATCTGGAGCGGGCCCGGGCCTTGATCGGCGACCGACCGGAGTTGCTGCTGGAAGAAGGGCGTTACTTCCAGGCCCTCGGCGAATTCGAGCAAGCCAGGGAGCGGTACCAGCGGGCGTTGCAGCGGGATCCGACGGAGGTGCAGGCCCACCTGCTCCTGGCGCTGGTGGCCGTGGAGCTCGAAGAGGCGGAGCGGGCTCGCGAACACCTGCGGCGACTCTTCGCGTTGGAGCCCGTGGGAGAGGTGTTTCAGCAGGCGACAGAGCTCTCGGAGAGACTGGAGGGCGGGTGAGGCGTTCGGCGACGATGCTGGGGATCCTGATCTGTCTGGCCTGGTCTGTGCCGGCCTGGGCGTTGGAGGTCCGGGTCCGGGGGGAGTCCCACCTGGAGGTGGAGGCTCAAGCGGCGGGCACGAACCTCACCGTGGCCGGCCGATTGGTGGACGACCGAGGCCAGGGGGTGCCGCTGGCGACCCTGGAGATGGAGGTAGACCACGCCGAAGGGAGGTCCACCCATCGAGCAGAGACCGACTACGACGGGGTCTTCGTGAGGTCCTTTGGGTTGGCCCCGGGAGCGGCGGCGGTGCGGGTGCGGTACCCCGGCGGCGCCCATCTGGTGGGGAGTGATGGCCAGGCGTCTGCCGAGTTGGAGGTGGTGCCCGCCGATCTGGAGGTCTCGGGGCCTGGATGGGTTCACGGAGAGCGAGAGCCCGTACCGGTGCGAATCCGCGCCACCGCGGCCGGTCAGGGGTTAGCGACAGCGGCGACGATCACCGTCGACGACCGCCCCGTGGAGACCGTGATGCTCGACCCCCGGGGGATGGCCACCGTCGACGTGGGACCCTATCTGCGAGGAGGGCCTCAGGAAGTCAACGTGGATCTGGCGCGAACCGCGTATCGACCGGGGTTATCCGAGACCCTGACGGTGCAGCGGGTCGGAGAGTTGAGGGTCCACGGCCAGGTGGACAGGGTGGTGCGACGCATGGCCCAGGGGATGGAGGTCGTCGTCGGCTTGAACGACGGCACCGAAGGGGTCGGAGAGGCCGATCTCTCCCTCTACCTCTACCCGCTGGATGAGGAAGAGTCGGAGACGCTGGAGCGGCGGGTGCGGACGGACGAGCGGGGACGGGCAGCGGAGTTCTTCTCGGAGCGGGAGCTTCAGGGGTTGCGGTGGCAGGTGGTCGTGGAGGTGGTGCCCCCCGCCGGCGAGCCCGTGCTGTGGGAAGGGGAGGAGGTGTATTATGTGGCGAGCCTCTTCAGCCGGATGATCCCCTGGTTGGGGCTCTTGGGCATCCTCCTGGGGGCCGGATGGGTTGGTCGTCGACGGGTGTGGGCGTTCCTGGAGCGGGTCGGGAGAGCCCTTCGGAGCGGTGAAGAGGGAGAAGAGGAGGCCGAGGTCCCCCGGTTTGAGGCCGTGGAGCGGGTCTCCTACCAGGGGCTCCCCCGGACCTTCCGAGACGAGAGAGAGGAGGCTCCCACGGCGTCGGTGGTCCAGGTCTGGGACCCCTGGGCGGAGCGGCCCGTGGTGGGAGCCCGGCTTCGGGTGGAGCCCACCGCCGGTGGTGAGGGATGCCAGAGAGAGACCGACGTCCGGGGAATCGCTGATCTTGGCGTGGCGGCGCGAGAGGCCGGAGAACTCCTCGTGGAGGCCGCCGGATACGTGCCTGTCCGGGCGGCGCTGCCGTTTCCAGGGAGCCGAAAAGCGGTCCGGGTAGAGGTGACCGCCGTGCCGTTGAAGATCCGGGAGATGTACCGGTGGACCCTGCGACGAGCGGCGGGAAGAGACTTTTGGGGGCGGTTGACCCCCCGGGAGATCGAGGTCGCCCTGGCCGGGTTGAGTCAGTCTCTGGGAGGACCGGAGGAGATGCCCCAGGTGGACCGGCGACGATGGGTGGAGGCGGGAGACGAGGACCGTCAGAAGATGCTCCTGGCGGCGATCACCGCCGTGGTGGAGGAGACGAACTTCAGCGGAGAGCTCTACGATCGACAGTGGTGGGAGCGGGCCCGTGGGCTGATGGAAGAGCTCCTACGCGGACTGGAAGGCCGTCCCCAGGGGGATCCATGAGCCCCAGGCGCGTGCAGACCGCCGTGGCGGGGGGGCTGGCCTTTGTGGCGATGTTCTTCCTGTGGGCCGTAGCGGTGGCCGAGGAAGACTACTCGTTGACCTCCACGGAGTGGAACGGTCTGTCGGAGTTTCTGGCCATGGCCGAGGCGTCGGGCCTGGAGGTCCTGCCGACGGAGCGCCTGCGATGGTCCGACGTGGACGCCGCCGACCTGGTGATCGTCGTCTACCCAACGCAAGAGTTGGATCGAGAGTCCCTGGCGAGCTTTGTGATCGACGGGGGCCGAGCGCTGGTGGCCGACGACTTTGGCCGGTCGGACCCGTTCTTGGAGCGCCTCTCCCTGGTCCGGGAGATGCCGGGCCCCCGAGGCCCGGACCACGAGTCCTTCGTAGGACAGGAGCCGGGGTGGCCGATCTTCACCCCGGCGGGCAGGCACCCTCTCCTGGAAGATGTCGACGAGCTGGTCGCGAACTTCCCGGCGGTGTTGCGGAACGTCGGTGGACCGGTGGTGGCCTACGATGACGGCGGCGGGTTCGTTTACGACATGATGTTGGGGAAGGGCCGGGCGGTGGTGATCGCCGACCCCTCGATCTTGGTCAACGGCATGCTGCCGGTCGCCGACAATCGGCGGTTCGTGGAGAACACTCTCTCCTACCTCTGCGCCGAGCAGGACTCGTGCCGGGTGTGGCTCCTCGTGGAGGAGATGGACTTCATCGGCCACTATGGCGATTCCGAGGATCGATGGACCGGAGAGGACGCGGCCCGGTGGGTGGAGTCGCTGAACGAGCAGCTTCGGGAGGCCTTTCTGGAGCTGCCCGCCACGGGGCTGATCGGGTTTTTGGCGATTTTTCTGGTCCTCGGGAGCGCCGCCTACCTGGCGACGGTGGTCCCCTGGCGGCGGCCTCGCCAGATCTCGGGGTTTATGGGGCGAAGACAGCGAGAGGTCTCGGCGCCGCTGACGGAGTTTGATTGGAACGTGGCGCGGTTTGAGGAGGCCCGGGGGCGGATCAACTTCGCCCTGCCCATGGCGGTGCTCAAGGAGATCTTCGAGGAACAGTTTTTGGATGCCCTGGGGCTGTGGCCCCTGTCTTCCGGGGAGCGGCCGCCGGTCTCGGAGATCGCCCGTCGGTTCGACGAGCGATACGGTCGAGGGTTGCCTCCCGAGGAGCGGCGGGCCCGGCGGGAGGAGGTTCACCGGGTGCTGGCGCAGCTCGCGAAGATCCCCAGCAGGGACCGTGTATTTCTGGACAGCGATGGGTACTATCGGAGGCGCGAGTTCAAGCGGCTGTATCGCCGGATGGAGCGCGTCATGGAGTGGTTAGCACGAAAGGAAGCAGATGAGCGACGTACCGGTGTCGACGACGTCGGATCGAGAGGAGCCTGATGACGAGGGGATGGAGTCCCCCCTGTCGCCGGCGAAGCTGGAGGAGATCAAGGCAGGCGCCGAGGCGATTCGCCGCGAGGTGGGTCGGATCTTCATCGGGTCGCCGACGGCAGTAGAGGCGCTCCTGGTGGCGCTGGTGGCCGGAGGGCATATCCTCCTGGAGGGAGTGCCCGGGGTAGCCAAGACCACCCTGTGTCGGGCGTTCTCCCAGACGCTGGGGGCCCGGTTTCGGCGGATTCAGTTTACGCCGGATCTGCTTCCGTCGGACATCACGGGGACCTACGTCCCCGATCTGGGGTCCAAGGAGTTCCATCTGCGAAAGGGGCCCGTGTTCACCAATGTGCTTCTCGGCGATGAGATCAATCGGGCCACCGCCAAGACCCAGTCGGCGCTCCTGGAGGCGATGCAAGAGCGCCAGGTGACCATCGAGGGGCAGACCCACGCGCTGGAGGAGCCCTTCCTGGTGCTGGCCACCCAGAACCCCGTGGAGCAGCAGGGGGTCTATCCTTTGCCCGAGGCTCAGCTCGATCGGTTCTTGCTGAAGGTCTCTGTCGACTACCCCACCGTAGAGGAGGAGCTCCAGGTGCTGCGGACCCATCGAGTGACCCAGGCTCCCGTCGAGGAAGTGTGGAGCGGGCAGGACGTCCGAGAGCTGTCGCGGTTGGCCCAGGAGGTACACGTCTCGGAGGAGATGATGGCCTACATCGTGGCTCTGGTCCGGACCACCCGCCGAGACGATCGGGTCGTGCTGGGGGCGTCTCCCCGAGCCTCGCTGGCGCTCTTGAAGGCCGCCCAGGCTAGGGCGCTCCTGGGAGGGCGGGCCTACGTGGTGCCCGACGACATCCGGGGACTCTGCCGGGCGGTGTTGTCCCACCGGATCGTGCTCCACCCCGACGCCGAACTCGACGGAATCACCGGCGGGGAGGTGGCCGAGCGGGCCCTTCGAACGGTCCGGTACAGCACGGACGGTAGATGAGCCCCTTTCTGACCGGCTCGGGGAAGTGGATCTTCCTCACCGGGGTGTGCCTCAGCCTGGCCGGAGCCGTGCTGGGGGAGCCCGTCCTGGTGGCCTTCGGGCAGGTGCCCTTCGTCCTCTTGTTGGGGGCGCTGGGGTTGGCGTTGCCGGCGGGCAGGGCCGTGGATCGCCGCCAGGTACAGCTCACGCCCGGGGAGCCCGGGGAGGAGCCCAAGACCCTGTCCCTGAGAGTAGGGCAGGAGAAGACCCTGTTGGTGTGGGTGGAGAACGGGGCGTCGACAGCGGTACGCCTGGAAGAGCTCCGGCCTGTGACGCACGGGGGGCTGGAGGTCACGGCCCTGGAGTCGGTGTTGTGGATCGAACCGCAGACGGCCCGACGGATCGAGGTGACGGTGAAGGCGACGGGCATGGGTCGAGCGAGCCTGCAGGGGTTCGACATTCGGGTCGCCGACCGTTTCGGGCTGATCTCTCTGCGGGACTATCTGCCCTGCCTGCAGGTCGCGGAGGTCTATCCCCGGCCTACCCGGGAAGAGAGACGGCGAAGCGTGAAGACCTTTCCCAAGCTACGGTCGGCCCCGCAGCAGCTGGCCAACCGACGCACCCGGGCCGGCATGGACCTGCGGGAGCTGCGAGACTTCGAGCCCGGCGATCCCCTCCGGAACGTGGCCTGGAAAGCCACGGTTCGACAGCGGCGATTGATCGCCAAGAGCTTCGACGAAGAGGAGACCCATGTGGAGCTCCTGGCGTTGGACGTCTCGAGCTCCATGCGGGCCGGCCAGGAGACGAAGTTCGAGGAGTCCGTCGACCTGGTCTCGGAGCTGGCCTCGGAGCTCTTGGAGAGTGGACTGGACGTAGGCCTGTGGACCTTCGACTCCATGGTGTACGGGCGAGTCGATGTGGGACGAGGAAGAGCACAGTTCCGCAGGATTCAGCGCCACCTGGTGGGGTTGAACAGCATGGTCGACCCCGTCCGGACGGCCCTGGATGAGGAGGCGCTGGAGGCGGAGCTGGCGGACTACCTCCTCGTGCAGGAGCACCTGGACTTTCGAGGGGGCCAGGGCCCTCGCGGCGAGCTCGATCGGGACCTGTTGCGCCAGTGGGTGCGGGCCGTGTTCCCCGAGGAGGAGCGGCGATGGAAGAGCCCCGGGTTGTCCATGGGTGTGGTGGAGGAGACGGACACGCCGGCTCGCCGGTTTCTGCGGATGCGGGGGGTCCCGCTGGCGCCGCCGTCGGAGAGCCGCCCCGGGGCGAAGGTGGCGGGGTTTCAGGCGGTGATCCGAGACGTATTGAGGTTTGGCCCGGAGCAAGCTCGCCTGACCTTCGTCTCCGACCTGGCCGGCGTCAGTGACGTGGAGGCCCTGAAGAAGCCATTGGCCGTGGCTCGGCGTCGGGGCTTGCAGGTGCGAGTGATCGCTCCCTTCGGCCCCGAGTTCGCTCCCCTCGAAGATCCCGGCCTGATCTGGGAGGCCTTCGCTGCATCGGAGCGACGGGACCACCGCGCCGTGGCGGGGAAGTTGGCGAGCCTGGGCGTGGGCGTGACCTTCGTGGGCCCTCAGGGAGAGGCCGTGGATTTTTCCTCTTCCTCGTTGTTCAGGTGCTGAGTTTCGATGGCTGCCAGGAACCCCCGGAAGTAGGTCCAGGCGCTCCACAGGCTGAAGCCCACGGAGATCACGAGCAACCAGAAGCCGACGCGGTGGAAGTTCACGGGGATCGTGAAGAAGAGGTAGTTCACCTCGTAGGTGAAGTGGGCGATCAGTCCCACCAGCCCGGCCATCTGGAAGGCGGTCTTGAACTTGCCCCCCGTGCCGGCGGCGATGATCAAGCCTTCGCCGGCGGCCATGGCCCGTAGGCCCGTGATCGTGATCTCACGGGCGACGATGATGATCACGATCCAGGCCGGCAGCCGCCCCAGAGGGATGAGCATCACCAGGGCGGTCATCACCAGGAGTTTATCCGCCAGGGGGTCGAGGAACTTTCCGGTCATGCTCACCAGGTTCTGGCGCCGGGCGATGTAGCCGTCGAGCCAGTCCGTGATGGAGGCGATGGCGAAGAGGCCCACGGCGATCAGGCAGCTCAAGGGATCGCCGAAGAAGATAAAGAGCGCCACCACCGGGATCAGGGCGATGCGAAAGAGGGTCAGGATGTTGGGGAGGTTGACGAGGTCTTGGCGAATCGTGGTGGCTGTCACTGAGCTTCCTCTTCCGCCTCGTAGGCCTGATACCAGTAGTAGACGCTGGCTACGTACTGGCGGGTCTGGGCGTAGGGGATCCCGTCGTGACGCCGAACTGCGACATCGCCGGCGTTGTAGGCAGCCAAGATCAGGTTGATATCGCCGTCGTAGCGATCGATCAAGATCCGAAGGAACTTGGCGCCCCCGAAGATGTTCTGACGGGAGTCAAAGGCGTCGGTGACGTTCAGGGACTCGGCGGTGCGGGGCATCAACTGCATCAGGCCCATGGCGCCGGCGTGGCTGACGGCGTCGGTCTGAAAGGCGCTCTCCACGCGGATCACGGCTTTGATGAAGCCGAAGGGCACGTCGTAGGCCTCGGCGGCCTCGCGGATGATGTCGTCGTATTTCCGCTCTCGCTCGGAGAACGACAGGGTCGAGGTGCCCATGGTGGGCTGAATATCGGAGCTCCGCGGCCTTCGTGACGAAGAAGAGGACGAAGAGGATCGAGAGCTTCGGGAGGAGCCGCCTTCGATCACCTCGATGAGCCGGTACTCGGAGTGCTCCTCAGTGGTGATCAAGATCTCACCGTCGGGCGTCTCATAGGTGTAGAGCTGGGCAGAAGCCGTGGAGCAGAAGACCGTGAGAGCGACGATGGCGAGGACTGAGCTGAGGATGCGACCGTTCATAGAGCCACTGGGGCGAAGGGGGTGGGGAATCACCATCTATTTAAGACGGAATCGGCGCCCACCGCAAGAAAAGCGGGCCTTGCCACTGCCAGACCACTTATGAATACTCCACGGCGACGCGAAGTGTTCCCGAAGATGGTCGAGTAGGCGGGATGAAGCAAGAAGAACAACGGGATGAGGGGCAGGGCAAGACCCCGCTGCGCCGATGGTGGGCGGAGCTGAAATGGGTGGAGGCGACCCGGGTGGATCTTCCTGTGAGCTGGGTGATGACCCTCTTCGTAGCTCTGGGAGCGACCCTGCTCTTTCTGCCCTTCCTGGGCAGCTTCGGGCTCTGGGATCCCTGGGAGACCCACTATGGCGAGGTGGCTCGCCAGATCACGGAGCGACAGGACTGGATCAGCCTGTGGTGGGGGAGTCATTGGCAAGGGGCGGAGGGGCGCACCGAGGGGAGCTACTTCTTCTCCAAGCCGATCCTTTTGATGTGGATGATGGCCCTGGGGATCGAGACCTTCGGGATCAACGAGTGGGCGATTCGAATCGGGGTGGCGCTCACGGGGATCTTGAGCGTCACCGTGGTCTACGCGTTCGGGGCCAGCGTCTTTCACCGGCGGGCGGGGCTGATGATGGCCGGGGTGCTCGCCACCTCGCCATTCTGGGCGATGCTGAGCCGGCAATCCCAAACGGATATGCCCTTCGTGGGGACCATGACCGTGGGGATGTGCTTCTTCATGATGGGGGTCTTCGGCAAGGACCGGGAGGAGCGCGCCGGGCGTCTGGCCCAGCTCTTATGCGGGGGATGGATCCTGGCCCTGGCGGCGCCCCAGGTCTCGCTGCTCTTGATGGGGTTGTCTCGGTGGCGAGGCCCGGAGATTCCGATGATCGAGGCCCTGGGGCCTCCGCAGGTGGTGGTGATCATCTGGGGAATCTTGTTGGGTGTGGCCGCCGTGATGGTGGCGGTGTCCCTCTTCTGGAGCCACCGGCGGCGGCGTCGGCTGGCCTGGGGTGGGTTGCTCCTGGTGTGGGTGCCGCTCTTGGTGGTGCTGATCGGGGCGGTGGCGACGAGCCCGGACCGCCTGGGCGCGTTGTCGGGGTGGTTTGTGTGGGGGCCGACCCAGGCGTCGATCTACGCGACCTGTCTGGGGCTTGCGCTCTACCTGGCCCTGGAGAAGCCCGAGATGAGCCGCCGCCGGCTCTTCCTGTTGACCTTCTACGCGTTCATCGCCCTGGCGACGATGGCCAAGGGCCTGCTGGGGTTCATGTTGCCCGGGGCAGTGCTCTTTCTCTACCTCCTGGTGACCCGGGAGTGGGCGCTCTTGAAGCGGGTGGAGCTCTTTCGGGGGACTCTGATCTTCATCGCCATCGCCTTTCCCTGGTACGCGGCGATGTTGATCCGGCACCACCCGGGGTTCTGGAATCGGTTCTTCGT
This sequence comes from Myxococcales bacterium, assembly GCA_007120035.1. Lineage (GTDB taxonomy): Bacteria > Myxococcota_A > Bradymonadia > Bradymonadales > Bradymonadaceae > SKON01. The sequence continues at coordinate 19,548 of SKON01000024.1, forward strand.
CCACGACCATTTTCGTCGCCTCACCTCGGGGGTCCACGCCCTGACGTCGGGCTCCTTTGAGCACTTCATTCGGTGGTTGGGATACGGGCTCTTCCCCTGGGCGGCCTTGATCCCGGCGGCGGTGGCGCAGGTCTTCTCGGGGAAGAAGTGGCTGGGAGAGGACGACGAGGGGCGGGCCGGGCTCTTGCTGGTGCTGTGGATGTTGGTGGGCTTCACGCTCTTTTCGCTGTCGAGCACCACCTTCCATCACTACATCCTGCCCGTGGTGCCGGCTCTGGCGATGCTGATCGGGTTGCTGCTCTCCGAGCTGGTAGGCGAAGAGGACTCGGACGTGCCCTGGCCGCTCCTGGCGGTGGGGGCCGGGATCGTAGCAGTGATCGCCTTGGATATCGTCTGGGATCCGCAGAACCTGAAGAACCTCTTCACCTATCGCTATGACCGCCGATGGGACCACGAGGCCTGGGACCCGGGGTTCCAGTTCCTCGTGACCGCCGCAGCGGTGCCCATGGTGATCGGCGCTGTGGGCCTGCTGGCCGCCCGCCAGCGGCGGATCCGAATGTGGAGCATGGGGCTGCTCTTCACAGGAGCCGTGGCGCTCACGGCGTTCAACCTCTGGGTCTACATGCCGGGCATCAGCTCGACGATGAGCCAGAAGGGGATCTGGGACCGCTACTACGAGCTCTGCGAACCCATGGAGTCCCCGCCCGGGGCGGATCCCCGAAAGACCTTCTGCGAGGAGCCGGCCATCGCCTTCAAGCTGAACTGGCGGGGAGAGACGTACTACACGGCCAATGAGGTGATCCCCGTGCGGTCCGACGAGGACTGGGAGAAGTTCCTCGACGAGGTGGGCGACGGGACGTTCTTCGGGATCATGCAGCACAGCCGGTATCATGGAGAGTTTCAGCGGAAGCTCCCGGACCGGTTCCGGGGACAGGCCTGTCTGGTCCACGATGAGAACCTGAAGTTCATCCTGGCCCGGGTTCCCTGCGACGAGGACTACCCGGGGAGGGCAGGAGACGACGAAGAAGATGAGTGAGAGGCGATGAAGGTGGAGGTTTTGTTTTTCGGGGTGCTCCGAAAGCGGGCCGGAGAAGCTCGCCGCCCTGTGGTGCTCGATGAGGTGCCGGCGACAGCAGGAGAGCTTCGAGCGGCATTGTCCAAGGCGCTGCCGGAGCTGGGCGATCTTGGCTCTGTGGCGATCGCCATCGGTGATGAGCTTCTCGGGGACAGCGATCGGCTTTCCGACACTGTGGCAGAGGTAGCTCTCTTGCCCCCGGTCAGTGGAGGTTAACCGTGGATGTCTCACCCTGGATCTCAAGTGAACCCCTGAGCCTGGACGCTCTCCTCGCCGAGACCGCCGACATCAGGGCCGGTGGCCTGGTGATCTTTGGGGGGATGCTCCGGGATCAGAACCAGGGGGAGGCCGTGGAGCGGATGCGGTATGAGGCCCATGGGCCCATCGCCGCCAGGGTGTTGAAGACCATCGAGGAGGAGGCGCTGGAGCGGTTCGACGTGTTGCGGTGTCGGATCCAGCACCGCGAGGGGTTCGTGGAGCTCGGGGAGCCCAGCGTGTGGATCGTGGTCCGGGCCAAACACAGGGCCGACGCCTTCGAGGCTGCCCGCTATGCCATCGACGAGCTGAAGGTGCGGGCGCCGATCTGGAAAGAAGAGTTCTATACGGACGGGACGAGCCGGTTTCTCGACGGGACGCCCCTGTAGACCAGTCTGAGAGAGACAAAAGGGAAGAGATGATCACCCCCGAAGAGGCGCTGGAGAAGATCCTGGAACACCTGGGACCCTTGCCGTCGGAGCGGGTCTCCTGCGCGGAGACCCTGGGCATGGTGTTGGCGGGCGAAGTGCGGGCCCGTCGAGCGTCTCCGGGGGCAGATAACTCGGCGATGGATGGATACGCGGTGGTGGCCTCCGACACGGCGGGGGCCTCTGAAGAGTCGCCTCGGACGTTGCCGCTGGTGGGGGCGTCCGTGGCGGGAGAGCCCTTCGATGGCGAGCTTCAGGCAGGGCAGGTGGCGCGGATCACCACGGGGGCGATCGTGCCCCCGGGGGCGACGGCCGTGGTGCCCCAGGAGCTCGTGGAGGCCCGGGACGGGGAGGTGGTCCTGACGGCGCCCGTGAAGGAAGGGGCGAATATCCGTCGACGTGGTGAGGAGTATGGCGAAGGCGAGGTGATCCTGCCGGCGGGGACGCCGGTCCGGCCCGCCGGTGTGGCGCTGATGGTCGGCGCTGGCGTCAGCGAGGTCGAGGTGGTCCGAGTTCCCACTGTGGAGGTGGTCGTCACCGGCGATGAGTTGGTGACCCCCGAGGAGGCCGCTGATAACCCGACGTCCCCGGTGGACTCCAACGGGCCGCTGCTGCGGGCCTGTCTCGACGAGGCGCGGGTACCGCGGGTCCAGGTGGGGCGGTGCGGAGACGATCCGGAGGCCCTCGCAGAGAAGCTCCGACGAGGTCTCGAGCGGGCCGACGTGGTCATCACCACCGGCGGAGCTTCGGTGGGGCCCCTGGACGTGGTGGCCAGGGCCTGGGAGCTCGCCGGCGTGGAGACCGTGTTTTGGAAGGTAGCGATCAAGCCCGGGAAGCCGCTTCGTTTCGGGGTGGCCCGCCGCGGTGACAGGGTGATACCGGTCTTCGGGCTGCCCGGGAATCCCCTGGCCGTGCTGACCGGCTTTCAGCGCTTCGTGAGGCCCGCCATCGAGCTCTTGCGCGGTGGCGCTCCCCGTCGAGAGACGGCGCGGCTCCCGCTGGCCACTCCACGTCGGGTGAAGTGGCGGGCCGAGGTGGTCTACGGGGCCATCGAAGGCGGTCGGTTCGTGCCTGCGAGCCATCAGGGCAGCGGGATGATGCGGGGAGCCGCGGTGAGCCCGGCGTCGGCGCTCTTGCCTGGGGAGAGCCGAGAGATCGGGGCGGGGGAGCTCGTGGAGGTGACCGGGAGTCCCGAGGGTTCAGGGAGCTGAGAGGCGCCTGAGCTCGTCGGGGGTGTCGAAGTCCCGCAGGCCCAGGGGGTCGAGGCCGTGACGACGGAGGTCGTCTTCGGTGAGGACTTCGTGGGGCAACTCTTGGAGCATGGGGTGGAGCGCCCGTCGGCCGGCCTCCATATGGGCCCGGAAGGTCTCGACGGAGGCCGCGGAGTAGAATCCGGGGATCGCCGAGGGCTGGCCGTCGTTTTCGGAGAGCCTCGCCAGGAGGGGCTTCGAGGTGTCCGCCGTCAGGGGCGCGCCCAGGAGGCGCAGGTGGTCCACGGTGAGGCGAGGAAGGTCGCAGGGGATGAGGAGGAGGTCTGCTCCCTGAAAGTGCTCAAAGGCCACCACCGCGGCCTGGAGCGGGCCGGCGCCGGGCTCGCGGTCGGGGAGCACTGGAGCGCTCAGGTCGGCATGGTCGCCGCCGATCACGGCGACCCGAGGGGTCAGGGCGCTGGCGATGCCCAGGGTCCGATCGAGGAGGGGCTCACCGTCGATGACCACCGCTGCTTTGTCGGTGCCGAAGCGCCGGGAGGCGCCCCCGGCGAGGATGGCGACCGCGAGGGGCGTGGTCATGCCGGGGGAGTCCAGCGCAGGGACCGAAAGACGTGGAGCACCGGGGGGAAGAGGGCGTCGTAGGTCTCGGCGGCCCCGCCGGTGCTGCCCGGGAAGGCGAGGATCAGGGCCCCCTGGAAGACGCCGGCGATCCCTCGAGAGAGCATGGCGTGGCGGGTTCGGGATTGCCCGTAGGCTCGGGCGGTCTCCATCAGGCCCGGGATCTCGCGCTCCAAGAGGGGCTCCAGGGCCTCGATGGTTCGGTCCGTGGAGGTCAACCCCGTGCCGCCCGCGGTGATGACCAGCTCGACACCGCCTTCCACCAAGCCTGTGACCAGGGAGCGCAGGGCGTCGGGATCGTCGGGGAGCACTTCAGAGGTGGTCAGCTCCACAGAGGGTTCGGCCTGGAGCCTCTCCCGCAGGAGCCTGCCGGCTCGATCCTCCTTGTGGCCGCCGTGGACGGCGTCGGAGACGACCACGACGGCGGCCTTCACGGGGGGATCCAGGGTGGTCCGCCAGTCGCTCTTGCCGCCGGACTTCTCCACCAGGCGGACGTGCTCGAGGTGCACGTCCTTTTCGTGGGGCTTCATCATGTCGTAGAGGTTCAGGGCGGCCAGGGAGGCCCCGGTCATCGCCTCGAGCTCCATTCCAGTGGGCTCGATCCCTCGGGCGGTCACCCGGATCACCACGGCGTCATCGTTGACGTCGATGGTCACGTCGATCCCGGTGACGGCGATGGGGTGACAGTAGGGCAGAAGATCCCAGGTGCGCTTCACCCCCATCAGGGCGGTCAGGCGGGAGGCCTCGAGGGGATCGCCTTTGTCGACGAGGCCTTCTCGAATCCGGGCGATCCCTGAAGGGGGCATCACGACGCGAGCCTCGGCGGTGGACTCTCGAAGGGTAGGGGGCTTGGCGGTGATGTCGCGCATCGGAGACCTTGGATGGAGGGCGCGGACGGGGGAGAACCTGTGGTTCGTCGTTACTCCGGGGCGGTGGGGGCGTCAACTCCCGGTGAATCAATTGGGGGGGAGTGTGATTCACTGCGATCGGTTGGCCGCAGACCGCAGCGGGCCTTGGCCCGCGAGGACCCTCGGGCGTAGCCCGACTCGGCTCAGCCTCGTGGCCTTGGCCCGAGGGGAGGTTCCGCGCCGCCCTCTAATTCCATTACAATAATCGGCCCTCCTCGGTGGCTCGTCCTCCAGCGATCCCAGGAAGCGAACTTGGCGCCACTTCCGGGCACGCCAATCGGTCCTCCTCGGCGGTTCGTCCTCCAGCGCCCCCAGGAGGCGAACCTGGCACCTCTCCTCGGGCCAAGGCCGCGAGGCTGGGCGAGTCGGGCCTGAAACAGCGGCCCGAAGGTCCTCGCGGGCCAAGGCCCGCTGCGGAGTGGCGACTTTCCTACCGACGGAGACCGATCACACCCAAATGGGGGAAGGCACTTCCCAAGGTCCGGCTTTCCTGCTACTCTCGCCGCGCTTTATAAAGGCACTTTCTGACGTCAGCAAACGGAGATATGGAATGAGCAAAGCGCAGCTGAGCATCCGTGGAGAAGACCTCGAACTACCCGTGATCGAAGGCAGTGAAGGGGAGGTCGGGATTGATATTTCGCGGCTTCGCGGTGGGACCGGTGCGGTCACCCTGGACGCCGGGTACGGAAACACGGGCTCCTGCCAGAGCGGGATCACCTTCATCGATGGGGAGAAGGGGATCCTCCGGTATCGTGGATATGCCATCGAGGACCTGGCCGAGAAGGCCAGCTTCGAGGAGGTGATTCACCTGCTCCTCTGGGGTGAGTTGCCCACCCAGGGGCAGCTCGACGACCTGAATCAGAAGCTCGGCGAGTACGCCGTGCTCGACGATGGGATCAAGGGATTCCTGAAGAGCCTGCCCAAGACCGCGCACCCGATGTCGCTCCTGGCGTCGGCCTACACGGCGCTGGAGACGTTCTACGACAGCGAAGGGGACTCCGAAGAGGACGTCCTCCGAGTACTGGCGGGGACGGCGACGCTCTCGGCCTATATCTACCGCCACTGCAAGGGCCTGGACTTCATCGACCCCCGGTCCGATCTGGACTTCGCGGGCAACTTCCTCCACATGAGCTTCGGGAAGGTCGGCGAGGAGCCGAACCTGAACCCCGCGGTGCAGGAGGCGATCAACAAGTTGTTGATCCTTCACGCCGATCACGAGCAGAACTGCAGCGCGTCGACGGTCCGGATGGTGGGCAGCGCCAAGGCGTCGCTCTACATGTCCATCGCCGCCGGCGTCGGCGCCTTGTCGGGTCCCCTTCACGGCGGCGCCAACCAGGCGGTGCTCGAGATGCTCACCGCGGTTCAGGAAGACGGCGGCGATCTCGAGAAGTACGTGAACATGGCCAAGGACAAGTCCTCGGGGTTCCGGCTGATGGGGTTTGGACACCGGGTGTACAAGAATTTCGACCCCCGGGCGAAGATCCTGAAGGCCGCCTGCGACGAGGTGTTGGAGTCGCTGGGGCTCGATGATCCACTGCTGGATATCGCCAAGAAGTTGGAGGCCGTCGCTCTGGAAGACGAGTTCTTCGTGAAGCGTCGGCTCTACCCGAACGTGGACTTCTACAGCGGCATCATCTATCGGGCGCTGAGCATCCCCACGAATATGTTCACCGTGATGTTCGCCCTGGGGCGGGTGTCGGGGTGGATCGCCCAGTGGAAAGAGATGCGAAACGATCCGGCGTTCCGGATCCACCGTCCGCGGCAGATCTACATCGGCGAGACGGCCCGAGCGATCCAGCCGATCTCCGAGCGGGGCTGAGAGCAACCCGGGAGCCCTGGTCTCGCACCAGGGCTCCCGCGTCGATCAGAGCGGGATATTACCGTGCTTTTTGGGGATGGACTCGCCGCGCTTGTTCTGGAGCATGTCCAGTGATTGGATCAGGCGCAGGCGAGTGTCGCGGGGTTCGATGACCTCGTCGATGTAGCCCAGCTCAGCGGCCTTGAAGGGGTTGGCGAAGGTCTGCCGGTAGTCCTCGACGAGCTCGTCCTTGCGGGCTACGGGGTCGTCGGCGTCGGCGAGCTCCTTGCGGAAGATGATGTTTACGGCGCCGTCGGGGCCCATCACGGCGATCTCGCCGGTGGGGTAGGCCAGGTTGATGTCGGCGCCGATGTGCTTGGAACTCATCACGTCGTAGGCTCCGCCGTAGGCCTTTCGGGTGATCAGAGTGATCTTGGGGACCGTGGCTTCGGCGAAGGCGAAGAGGAGCTTGGCACCGTGCTTGATGATGCCGCCGTACTCCTGGTCGACGCCGGGGAGGAACCCCGGGACATCGACGAAGGTGACGATGGGGATGTTGAAGGCGTCGCAGAATCGAACGAATCGGGCTCCCTTGAGGCTGGCGTCGATGTCCAGGCAGCCCGCCAGGTGGGCAGGCTGGTTGGCGACGATGCCCACGGAGAATCCGCCGAGTCGGGCGAAGCCGACGACGATGTTGCGGGCGTAGCCACCCTGGACCTCGAAGAAGTAGCCGTCGTCGACGACGAGGTCGATGAGCTCCGTGATGTCGTAGGGCCGGGAGGGGTTCTCGGGGACCAGGCTGTCCAGGGCCGCCTCTCGACGATCCGGGGGATCGTCGGTGGCAATATAGGGAGGATCGTCGGCGTTGTTGGAAGGCACGAACGAGAGGAGCTCGCGGATTCCGGCGATGCACGCCTCCTCGCCAGGGTATTCGAAGTGGGCGACGCCGCTGGTCTCGCTGTGGACCTTTGCGCCGCCGAGCTCCTGCTTGGTGACCTCCTGGCTGGTGACGGTCTTCACCACGTCGGGGCCGGTGATGAACATGTAGGAGCTGTCCTGGACCATGAAGATGAAGTCCGTGATCGCCGGGCTGTACACGGCGCCGCCGGCGCAGGGGCCCATGATGGCCGAGATCTGGGGGACCACTCCGCTGGCCTGGACGTTTCGATAGAAGATGTCGGCGTAGCCGGCCAGGCTGACGACCCCTTCCTGGATCCGGGCGCCGCCGGAGTCGTTGAGGCCGATCACGGGGGCGCCGCACCGAGTGGCGAGGTCCATGACCTTGCAGATCTTCTCGGCGTAGGCGCCGCTGAGGCTGCCGCCGAAGACGGTGAAGTCCTGGGCGAAGACGTAGACCGTGCGGCCGTCGACCTTGCCGTAGCCCGTGACGACGCCATCTCCGGGGATCTTGTGGTCGTCCATCCCGAAGTCGTTACACCGGTTGGTGACGAACTTATCGAGCTCCACGAAGGTGCCGTCGTCGAGGAGGAGGTCGAGCCGCTCCCGAGCGGTGAGCTTCCCGGCGGCGTGTTGGCGGTCGATACGGGCCTGGCCGCCGCCGAGCTCGGCGGCGCGGTTGAGCTCAGCGAGGCGTTCGCGATTGGATTTGGGGGCCATGGTGCCTCCGTCGATGTGTGGTGATGATTACTCGGCGGCGCGGGCGGAGCGCTGGGCGAGGAAGAGGTCCTCGTACTGGCGAGCCGATTGCTTCCAGGAGAAGTCCTGCTCCATGGCTCGAACCATCAGGGGCCGCCACTTGCGGTAGTTCCGGTAGGTGGCGACGGCCCGCTCCAGGGCGCCGGCCAGGGCTTCGGGGTTGTGATCGTCGAAGACGAACCCCGTGCCTGTCTCGGGATCGGTGCGGAGATCCGTGATGGTATCCCGGAGGCCCCCGGTGGCGTGGACCACGGGGACCGTGCCATAGCGCATGGCGTAGATCTGGGTCAGACCGCACGGCTCAAAGCGGCTGGGGACGACGAGGATGTCCGAGCCCGCCTGGACCCGATGGGCCATCTCGTCGCTGTACCCCTCAAAGAAGACCACTCGTTTGGGGAAGTCGGCGGAGAGCTCCTTGAGCTCTTCGTGGAAACGCCGCTCGCCGTCGCCGAGGACCACGAGCTGGAAGCCGGCCCGTTCGTCTTCGAGTTCGCTCAAGAGAGAGCGGACCGCCGGGACCAGAATATCGATGCCCTTCTGTTCGGTCAGGCGGGTGATCAGCCCCACCAGGGGGAGGGTGGGTCGCACGGGGAGCTTGAGCTGGTGCTGAAGGGCGGCCTTGTTCTGGCGTTTTCCGTTGAGGCGCTCGATGTCGTACTTCACGGGGATCACCCGATCGGCGTCGGGGGACCAAACGGAGTAGTCGGCGCCGTTGAGGATCCCGTGAAGGCTGTCGGCCCGGGCTGCCAACACCTCATGGAGTCCGTTGCCGCCTTCGGGGGTCTGGATCTCCTCGGAGTAGCCCCTGCTAACCGTGGTGAGGATGTCGGCGTACTGGATGCCGGACTTCAGGAAGTTGACCCGGCCCTCTCCGTCGAGCACTTCAGCAGCGGAGGCGTACTTCTTCGGAAGCCCCGTGACGTCGAAGCGATCGGCGTCGAAGGTGCCCTGGTAGGCGAGGTTGTGAATAGTGAGGGCGAGCTCGGTGTGGGCGAACTCCTCCTCGTAGTAATGGCGAGCGTAGAGAGGCGCCAGGGCAGTGTGCCAGTCGTTGCAGTGGAGGACGTCCACGTCGAGGGCGTAGGTCCGGGCAAACTCGACGACGGCCCGGCTGAAGAAGGCGAACCGTTGGTCGTTGTCCTCAAAGGGGGTATTGCCGTCGCCGTAGAGGCCGTCCCGTTTGAAGTACTCGTCGGCCTGGACGAAGATCACCCGGACCCCGTGGTCCATGCGTGTCTCCCACAAGGGGGCTTCGAGCTTGGAGTGGTTCTTACTCTTTCGCGGGACCTCAAGGGCCTCGAGTCGACGGCTCAGGCGCATTTGGGCCGGGTCGAGGTGTCCGTAGAGGGGGGTGATGACCACCACGTTGTGGCCCCGCTTCGCCCAGGCTTTCGGGAGGCTGGCGGCGACGTCAGCGAGGCCACCGGTCTTGGAGTAGGGGGCGAGCTCGGCGGTGGCGAAGACGATGTTCAGCCGTCGCTGGGAGTCGAGCGGGGAGGGGGGCTGGGTGGTGATCAGCTGGGAGAGATCCATGATGCCTTCCGTTGGTGATTCGATTCACGCAGTAATTCCGCCGCGGTTTCGGAGGCGACGGGGTTGATGGTCATGCCGGACCCCAACTCAAATCCAGCGATCTGACCGGTCCGGGGGAGCATTTCGAGGTGCCAGTGATAGTACGGTTCGTCGATGAAAGCAAAGGGGACCGTGTGGAGGAGGAGGTTGTAGTCCACGGGCCCCAGGAGCGCGTGCCACCGTCGAAGGATCTCCAGCGCCAGGGCCGCCGTGTCTCGGAGGGTCGAAAGGGAGGCGTCGGCCAGGGAACCGTCGTGGGAAGTCGGCACGATCCAGGTCTCGAAAGGGGCCCGGGAGGCGAAGGGCGTTAAGGCCGCGGCGTGGTCTGCCGCCAGCACCTGTCGGGGCGACTCGGTGTCGGCGATGAGGTCGCAGAGGGCGCATCGGCCGGTCTCCTCTCGATAGGCCCGGAAGTGGCGGACCTCGTCGAGGTGGCGAGCCGGGATCAGGGGGAGGGCTGCGATCTGACTGTGAACGTGAGGGAGGCTTGCCCCGGCTCGGGGGCCCTGATTCTTAAAGAGCTGAATCGAGGCCACCTCATCGCGGACCTGCAGGTCGGAGACCCGGCACTGCCAGGCGCGTAAGACGCTGGTGAGGTGGTCCTCGGAGAGCTCGGTCCACGTGACGTGGTGGTCGGGGCTCTCCACGAGGACCTCGTGGTATCCCAGGGCCGGTTGTTCGAAGGGGGAAGACCGATCCGGGGAAGTCAGCGACGCACCGGGTGGAAGGAGCGCCGGGAACTTATTTGGCAGCGCCCGGATCGCCCAGGGGCTGTCCGGGAAGTCTGGAGACGAGAACTCCGCTACCGGGTCCGGCGTATGGCCGGGGTTGGACAGACAAAACGGGCAGTCCCCCTCGGCGGCCGGTGCGTCTACGAGGCCGAGCCGGCGGGGTCTGCCCGTTCTCTCAGGAGCGATCAAGACCCACTCCTCGGTGAGCAATCGCTTGCGAAGCCTTGGCATGAAGGCCTCGGTCACCCGTCGGCGAGGTTCGCCTCAAGAGCTCGAAGACTGGCGATGGTCTCCTCGAGCTGTCGAGCGTGGCGCCGACGGTCTTCGATCTTCGCTTCCAAATCGGACTGTTCCTTTTCCAGAGTCCGAAGTTTGTTCTCCGCACTTTCGACAGCTTTGAGAAGAGCGTCGTCTTGATTCGACATGAAACACCTCAGAGGTGAAAAGTTTGTTGGTTTAGGCCAGGGACCACTTGCCACGCCCCTTTTTGACGATGAAGCTCTCCGCTTCCAGGGTGTTCATCACAGCGTACACGTAGCTGCGGACCCCGGTGGAGATTTCATCCTCGACCTCTCGGAGGACGTTGAGGACATCGGCGGTGCGGAAGATCGCATCCTTCTGGCCGAGTTGGGTGCAAATGTCGATGATCTGTTGCCGTCGGGCTCCCCGGGCCGGTCGTCCACTCTCCTCGTTGGTCGGCAGGGATTGAATCCCGCGGACCGACTTCCGGCCTTTCTTCTGAGACGGCGGAACCTCGCCGCGGAGCACAGCTCGAAGGTCATCAAGGGCGGCCCGGGCACGGGTGGTCTGCACCGTGTGGGAGTCCCGCTTCTCTTCGAGGGCCGCGAGTTCGTCTTGAATCACCCGAAGTGATTTCTCGAGACTGCTTATTTCGTCGGAAAAATTCAATGCCATGGGGGGCTCGTCAGCAGGGGGAAAGTGACGAGAATGGTAATGTCAAAAAAAAGTGCACTTGTCAAAAGGGAAAGTTTCTTACCTGTGATTCACAGGTCGAGTTCTCGAAAGCTCTCGGCATGAGACCACTTGAATCGACCGCGAAGAAAGAAGAACGCCCGATCATAAGAAGAGAGTTTGTCGACGAGCCGCCGCAGCTCATAACGGTCGAACTCTCGGCGGACGCCTCCCCGTTCGGTGAGCAAGAAGGCACCGTCACCGTGGAGAAATCCGATCTCGTCGCGGAGAGCCAGGAACGGGTCGTAGAGATAGGTCAGGCCACGTTCGGCTGCCCACTCTCGGGTGTGCTCCGTGTCCCAGGATCCTCGGCTCTCCCAGATCACGGGGAGGGGAGCCTCTTGGACGCATTGGGAACAGAAGAGCTCCAGGGCCGCCCGGGACCGCTGATTCGGGGTGAACGAGTCCGGGGTGGAGAGGACAATGGTCTTGGCAGCGAGGGCCTGGGCGTTGGCGAGGGTGGTCTGCCAGCCCTCATAGAGGGACTCCGGGAGCTTGTCGGGGGTCTCCTGACGGCGGGCGGCGTCGGCGAGGCCGCGGATCACCGCCGGATCGGCGTGGAGGTGGAAAGCGAACCCCTTCGGGGATTCCACTCGCCACCGGCTCAGCGTCTCCTTCTTCGGGGGATGCTCCAAGTTCTCGAGGTCAAGCTCCACGGCGTTACAGAGACCGAAGTATCGGTGCCAGTTCCGGGGGATCTCATCACAGCTGTAATAAATCTTGGGCATGCAGGGCTCTCAGGGGAAAAGGAGCACGTCGTCCTCCCCATGGCGAGCGATCAGTGCATCGACGCGTGTGAGCATCTCGTCGCGCTGGCTCCACATCCGATCGAGGCGGATTTCTTCACCGCGGGTCGCGTTGGGGAAGAGGACCTGGTTCATCACGTCCCGGTCGAGGGCGCGAATGGTGGCCACCGTACTTCGACTAAACCTCGTGGTCCACTCGAATCGGCCCTGCACCCGCCGAGAGGTCCGGGGTTGAAAGGCGTCACCGTTGTGGCGGGAGACCAGGACACCGCCGATAACCGGGTTGTTCTGCCCGTAGTCCTCGATCCGGGTGGAGAACCGCTCCCAGTTATTGGTGAGGAAGTCGAAGACAAGGAGGCTGGAGACCTGGCGAGCGACTTCCGGCAGCGAGGTGTCGCCGAGGGTGTCCAATAAGGGATCATGGAAGGCGCCATCGCTGAGGTCGGCCAGGGTGGCGAGCCCCTCGGAGAGGGGAGCCTCCATGAAGGCCTGGTTGGACGAAGCGGTGAGCCAATTCCCCCAAAGGGTGCGGTATTCGATGGGGAAGGGGGCGGCGTCGCCGGCCGGCCAGTCTTCCAGGCTGCCCCGGACTCCGAGGGCGCCCTCGAGCTCGTCCAGCTCGGCGGTGCGGGCGTCTCCGAGGAGCCCTGCGGCGTCCTGAGCATCACGAAGACTCTCGAAGAGTGGCGCGGGGATCACCGCCGGGCGGGTTCGAGGGATCTCAAAGTGGCAGGCGATGAGCTCGCAGACTCTCCAGGCGGCGATCTCCGCTCGCCAGCCATCAGACCTTCCGGTGCGCTCGGGTTTGAAGACGAACCGTTCGCCATCGGCGTTTTCCAGCAGGAGCCCCCGGTGGTCTCCGACGTCGTAGGTGTCGATGGAGGTCCAGGCGTTGGCCTCGGAGAGCACCAGTGGTTCCCAGTCGGTCAGGGAGTGATCTTCGGTCACTCCCCGCTGGTGAATGGCGAGGAATGCCTCTTCGTCGTCGGGGTGGAGGTCGATACCGGCCAGGGCGGCCCGCCTGGCGAGCTGGAAGTCTTCGACCTCCAGGTGGGCCTCGGCGAGCATAGTCAGGAATTCGGAGTCTCGACGGCCGGCTTCCCATTGGGCGCGGAGAAGCTCGGCGGCCTCGGAGAGGTCGTCGGTCTCGAGCTGGTCCTGAGCCCAGGCGTCGGCGGCTGTGGGGTCGGAGAAGGCTGTCGGGATGGCGTCGGATACCGCTTCGAGGGCCTCCGCGACAGCTTCTTCGACATCAGGATCGGTCGTGGGGGAGGACTCGTCTGCGGTGGTGTCGCTGAGGGAGATGCCGGCGGTGTTATCCAGGAACGCCCGTCCTGGCTCGGTGAGGAAGAGACCAGCGGCCGCCGCGGCCAATCCGGCGATGGGGATCAGGAGCAGGGGGAGCTTGGAGCGCTTTCGGGGAGCAGTGGGCTCTGGGACGGGCTCCGGTTCGGGCTCGTAGACAGGCTCCGGTTCGGGCTCGTAGACAGGCTCCGGATCTGGAAGATGCTCGGGCGGAGAAGGCCGTTCAGGCGCCGAGGGGAGCTCCGGCGTCGTCGGGGGTTCCGGATCGCCCAGGATCGAGTCGAAGGCCTCGCTGGCACCCACTTCGCTCTCGAAGCTGAGTTTGGGCTCCTCGAGTATCGGTGGTTCATCGAAGGGGTCCGGCTCTTCGAAGGGGTCCGGCTCTTCGAAGGGGTCCGGCTCTTCGAGGGGCTCGTCGGGGACCGACGGGTCGGGCCGAGTGAGCCCGTGCATCTTCTGCGTCGCGCCGAGGCGGCTGAGGACGGCGTGGGCTTCTTCTGCCATCTTCCGGCGAAGCTCACCGAAGACGGGGTGCTCTGAGACGAGCATCCAATCTCCGTCGGCTTCGGCGATCTCCTCGGCCCCCAGGAGGACCCCGCTCTTGATCAGCTGGGTCAGCCCCTCCCGATCGACGGGTTCATAGATCACGTCTTGGATTCGGATACGAAACTCACCGGCGCCCAGGACTTCCTGAATCTCCCGCGTGGGAAGGCGGATGTAGCCGCTCCCCCGCTGTTCCGAAGCGGAGCCGACGTCCAGAGGCGAGATACCGTCACGACTGCGACGCTGGAGACGGGCGAGCATCGAGTTGGAGGTCGTCCCGGACTGTGAGGCCGTCGATGGGTCGCCAGCGGCTTCTTCGGGGGAGGAGGGGGGGGACAGATCAGAGAAGAGCCCGGAGTGTTCAATGTCCTCTGGGGCGTCGGTGTCGTCGAGGACGTCCGTGACGTCTCCGGCGTCGGCGGTCTGTTCAACGATTCGGGCGATCTCTCCCTCGCTGATCTCGACACCCTCCAGGGGCTCGTCATCCAAGAGCTCTTCGCCCGGGAGGTCGGGGATCTTGCTCTCTCGGGTGGTCGGTGGCCCCACTTGTTTGAGCTTCCCTCGCAGGCTAGGCCCGGTTCCCTGTCGCTCCCGGACCCGCTGGAAGAGGGAGGAGAGCGAGGGTTTGGACTCAGGGCCACTGGTCCTGGCGTCGGTCTTCTCCGCCGCGTGAGAACGGAGAGACTTCAAGGAGGGGATTGTGATCTGGGGGGAAGTCTTCTCCGGTTGATGACGCGGAGGCTCCGGGTCCGCTTCGTCCGCGCCGTCCGCGCCGTCCGAGGGGTTCTGAAGTCGCGCCAGGATTCGAGAGGTCCGGGCTTCCCTGGTCGGTGGGGGTTCTGGGCGCTCGGCGCCGGGCCTGGGGGGCGGGAGCTTCACGGATTCCGCACGGGTGGGGCTGCGACCCCATTCAGCCTCCCGTAAGAGTTCCGCACCGGAGGACTCCAGGTCCAACCCCGGGGGGGGGTCGGCCGGGGCGGTGCTCTCGTCGCCGACGGAGCTGGACAACCCGAGGTCGCCGGGGCTGGAGTCGTTCCTGTCGGGAGAGGAGGGCTCATCTAGGGGTCCCGGCAACCCGGCCATGGTACCACCGGGGGTGATGCCTTGCTCAGCGGCCATCCGCTCCAGCTCCGCCACGGCCTTGGCCTGTTTGGACTGAGCGGCCCAGGGGGGAACGGTGACGTCTCCCATGGGGTTTGGCTCTTCCTCGGTCTTTGGAAGCGATGGGACCTTACTGGTGACCGGTTGGTTCTGGTCCGCCAACCACCCCTGGGTCCGAGTCTTCTCCTTGCCGACAGGGATCTCTTCGAAACACTTGGGGCAGGGGACGCTCCCCGACGGCAGGCGGCCCTTCTTCGGGGTGAGGCGGAAGTAGGTGCCACAGCCGGGACACTTGAGCTCAACGGCGTCGGGTGTCTGGTCTCCCATGCGGGATTCACTCACAAACTCGGGAGTAGGCCGTCTTCGCGAAGGTGCCGATGGACACGTCGAGGGGCCCGGGACTCGAGACCCACTCTACACCAAGGTCCCTGGGGGCTCAACGAAATCGGTGGCGGGGATCAGAGGCGGCCCCAGCGCCGTCTCAGGGTCCACTCCGTAGCCAGGAGCCCGAGGATGAAGAGAAAGAGGAGGAAGTGGTCCCAGATCTGAACGAGCTCGCGGTCGTGGACCTCCACATGGCGAGGCTCCTCGAATCGAAGATCTCTCGGGGCGAAGGTGGGCAGGAGCGAGGA
>SKON01000250.1 GCA_007120035.1 Myxococcales bacterium
ATGAGCGAGATGGCCCTCCACTTCATCGGCGGAATCCTCCACCACGCTCGGTCCATCATCGCCTTCACCAACCCCACCACCAACTCCTTCAAGCGGTTGGTCCCCGGCTACGAGGCCCCTGTGAAGCTGGCCTACTCCAGCCGAAACCGATCGGCGGCCATCCGGATCCCCACCTACGCCTCCAGCCCCAAGTCGCGGCGCATGGAGTTCCGGACCCCCGACCCCTCGGCCAACGGATACCTCGCCTTCGCCGCCATGCTCATGGCCGGTCTCGACGGCATCGACCGCCAGCTTCACCCCGGCGATCCCCTGGACAAGGACATCTACAACCTCCCTCCTGAGGAGCTCGAAAAGGTCCCCAGCGCTCCCGAGAGCCTCGAAGAGGCCCTCTTCTGCCTGGCCGAAGACCACGAGTTCCTCCTCAAAGGCGACGTCTTCACCGAAGACGTGATCGAGACCTGGATCGACTTCAAGATGGAGAACGACATCGAGCCCACTCGACTCCGCCCCACCCCCCTGGAGTTCGCGCTCTACTACGACATCTGAGCCCGAACTTCGCACCTGCTCGTTGGTAACAGACGAACACAACGAAGGCCTCGCCCGTCACCGGCGAGGCCTTCGCTGTTCTGCCGGACCGATCAGTCGGCCGACACAGAGAGCGACAGCGTGTAATCGCTGGTGATCCCCGTGAACGCGCTGACCCGAATCTCGTAGGTCCCCTCCGACAGACTCGTCGGAAGGATCACCTCAATCTCGCTGTCAGGGCTGGTGAAGTTACCCATCGTCGCTCCTATCTCGTTGAAGATCGTCACGTCCAGATCACCTGATCCAACCCAGGTGACCTCCCCGGAGAGGACCACGTCTTCCGTAAAGGTGATCTCGTACCAGTCTTCCCCATCGAGCATCAACATGGGCGCTACGATGGGGTCGATCGTGTCACCCGCTCCGTAGCTTCCCAGGTCCGTGGGCTCGACAGCCTCTACAAGCGTCACCGAGATCTCGGGATTCACCATCGTCCATTGGTTTCCATCGGTCCCAAAGGCGATCAAATACTCCCCGCCCTCGACCATCGACACCGTTGTCGAGATCGAAGCGCTCGTGGCCGTTGCACAGGTCAGCTCCCCATCGTAGGGATCGCAACTCAGACCGTCGAACACCGCAACGCGCGAGTAGGGACCTGTCGTCGAGTTGTTGAACAGATCGATCTCATAGTCTCCGTCTTCCGGCGCCGTAAACCAGAACCACGCGGTGTTGAACCACGTCGAACAGCTCGGAGCCGGCGATGGGTTCTCCGAAAAGGTTCCTTCCGCCATCACGGGGAACTCTTCACCGGTAACGTCGATCGCATCCTCGCAGAGTCCTCCTGCCAGAACGGGCTCCTCGATGGTCAGCACAGGATCGATCATTTCGTAGTCCTCTCCATCCGTCGCGAAGGCCATCAGGTAGGTCTCCCCGGCCTGCAGCTCTGCACCGAAACTGATCGACGGAGTCCAAGAAGCCGTCTCGCAGACGATTTCGTCGCCCAGGGGATCACAGGAGCCTCCCTCATAGATCGCGAATCGCGGCCAAGAATCGACTGCACCGTTCTCCGCAGTAATCGTATGCTCTCCGCTCACCGAGGCGGTGAACTCGAACCACGCGATATTTGTCGCCGCCCCATCACAGCTCAACGCCTCCACGGGCTCCCCTTCGAAGGTGCCCGACAACTCCACCGGGAACGTCGCCCCGGTTACATCCACCGCTACTTCACAGGACCCGCCGACCAACACGATGTCGATCTCCGGATCGACCATCGTAAAGGATGGCCCATCGGTGAAGAATGCGATGAGGTAGGACTCCCCACCGGTCAACGCCACCGTCGTGGAGATCCCCTCAGACATCGCCGTGTTGCACGTGACCTCTTCTCCGTAGGGATCGCAGGCTGTCCCCTCGAGCACTACGACCCGAGACCATGGCTCAGTCGCCGAGTTGTTGAACAACGAGAGCATGTAGTCCCCGCTTTCCGACGGCGTGAACTCGTACCACACCGCGTTGTTGGGGCTGCTATCGCAACTGAACCCGTCGAGGGGGTCAACGTTAAACGAACCCTCCACGGAATAGGGAAACTCCGCGTCCGAGATATCGATGCCGTCAGTGCACAACTGACCGGAGGAAAACTCCTGAGGCTCGCTGGCACCGCAGACGATCACGGACTCCACGACCTCCTCTCCGTCCTCATCCCACGAGGTAACACGGATCTCCGCTCCGCCCTCAGGGCAGGCCCCCAAGGGGTCAGCCGCTACGGGGAGCACCTCGATCGTCGGGGTCGAGCCAGGCTCTCCCTGCTCTCCCTCTTCACCGTCCACGCCGTCGCAGACTACGACCTCTTCCGGCGTCTCATCACCCACAGCGATGGTGATCAGCACCCCACCGGCCTCACAGCCGACCAATTCGTCATAATGCTCGGCGTCCACGGACACCGAGTCGCCGGGATCCCCCGAAGGTCCTTGATCGCCACGGGGCCCGCGGTCTCCCGTCGTTCCCTGGTCTCCTCGTGGCCCCTGGGGGCCCGTATCGCCATCCTCGCCATCCTCACCGGCGGGACCGACCACTCCGCAGACCGTCGCCGACTCCTCGCCGTCGACATAGATGATCACTCCACCGGCCTCACCACAGGCTTCTCCGGCGTCCTCCACGGTCACTTCCGGAGCCTCCCCGGCGGGTCCCATGGGCCCTTCCGAACCACCACAAGCGGCGAGGGCCGCGATGAACACACTTCCCAACAGGGGACGAATTGCTCGTTTCATACTCTCCTCCCTTCCATACCGAACTCCCCAGGCACCGTCGGCCCTTCCGCCAGCCCCTTGAAATGGAAATTCACGAATTCCGCCAAAGCTATCGCTCCTTGAATTCTCCCGTCAACGAGAAGATAGTATCGCCCATGATCCGCGCCCTCTCCATCGCTCTCGCGACCGCCCTGCTGGTGATGTTCACCGGCTGCGACTCCTGCCGCACCCCCGACCCCGGCGACGGCCCCCCGCGTCCCTATGTCAGCACCTCCGCGCCCTACAGCCTCGAGGTCCCCACCACCTGGACCCGGGAGCCCGACGGCGCCATCAACCCCGACGCCGACTTCTCCGCCAGCTTCGAGGACCGCCTCTTCTTCATGGTCATCCCTCAAGCCCTGCCCACCTTCCCCCGCCCCGACGTGGACGCCCTGAAACGAGAGGCCCTCCAGGTCCTGGAGCAGGCCGTGGACGATCTCACCGTGGAGAGACGGGGATCCATCGAGCTCGACGGGGTCTCGGGTCGCTCCGTCTACGCCCTCGGCACCCTGGGCGATCAGTCCGTTCGATACGTCACGGCCTACGCCGTCTACGACGACTTCGGGTTCCAGATCATCGCCTTCAGCGAAGCCCAGCACGAGGAGCTCCTCCTCTCCGAGGTTGACAGCCTCCTCTCGACGTGGCGATTTGGCACCCCTCAGGAGGCCACGGCCCCCGGAACACCTTGAAACCTCTCACGCCCCGGCTGCATCTCAGCGCCGACGAACATTTCTTCGACCTCCTTCGGAGCCTTACATGCCTGAACTCAAGAAAGACCTCTACAACGTCACCATCATGGGAAGCGGCCCGGCCGGCCTCACCGCCGCCCTCTACGCCGGACGCGCCAACCTCGAGCCCGTCCTCTTCGAGGGCCCCCAGCCCGG
>SKON01000139.1 GCA_007120035.1 Myxococcales bacterium
ACGCCGACGTCGGCGCCGTTGGATCCGATCGATGTGCGGTTTGATCGCCCCTTCTACTACGCGATCTACGATCACCCGACGGAGACGGTGCTCTTCCTGGGTCGGATGGTGGATCCTTCCTGATGCCTTCTGTGAGCGCGGCTTCGGGGTTCTCGGGGTCGCGCTCTTTGTGATCGGCTTGATGTTGCGGGCCTCCTCACCTGACTTGGAGAAATCGAAATGAAATCCCCACGACTCACTGTCCATGCTCGTCCGCTGCTTGCCATTCTTTTCATGGTCTGCCTCGTGATGGGCGGGTGCAAGTCCGATCCCCGGGGGGAGGACAACAGCTTTCCCAATGGGGAGAATGACGCCGGTGCCGATATCGATGGTGGCGCCGATGCCACGGACGGGGGAGGTGATCCGACGGTGCCGCCGCCAGTGGAGTTCGTCCTGCGAAACGAGACGTCGCAGCCGCTGTATTACCAGACGATCTGGCCCGGTCCGGTCGCGTGGCTGAGTGTCCATGACGGAGAGGGATCGCTTCAGATCAGTACGAGTTGTCTGGACTGCCTCTGTCCGATGGACGAATGCGTGCTCTGCGACGCGTGGCCCACGCCGGTGGCCGATGAACTCGAGGCCGGCGATGAGGTCAGCCATAGCTGGGATGGGATGAGATATGTGCGCAATGCCGCGGACTCCGGTTGTCTGGAGCCTGTGCAGATGACCGACGAGGTGCTGGCGGTGGAGATCTGCTACGGCGTCGACTTCGAAGAGGTGGAGATCGGATCGGAGGTGGTGGATCCAACCTGCGAGGTGGTGGAGTTTCAGCTCGGCGTGGACGAGGAGGTGGTGGTCACGGTGGAATAGGCCGGGGGATGTGGGCGCTGATCGCCGGAGAACTCGGTGGGACCATTGTCCTGGTTGGTGGTGTACTCATTTCGATCGTTGGGTGAGGGCGGTGGGTGCCGAACCCCCGGGGTGGAGATGGCTGTGGGGTAGGTTTTGTGGGGGTGTCGCGGGTGCGGAAGGTGGGCTTCTTGGGGTGTAGGGTGGGGCAGGAGATCAGCGAAAGTAGATGCCGAGGCTGAGCTGCATAACCACCACTCCGTCGCCGTCCTGGAAGTTTGTGGGGAAGGCGACCCGGCCTTCGAAGTAGCTGATGGGATAGAGGATGAGCTCTGCTTGAAATCCTCCGAATGACCGGGCGATGTCGATGCCGGCGAGGACCCCGCCGGTGAGGCCGAGGAACTCGGCCTGGCCGGGCTGGACGCCTGTAAAGACGTGGGATTGAAGGCCGCCATAAAAGAACTCGCCGTCCTGGACGGCGGTGGTCAGGCGAGGAGTGCCGGTGACGAGGAAACGCTCAAAGCGGTTGGGGCCCCAGGGGTGCTCGATGAGGATGGTCATCGCATCGGTCTGGAGGCTGAGGTTGAAGCGATCTCCCAGATAGAGGCGGCCACCGAGGCCGGCGTTGGCGGATACCAGAGTGGTGCCGATGTGGGCGCTGATATCGCCCCGATCGCCGAGGCCGCGCATTGCGTTGACCTGAGCGCGGGGGATGGGACCGAATCCGACGAAGTCCAGCGAGCCGGAGTACACGGTCTCTGAGGCATCGAGCTGGCGAGCGGTCTCGAGCTTTGTGAAGGTACACCCCGCCAGACAGAGCAGGCAGAGGGTCATCCCAAGATATCGGATGATGGGGGTCATGGTCGGATCCCTGCGGTCTGACGACGTTGTCGTGCGTGAGGAGAAGGGCCTCAGCGCATCTCGGTTTCGACGGAGCGGACTTCGGAGAAGACCAGGCGCAGGTGTTGGTCGCCTACGGGCAAGGACACCTCGATTCGGTCGACAGTGTCGAAGTCGTCAGCGGGCATGAAGCTGTACGAATAGACGGTGACCTCGGTCTCGTCACCGGGCGCGATGACGTAGTCCTCAAAAGGAATGACGGAGCGCTCGCCGCCGATGCTGTAGGTGTGGGGCTCCAGGGGTTGCTCTCGACCGTCGATGAGGATCTGGGCGTCGCCTTCGCGGATGGTGACGTCTTGGTCTCCGTCGTTTCGCACGTGGGCGTGTACACGGAGATCGAGCCGTTGGTCGGCGAAGCAGCCCTGGTTGTTGACGTTCTCGCCAAACACAGCGGTGGGCTCCTCGGTGATGGAGAGGCCGTCGGGGATCTCCTCGGCGGAGCCTGTGAGTTCTTTCGTGGCCAGGGGTTTGGACGTGGCGAGGAGAAGCGCGAGAAGGGGGAGGATGACCCAGCGAGTTCGGTTCCAGTGGAACATGGTTATCTCGACGTGGTTGTGGGGGAGAGCTTGGTCCGTTGGTTGCGGGAGAAATCGTAGCGGAAGGAGGTGCAGAGTGCCACGAAAAAGGGCCGCCGCTGAGGTGGGCGACGTGATCGGCACAATTTCTCCACATCGTCGCCATGGGGAGGCCATCACGCGCGAGTAGGTTCGTGGGTGTTCAGGTGATCTAGTTTTGACCTTCGTGAGAGAACTTCTGATGAGCTGGTCCTTGTTGCGGATGAAAGTAGTGTCGGTTCTCGTCTTGGTGCTGGGGAGCGCATGCCTGGCGTCCAGTAGCTACGTGGAGTCCAGTAGAGACGTGGTTTCCAGTGGCGAGGTGGAGAATGCCGCGGCGGCCCCGGAGCAGGAGGGTCGAGAGGGGAGGACGGGAGAGCAGTGCGGTGATGAGCTCTCGGTGTGGACCGTCTCGGCCGTGATGGAGAGTGTACCGGAGTGCGAAGCTGAGGACCCCTGCCTGTGCAGTGTGGAGTGCATGGAGAGCGGAGCTTGTAGTTACAACGACGAGCTGGCGATGTGCAGCCCGGCCAGTGAGGAGCATTGCCGGCAGTCCCGCGTGTGTGAGGAGGAAGGTCGCTGCGACTATGGTGAGGTCTACGATGGGTTTCGAGGGGTTACATGGCCGCGGTGCTACTCTCGGAACGAGGCGGCTGTCGAGGCGGCGAGGACCGATGTGCAGCGCTCCCTGGAGCGGGCGTCGAACGTCTTGCTGCGGGAAGCGCTGCGGTTGGCCCGGGATGAGGGGCAGGTTCGGGGGCTCGTGGTGCGGGTTCGCGACCAGGAGAGCTGGACGCTGGATCATACCTGGGTGCGAGTGGGCATTGATTCGTCGGGGATCACGGGTGAGCCGGTGTCCTATGATGTGGACTGCGAAGGCTTTGTCGCGAGCTTGCGGCGCGTTCAGGAGCCCCGAGAGCTGCGCCAGGGCGAGTATCGGGTGTTGGTGGATCCCCTGGGGGTGAGAACCGCAGATGGATTCGTCTACGATCATGGCGATGACTTGTGCCAGAGGTTTCACTACGAGGCTCGGGAGATGACCTCCTGGGTGGGACCTGTGTGGTCTGTTGACTACGAGCGGTGGTGGTCCGATGCCATGGGGAGAGGGTACGGGAGTCAACGGCTGGAAGCGTTTGATCTTCGCACTGGTGAGGCTGCGCCCCTGGATCTGATGGTCGAGGCCGAGACGATCGTCGCCGCGTTGCGGGAGGATCCGTGGATCAGGGATCGGCTCGATCGCCTTGATCGGCTCGATGTCGATGTCGAGGGTGTCGACGATGGAGAGTTGGCGTCGGCGGTTGGGGCCTTTGTGAACGCCCGTACGCTTGCGGAGATCGAGGAAGCGCTGGGGAGGATTCTTGGATTCGAAGATAGTTGGA
>SKON01000347.1 GCA_007120035.1 Myxococcales bacterium
CGGCGCGGGGGCCACCCCCTACCCGGACCCCACGCCAACCCCAACGCACGGGCCCTCCTCCCCTCCGACCTCTGACCTCCGACCTCCGACCTCCGACCTCCGTTTCAGGGTTGCATCCAAACCCACACCGGTCCATCATCATCCCCGTGTTGAAACGAGCAGTCACCCGGGGAGTTTTCGCTCCATGTCCATGATGCCCACCGTCGGCGACGTCGTCGACGACGTGTTTCGAATCGAGGAAGAGCTCGATCACGGGAACTTCGGCGCCGTCTACAAGGCCGCCGATCTCCTGGAAAAACGGGTTCTGGCCCTCAAAGTCCTCAAGCCCGGCCCTCACGACGAGGACGAGCTTCGACAACGCTTTGAGCGCGAGGCTCGCCTGATCTACAGCCTCAAACACCCTCACGTCGTCGACGTCTACTACTACGGTCAGACCGAAAAAGGTCTGCCCTACATGGCCATGGAGTATCTCCAGGGCACGGACCTGAAGTCTCTCCTCCAGTATCACGGCGGCCTCTCCCACTCCTTGACCCGACGCATCGCCATCGAGTCCCTCTCGGCGCTCCACTCCGCCCACAGCATGGGGATCGTCCACCGGGACCTCAAGCCGGCCAACATCTACCTGGTCAACGACGGCGCCAAGGGCCACGTCAAGGTCTTAGACTTCGGCTTCGCCAAGGCCCTCGAGGGAGAATCCACCGAAGAGATCACCAACGCCGGCACCCTCGTCGGCACCCCGGCCTACATGTCCCCCGAGCTGGTCCACAAAAAAGACGTCGGCCCTGCCGCCGACGTCTACGCCATGGGCCTGATCGTCGCCGAGATGCTCACCGGCAAGAAGGTCGTCCAGATCGAGAGCATCTACGACACCATCCTCTTTCAGGGCAATGAGAAGGACATCAAACTCCCCCGGGAGCTCTCCGGCGGTCCCTTCGGCGAGGTCCTGAACCGGGCCATCGCCAAGGACTTGAGCCGCCGATACGCATCGGCCCTGGAGATGATCAACGACCTCCGAGCCCTCGACCTCGAGGGCGTGGGCCGATACACCGACGACGTCCCCCTCCTGACCGCTCCTCCCGAGGTCGGCACCGCCGACACCGAGGCCCGCACCCGGCCCCGCTCCGACGGCCGCCCCTCCATGGCCGAGATCGAAGCCTCCCTGGGCAGCGATCTCCTCTCCGACTTTCGGGACAACGACCCCACCGTCGACCAGCGGCCTCACAGCTCACCGAGCGGCTTTCGGGACAACGACCCCACCGTCGACCAGCGACCCGAGGATCGGGACCTCCTCCTCCAAGACTCCACCGACCAGTTCGAATCCCGTCGGCCTCACGCCCCCGCCGAGCCCTCTCATCAACCGGCCTCCCAGTCCACACAGGCCGCTGTCGCCGCCCCTCAGCCCACGGACGACGCAGTCCAGTACTCCGTCGCCCGGGACATCCTCATCGGCCTGATCGTCGGCGGCCTCGGGTTGGCCGCCCTCTTCTTCGGGGTCCGCTTTCTATGACCCCGGGGAATGGCGCCGCCCCCGCCTCGCGTTCCTCCTCTCAGGAGGAGCGTGAATTGGGAATTCCTGACCCCGGTGTTACAATTCCATAAAGGGCTCCTCGCCACTCGGCTGTAGAACCATATGAGCATCGAGAGACGCATGAGATTTTTGAAACGACAGGGCCGCTACCTGGTGGCCGCCATCGCCTTGACCATCGCCTTCGCCCTCAGCGTCCAGCTCGGGGAGCGGGGCGTCCAGTTCGACCTCCGCCACGCCACCGTGGAGGCCAGCGAACCCGGCAGCGATGAGTACCGTCTCTCCTCGATCTACATCCTCAACCGGGTGATCCTCCAGCTCACCGACAACTACGTCGAGCCCGAGCGGATCAACCCCACCGAGATGTTCTACGCCGCCCTCGACGCCGTGCAGGCCCAGATCCCCGAGCTGGTGATCTCCTACGACCGGGACAGCGACCCCACCTCCACCCGAGAGGTCAAGGTCCAGGTCGCCTCCCGGGAGGAGACCTTCCAGGTTCACCACATGGAGAGCCTCTGGGAGATGAGCCTTCGCATCAAGACCTTCTTCGAGTTCATCGAGGCCCACCTCCCCCCCGACCCGGATCGCAAGGCCCAGGATATCGAGTACGCCGCCATCAACGGCATGCTCACCACCCTCGACCCCCACAGCGCCCTCCTGCCTCCCACCCACTACGAGGAGATGCAGACCCGCACGGGCGGGCAGTTCGGCGGCCTCGGGGTGGTGATCTCCATCCGCGACGGCGCCCTCACCGTGATCAGCCCCGTGGACGGCACCCCCGCCGCCCGCACGGGCATCCGGGCCCAGGACACCATCGTCCGCATCGGCGAGGAGTCCACGGTCAACATGAACCTCAACGAGGCCGTCAGCCGCCTCCGCGGCGAACCCGGCACCGATGTGGATCTCTGGATCCAGCGGGCCAACTGGTCCGAGCCCCGTCAGTTCACTATCACCCGGGAGATCATCCGCATCGAGAGTGTCACCAGCCAGGCCCTCAACGATAAGATCGGCTACCTGCGGATCTCCGACTTCCAGGCCAACACCTTGAGCGACGTCCGCACCCACCTCGAGCAGCTCCGACAGGAGATGGGCGGCCTCCAGGGCCTCGTCCTCGACGTCCGCGACAACCCCGGCGGCCTCCTCGACCAGTCCATCCGCATCAGCGACCTCTTCTTGAACCGCGGCACCATCGTCAGCACCGTCGGCGTCGGCAACACCCTCCGGGAGACCCGGGAGGCCAGCTCCAGCGGCACCGAGCCCGACTACCCCATCGTCGTCCTCGTCAACGGCGGCAGCGCCTCGGCCTCCGAGATCGTCGCCGGCGCTCTTCAGAAGAACGACCGGGCCATCGTCCTCGGCGACACCTCCTTCGGCAAAGGCACCGTCCAGATCCTCTACGAGTTCCCCGACGACTCCGCCCTGAAGCTCACCGTCGCCCAGTACCTGACCCCCGGCGGCGTCTCCATCCAGAACACGGGGATCATCCCCGACCTCCACACCATCCCCGTGGAGATCACCCCGGAAGCGGTCAACCTCTTCCTCTCCCAGTCCATGCAGCGCGAGCGGGACATGGATCGTACCTTAAGCCACCCCTCCACCTCGGAGGGCACCTCCTTCCGGCACATCCGGTACCTCGACGAATCCGACGAAGACGACGAGTTCGTCAGCCCCGACGAATTCGTCGAGGACTTCGAGATCCGCCTGGCCACCCGTCTGCTGGCCCGCCTCGGCGAGAGCGCCGGCCGCCAGAAGTTCCTCGACGCCTCTCAGGGCGAGCTCGAGGTCGTCTTCAACCGGGAGCTCTCCCGCATCCAGACCGAGCTCTCCGACCTCGGCGTCGACTGGTCCTCTGGCGAGTCGCCCCGCAACCCCGACATCGACTTCTCCGTCTCCACCTCGGCCTCCCCGGCTCAGGCCGGCGACCCCCTGGAGATCACCGCCTCCCTGACCAACCGCTCCTCCCAGCCCCTCTTCCGCGCCAAAGCCATCACCCGCAGCGACAACCCCCTGTTGCGCCACCGGGAGTTCGTCTTCGGCCGCGTCGAGCCCGGCGAAACCAAAGAGTGGACCGTCACCATCAACCTCCCCAAGGACGCCCGCAACCGCCACGACCGGATCTTCTTCGCCCTCAGCGA
>SKON01000048.1 GCA_007120035.1 Myxococcales bacterium
AAGGGGAGTTGTACGTCCTGTCGACGCAGACCGGTGAGCTCTTGGAGCGGTTCGCCCTGGAGCCGACTGTGGTGAGAGGGGGGCGGGCCCCGGTGGTCGATTTTGTGCAGCCTCTGGGCGAATACTTATATATCTCCGGCACGTTCGAGAGCTTCGATGGTGAGCCGACGGGGAATCTTGTACGAATACCCCGTGCCGGTGATGTCACGACCAGGGATTGACTATGGCATCGCTCGACGCTCTACGACGAGGGGGAACTCGGTAGGCATGAAGTCAGCGTTCTGCCCGACTTGCCATGCGGAGTCCCCGGTCGTTGAGGTCGGCGGTCAGTGCTCGTGCGCCCATTGTGAGAGCTCGCTCCTGCTTCGGGATCGATGGTGGTTGTCGGAGATGCTGGGCCACGGGGCGTCGGGGTACACGTGGAAGGGGGTGGATCGGGACGATGGATCCGTGGTGGCGATCAAGGAGTTGAGCTTTCGCCGGCTGACGGATCTGAAGCAGCTCGAGCTCTTTCAGAGGGAGGCCGATGCGCTGGCGTCCCTGGACCATGGGTCGATCCCGGACTTCTACGAGCAGTTCGTCGTCGAAGAGGATCGGTTCGTCAGCGCGTACCTGGTGCAAGAGTTCATCGACGGAGGGGTCCTGGAGCTGTCGTCCAGGATCGACGAAGAGGAGGTGCTTCGGTTCTTGGAGCAAATGGCGGACGTCCTGGACCATCTGCAGTCCCGGCGACCGCCGGTGATTCACCGGGACATCAAGCCGTCGAATGTGATGCGTCGGCGGGACGGCAGGTATGTGTTGATCGACTTCGGGTCCATCCGGGCGGCCGCGGAGGCCACCATGGGAGGGTCCACGGTGGCGGGGACGCTGGGCTACATGGCGCCGGAGCAGCTCGTGGGCAGAGCCTCGGTGGGCAGCGACTACTACGGGCTGGGCGCCACGGCGTTGGCGATGCTGGCGGGGAGAGAGGCCCATCACTTGATCGAGCATCACCGCCCCGGGGCGTGGCGAGATCGGGTGAAGCTCTCCGACGGGATGGCGGAGATCTTGTCGCGGCTTCTGGAGGTCGACGTGGACCGTCGGCTGAAGACGCCACGAGGGCTGCGTGAGGCGATCGAGGAGGTGCGAAGGCCCCCTGCTCCGGCTCCTTCGAAGGTAGAGCCCCCTTCGTCGAGAGAGTCGAGTTCCCCCGGTGTGAAGCTGGGATTGCGCGCGTTCGCTCCGTCGCTGATCGGGCTCGCGGTCGTTGTGCCGGCGGTGCTGGTGCTCTTCGATTGGCTGTATCCAGTGCTCTTCTCGGAGGTGTGGTTTCGGCTGACTCAACCGGGCGGGGCGTATGTGCTGGGGTGGATCGTCTCCCTGGCGTTCGTGATACTCCTCGCCTTCGTGTTCGCGGTCGCGTACGTATCGGGGCCGGCGGCGCTGACCTTCGTCACGTCGAGTCGACGAGGGGTGCATTTGCTGATCCCCCTGGCAGGGGTCGCCTTCGTGGGGGCCACCATCGAGGGGTGTCGACATCAGTTCTCTCCACCAAGGGTGGGGATCTTCGTGATGGAGAAAGGGGCGGAGACGAGGTTCCTTTTGCAGCACCGGTGCGGCTTTACGGTGATCGATGAGTCCTATCGGGTGGTGGGGATGGTGGACTACGATGGGGCTCGATGTCGGGTGGACTTCGTCGATGGCCGATTCGTGAGGATCCGGGACGAGGCCCAGTTGATCTACGCCCATGCCTGGGACGCCAAGGTGACCATGAATCTCGCCGAGGACCTGGAGAATATGGGGGGCTTTCGAATCGTCGACGACGCTGGGACCCGGGCGTTGGTGGAGATGCAAGATGGCTCGAGACTTCACATGGATGTGGTGCTCTCCGACGAGCACGAAGACATGGTCTTCTCCGGTCCTCTCGAGGCAGGGGAGCTCCCCACGGTGTACTCGATGGAGAAGGGTTCGGAGATGAGGTACCTCTTCCAGCAGGAGTGCGGATTTACGATCGCCGACGAAGCTGGTGAAACGGTGGCGACCGTGGAGCATTGGGGCCCGGAGTGTCGGTCTGCGGTCAGTCAGAACCGTTTCTTGTGGGTGTCGGCGGAAGATCAGATCCTGTGGGCCCACGCCTGGGATGGGAAGGTGTTCTCGGATCTGGCGGAGAGCCTCTCCCACATGGGGCCCTTCCGGGTGTTGCAGTCCGCTCCGAACGGGGGGGCCGTGGTACGGCTCGAGGATGGTTCGGAGCTCCCCATGAGGACCATGCTCGATCAGGATTCGACGGACCTTGTGCTCTCGCCGGGGGCCGGCGCGATGGAGCTTCATCGCGCCGAGGTGGTGGCCCCGGCCGCCTGCGGCAGGGCGGGAGGTCCCCTGGTCAAGCACTTCACCACGGCCTTCGGGGAAGGAGAGAAGCGGGTCTCCCGAGTGGACGCGGTCGGGCGTCCTCAGTGGACCCTGGAGGACCCCCCACCGGCGTTGTTGTCGGCGAGGACGTTCCTTGATGTAGACGGCGAGTGCTGGTTCTTCGTCGCCGGGCACTTCTGGGATCGCCTGTATCAGGTGGATCGGGACACCGGGGAGGTGTCGCGGGTCCGGCGATTCTAATGTCTCACCTCAGGCCGAGCGGTGGGACCCTTGACTCACCGCGTTGAAGGACGACTGTTGGTGGCCGAGGACGACGGACTTCCCTGGCTTCGATGAAGGCGGTTCAATGGGCAGAGTAGGAGTTACTCGAAAATGGCGATTCGCCGGACTGCTCCTGGTGATTCTTCTGCTCTCGGCGACAGCGCAGGCAGAAGAGTTCGAGGCGGCCCCGGGCCGTGTGTCCCTGGCCGGAGGGCTCGTGTCGGGGGCCCAGTTGGATCGGGGCTACTCGCCAATGATCTTCTCGGGGGCCCAACCGGGCGTGGAGGTGGCCTTTTTCCAGCACCGAGAGAGCGGGGAGAGGAGCTACTGGCTGGGCTACTCGTCGGGGGCGATGCAGAATCGCCACGGGCGGAGCCTGGAGTCCCTGACGTTGAGCTTCCTGGTGGCCACGTTGTATCGGCTCGGGGATGAGAGTCCGTTCTACCTGGGGTGGTCCAACGACAACCAGTTCAACTCGCGGAGCATCGACGGGTTCTTGAACTTCACGGGTCGGTCGGACTACTTCACGGCCTTTGGTCCGGCGGCGAAGTACGCACAGGGGTTCCGGCTCTTCGGGCAGGAGTTCTCCGTCGATGTGTTCAGCCATGTGCAGCTTTTGGGGTTCTATCTGCCCTCGGGGTACGTGTCGTCTCTGCCGCGGGGGTTCGGGTATGAGCCGGGAGGGTTCTTCGAGTCCTTCGCGGGCTCGGTGTTTCTCTTTCACCCGGGCTCGGCGGTCAGCGCGGGGCTGAGGCCGGAGCTGCAGTGGTACTGGAGAGAAGGGACGAGCCTGGCGTTCTCTTATAGCTACGAGTTCGTGGCGTTGAGGAACGTCCATACGTCGCGGCGGAGCCGAGGGCATTTTCTGTTGTCTCTGAGGATGAGCTTATGAGTCGAGGCAAGGTGAGTCGAAGACTTCTGGTGGCGCTCTGTGCCCTGATGCTCTTTTCGGGGCTGACCTCCTGCGAGCGGTTCCTCGTGGGAAGTGACGCGGCCGATGATCCGATGGCGGTCTATGAGTTCCTG
>SKON01000173.1 GCA_007120035.1 Myxococcales bacterium
GGCGCTCTTCACGGGGCGGCGGAGTCTCGGCGACGATGGAGTCAAAGGGGTTGTGGGCGACCTCCCAGAGATGGCCGTCGGGGTCCCGGAAGTAGCCGGAGTAGCCACCCCAGAAGGTCTCGGCGGCGGGCTTCTGCAGGGTGGCGCCGGCATTGACGGCGCTGGAGAGTACCTGATCGGCCTCCTCGGGGGAGCGGACGTTATGGGCCAGGGTCACGCCGCGAAATCCTGTGGACTCCGGGTCGACCTGGGCGTCTTCAGCGAGCTCCTCCCAGGGATAGAGGCTGAGCATCAGGTGGCGGTTAAGGCGGAAGAAGGCGATGCCCTTCTCCAGCGCTTGCTCGCGGGTGCCGCTGGCGAGTGGGAGGCCCAGGCCGTCGTGGTAGAAGGTCAGAGAGGTCGCCAGATCGGCGACGCCGAGGGTGATCAGCGAGACGCGGGGTTCCATGGGGATGCCTGATGTGGGTGGGCTAGTCTAAGAAGGACGTGGCCGGGGGAAGATAGGCGATGACCTGCCCGAAGATCGAGGGGTATTCTACGCGGATCCAGCCATCGGGGTCGGGGTCCAGGCTGGTTGCGAGTTCGACTCTGGTTCGGGCCTGGTGAGTGCGGCCGATGACGGGGCCGTCGGGCTCGGCGTGCAGGTGGATGCCGGAGGGCAGGTGTTCGATTCGGCAATGGGAGCAGCCCCAACCGCCGCCGCTGCTGCCGCTTGCGTGAAGGTATTCGTCGGGAGTTTCGACGATCACTTCCGATGGGAGCCAGCCGCGCATGCGGACCAACTCGTCGGTGATGAGGACTTCGGTGAAGCCGTCGCGATCCTCGTCGAGGATCTCGGCGGTGACGCGCCACCCTGCGAGCTCCAATGAGATGGTCGCGATGACCTCGCCGCCGGGTTCGGCCGTGATCCGGGCGTCGCTGGTGAGCAGGTAGCGACTGGGGTTCAGGGTCCAGGGGGCTGACTCGTAGATCGGGCCGAGATCCGCTTGTTGGAGTTCGCCCCGGGCTTGGACGCCATCGATGTCGAAGGTGACGGCGATGGGGTCGGCAGCGTCGCGGTTGAAGTCCGCGGGGAGCTCGAGCCGGGTCCCGGCGGCGACCTCGACGAAGGCGTCGCCGTCGGCTCGAATGCGAGTGGACGTCGTGGGCACCGGGAGGAGCGCGTCTTCCTCCACGGCGGCGACCGTGCAAATCCCATAGGCACAGTGAACGACGCGGAGATTGTCGCGGTCGACCACGGCGACCTGCTCGGGGTTTGATAGGGAGTGGTCCCTGCTGCAGCAGTCGCAACTAAGAGCGGGGGCTAACTGGCCGCCCCGGACCAGCCAGGCGCGGGTGGTGGTGGCCTCTACGGCGGCAGGGCTCAGCGGGTCCGGTGGGTCCACAGGTGTGCCTGCGACGAGCGCCGGCGCGGTCAGGGCCAGGAGGAGGGTTGGCAGCAGGGAGTGCGGGTGGGCCATAGGTGAGCCGCCGGTGCGGAGGGAGCCGAGGGTGTGGCGAGTCTCAAGGATAGCGAGAGTGGGCCAGACGGCAAGGGCTGGCCGCCAACGAGCTTTGGGGGCGGTGTAAACGTCGTGGGCAGGTATCCCCGGCCGGTGGAGGTGATAAATCGGTAGGGGCTGTAATTTCAAGGGGTTAGAGATGCTGGCGGGGGACGGAGGGTCCCCGGAAGCCTTCTGCTGGGGCAACGACTACTACTATCAGGTCTCCCACACGCCCATCGCCCCCCTGGCCACCCTCGACGGCGGCGGCTTTCACACCTGCGCCCTCCAGCTCGCCGACCACGAACCCTACTGCTGGGGCGACGACTACTACGGACAGCTCTCCGGCGCACCGCTCGAGCCCTTCGACTCCATCTCCTCCGGCTACGACTTCACCTGTGGCATCCGCTCCAGCGACCGCACCCTCACCTGCTGGGGCGACCGGGTTTTCAACCCACGGTAGACCCCCTGAGCCCTCGCAAACTCTCCCCAACCCATCACTCACAATGACCGACCCCACCACACTCGCCGACCACGTCACCGCCGCGCTCGCCGCCGCCGCCGACCCCGACAAGGCGGCCCAGATGGCGGCCTACATGAAGACCGAGATGCCCTTCTTCGGCGTCCAGGCTCGCCAGCGCGACGCCATTCTCCGCGAGGTCTACCGCGGCGTCTGCTGCAAGAACCACGAGGACTACCAGGCCCTGGTCCTCGCCATCTGGGAGCGCCCCCACCGGGAGGAAAAGTACCTCGCCATTCGACTGGCCAGGCGCTACCCCGACCTCCGCACGCCCGCCTCGCTGCCGCTCTATGAGCGCCTGATCCGCGAGGGCGCCTGGTGGGACTTCGTCGACGAGATCGCCGGCCACCTCTTAGGCGCCGTCCTCACCGCCGACCCCGACGCCACCTGGCCCACCCTCGACGCCTGGATCGACGACGACGACCTCTGGATCCGCCGCGCCGCCCTCCTCGCCCAGAAACGCCACAAAGACCGCACCGACCAGGACCGCCTCTTCGCCTACTGCCGCAAGCTCGCCACCGACCAAGACTTCTTCATCCGCAAGGCCGTCGGCTGGGCCCTCCGCGAGTACGCCCACACCGACCCCGACGCCGTCCGACACTTCCTCGACGACCACCGCGACCTCCTCTCCCCCCTGTCGATCCGGGAAGCCTCCAGGCATCTCTGACCGCCCACTTCCCTCCCCGCCGCCTCTCGGTGTATTCTCCTCCCACCCATGACCGACGCACAATCGCCGCCACGGTCATCCACCGCCTCAACACCAACCAGGGTTGCTCAATGAAACGCGTGGTCTACTCCGTTCTCATGTTCGCCATCCTCGCGGCGGGGTGCTCCACCGCACCAGCGGCCACGCCGCCCGACGACGACAGCGCCCAGGCCGAGCCCACGCTCAGAGTCCCCGGGATGGCAGACGGGAACTGGAAGGACGGCGAGCGCATCGAGGTCGACTACAGGACGTCTGTCCGGCGGGGTGACACCCGACCGATCCACACGCGTTGCACCTTCGGCTTCGACATCTTCGTCAAGGACGACTCCGTGGTCTTTTCACCAGACCTCCTCCCGCTGCCCCTTGAGCACACCACGGATCACTACGAGTTCGATCTCCTCTATCGAAGGCTCCGATGTGCCGTTCCCACCTTCGAGGTCTCCCTCGACGGGCGGCTCCTCAGCACAGACGCCGCCTCGCTCGCGGCGGCGATCATACCCGCGGTCCAGACCTACTACCGGGCCCACCCGCGGCGATTCGAACCCGGCCTGGCCGACCAGGTCTCGATGATGTTCTCCGAGCACATGCTCGAGTCCAAAGCGGAGTGGTGGTGGGAGATCCTGACGGGCCTTCTCGGCGAGCTCATGTCCGACACCGGAGAGCTCACCCAGGTCCCCTGTGAAGACAGCGAAGACTCCTCGGACTGCCTGACGTTTACCTTCACCCACGTGGACGACGTTTCGCTCGAATTGCGAATTGCAGCAGGTGTCGGCGAGCCACGAGAGGGTAGAGCGGGCGCAGACCACCCACGAATACGAGCTGCACTTTCGCACCAGCGCCCTCCCTCCGTACTGCATCGTCCGCTCCGCCTCCACCTTCATCCACGTCGTCGACGAACGCACCGGCACCC
>SKON01000023.1 GCA_007120035.1 Myxococcales bacterium
CCACCTGCCGCCTCTGCCAGCGCATGACCCCCAGCAGTGACTTCTGCTCCTTCAGCGTCGACTACGACTTCGAACACACCCCAGGCGATCTCTGTCATCCGTCGAAAGCCCCCGTACCCCACACATGCGAGCAAGGGGGCAGCCAATCGCTATGTGGCTACAACCCCAATGACTTTCACTATCCCCCAAGCGCTTGTATCGGACCGGGAATCGGGACCGCCAATCAAGTGGGCCCGAACACTGGGCTCTCCGATCCCTGCAACGACCGCATCCACCTCCCAAGCTGGTGCAAATACGCTGAGGGACCGAGCAACTATGAGTGCCACGGCAGCTCTGAATCTCGAAACAAGACCCTCGAGTTCATCGTGGACCTCCTCCACAACTGCGCCGAAGGCATCTCGCCAAGCGTCGGTACCTGCACCGACCGAGGAGTTTGTAAGGACGCTGGCCCCATGGAGCACTGCATCGAGTGCGATGACTCTGGTCATTGTCAGGAGATGTTTCTTCGCGACGATACGGCTCCCGATCCGCGACTAACCGATGAGACCCAAGGTGCCATAGAAACGCGCAACGATGTAATGAAGCAGTGCAATGACGCGCACGAACATGTCTTTGACGCGATTGATTGTATGATTGCGGCGTTCGCGGCTCAGTCAGAACCTGCAACTGCAGTTGCTGATGAAGACCATAGTCCATCGACCGAAGAAGAAGACTCCGATTCGGCACCGTCCAATGAAACAGCCGAATCGCCCCACTCCGGCCCCAACCGATCCGACGGTCGCCACTTCGACACCACCCAGTCCATCTTTGGAGACACCTTCCTCACCCGGAGCTCCGACATTGATCTCGTCTTCCTGACCCTCGGCGACAACCAGTTAGCATTCGGCCAGGGTGACGACTCCGAGCGAGAACCCAACTTCAACGACCCGACCAACGACTTCGGAGCGGCCGAGACTGGGGACCCTGTTGTGCTCGGCTCCGGCGCACTCCACCTCGCTGAACTCGACCTCATGTTCCCCGGACCTAGCCGTCCCCTGGCCTTTCACCGGCTCTACAATTCCCAAAACACCTCGCGCAGCATCTTAGGCAGCAACTGGACCCATAACTTCGACGTCCGTGTTCGCTCCATCCACGAGGCCAATGCTCCGACCTGGGTGTCTCCCTACTGCCTCGCCGGAGGCCTCCAGGAGAACTGCGTACTCCTCGAAGATGGTCTCCGTGGAACCACCCTCTTCTACCGCGACGCCGGAAACAGCGGTGGCCAGGTCTACCTACCTCAGGCGGGCAGCACTGACACCCTCGTGAAGACCGCTGACGGCTGGATCCTTCGCGACCAGCACGGTGGCGAACGTCTCTTCAATGTACACGGCTACATGGTGGCCGACCTCGACCGATTCGGTCACGGGTTCTTCATCGAATACGAACCTACCCCCATCTTCGCTCGGTACGACACGCTTTGCCGTCCTGACGCCCACGAGGCTTTCTCCACCGCCCCCTTCTTCGATCGACGTCAGTGCAACATCATGGCCTACTGGTTTGGTGACTCCGGCGTCCCGGACTTCGTCTCCGAGGGAATGGTCGCCGAGCCCCCCTACCTGCCCGTCATCCAGGACTTCCACGCCAACGACTTCTTTAGCACCTGGTTACAAGCCTACATGTACAGCAGCGTCATGGTGACCCAGTTTCACCTTCACACTCACGCCCACATCACTGCCTTACTGGGTATCGACCGCCTCCCGGAGCTCTCTACCGGCGACCACCGGCTTCGGCCTGTCCGGGTCACCGACTCCCTCGGTCGACACCTGACCTTCGAGTACTACGAGTCCTCCTCCTTCCAGGATCCCGTCGATGTCTTCCGCCACGGCCTCCTCAAATCCGTCAGCGGCCCTGCCGGCCCCGGTTCTCCGTCTGGCACCACCATGGAATTCGCCTACGCCAGACCCACCCAAGCCTTCTACCCCGAACGACTGGGAGACATGTTTCTCGTCAGCGCCGCTCGCGACGACGACGACACTGAACACCCGGCCATCGCCGGACGTCAGAACGAGTACTTTTACCCCTGGCATGCAGGGTACTTCTTCGTCCAACCAGCCCTTATCTCGGAACTATACAATGTTCTCATCGACTACTACTCGGCCTTCCGTGGCTGCATCCTGACGACCGGTGAGTCATCGGACATCTCCAGCGCGGTGATTGAACCCGCCGGTACAGGAATGTGCGACCTCATCGGCAGCGGCAGCAGCGGCGACCCTGTATTCGAGCGTCTCCCGGGTAACCCCTGTGCCGAAGCAAAGGTCGCCCTCGACAAATTCTTCGCCACCATGGGCGGGCTCATCGTCCGCCAGGATGTCTCCGGCATCACCATCACCGAGACCGAGTACGCCCCACTCTCCAGCGTCGACTTCCCCCGTGTCGTAAATCAGCGCTTTGGCGGCGCTGAGATTTCCGGGACCCCGGGAGGGGCGTTCGAAACTGGCCTGCCCGAGATGTCCTTCGAGTACATCACAGGTCTTGAAGTCTCAGAGTCCTCCACATCCATCCCTTCGGCTCTTACCTCTCTCTTCCCTCAAGAGAACAGCCCTCAGCCTCCAAGTTGCCGCCTCGCGTTCAACTTCCTTTGTCAGGACCCCGTGCCCTCCGTCGTGGCACCCTCGTGCGACTTCGATACCTACGGTTATGAAATGGAGAAGTGCGACCTCCGCGGACTCGCGACTCTAACGAAACTCCTCCCCGGCGCCCTGGACGGCCCAGACTACTTTGACCGGTCCTCCGGGAGTCTCAATCCCACGATCGACGACCACGAAATCTCGCTTACAGAGGTCCCGTGCAGCAGGATCGCCGCCGGGCAAGTCGGCGATCCACTCCACAACGGCCTCGTCGCGACCTTCCACCATGACGGAACCAAAACCACCCTCAACTATCCTCGCGACGGCCGCGACCGCATCGCCCGCGACACCCTTCGCGTCTGCCGGTGGGTCACCGTCGAGGACCGCGTCGGCGACACCACCTTCTACGGCCTCAACTACCGCGGCCAGGCGCTGGTCGAAGCGACCCAGAGTGGAAACGATCTCGTCCGCGTGATCCGCAAGTTTAACGAGGACGGCAACCTCGTCTACAAAACCGATCCTCACCGCTCCGCCGCACCGACCACCTACGAGACCCACCAATACGAGACCTTCGACGAGATCGAGTCCGAGTCACTCCCGCTTCTTCGCCCCGGATTCTGGACCCGCCGCAACAATCGCATCCGCAGTGAGCGGCACTTCTCCGAACCTCAAGAGGTCGGAACCGACGACACGCCTCTTGTCACCGGTCTCTTTACCTCCACCACCTACGAGCCCCTCTTCAACCAGCCGAGAGTCGTCGAAGAAGGCATCCTCGACCTCTCCGGTACTCCCCAATGGCAGAACCGATGGACCATCGACTACGACTACCAGGAGTTGGACTGGAGCACCGACGCCGAGTCCAACCCCCTGGCCGCGATGTTACTCAATCTGATCGGCTATGGCTGGGAATTCTCCCATGTCCTGGACGGAGATGAGTTTGTGCTCTCCGACACCCTCGTCTTGGAGAGCCACAATGTGGCGGCCTTCCTCAGAGACGTCCAATTCAC
>SKON01000300.1 GCA_007120035.1 Myxococcales bacterium
CCCTCGGGCGCAGCCCGACTGTGCCAGCCACGCGGGCTTTGCCCCGTGGGGAGGTTCCACGCCGCCCCCGGTGGTCGCTACTCCGGTTCCGCGCCGCCCCCGGTGGTCGCCCTACTCCACGGCCCGGGCCTCGAGGAGCTCGGCGAGCCGGGCGTGGTCGTCGGCGAGGCCGAGGTCGCCGTAGATGTCGCGGGCCCGGGTCCAGAGGTCGCGGGCTTCTGTGGGGCGGCCCTCGTCGTAGAGGAGGTGGGCGAGCTCCTCGAGGGGCTCGGCGTAGTCGAGGTCTGGGATGGGGAAGCGCTCGGAGAGGGCGAGGACCCGGTCGAGGAGCTCGGAGCTCTCTTTCCAGGCGCCGCGGAGGGCCTCGACGAGGGCGAGGTTGAACTCGGCGCCGGCCTGCAGGTAGGGGTATTTTTCGTCGGCCAGGAGGGTCCGGGAGGCTTCGAGGAAACCCTTGGCGGCGTCGAAGTCGCCAAGCCGGAGGGCGGTGACGCCCAGGTTGGTGTAGACCACGGCGACGTCGAATTGGGCGCCCATGGCCTCGTAGCTGACCAGGGCCTGCTCGTAGAGATCGCGGGCCTGGCCGTGGTCGCCCTTGAAGCGGGCGATGTCGCCGAGGCCGTTGAGGCATTGGGCGGCGCCGCGGCGGTGGCCCAAGGATTGATAGCGGCGCAGGCCGCGCTGGTAGAGCTCCTCGGCCTTGAGGAAGTCCTTCTGGTACCGGGCCACCTGGGCCCGGCTGAGGAGGTTGCGGGCCAGGCCGACGGGCTCGCCGACCTTGGCGTAGAGATCCTGGGAGGACTGGAAAAAGCGGAGGGCCGAGTCGGAGTCGCCGCGGATTCGGGCGACCTCGCCCATGGCCCACAGGGCCCGGGCCTCGCCATTTTCGTCGCCTGTGAGGCGGGCCATCTCGAGGGCTTCGCCGGCGAGTCGGTCGGCCTCGTCGTGGTCGCCCTGATGCCAGGCGACCCTGGCGAGCCCGCGGCGGGCGCTGGCGCCGAGGCCGGTGTGGAAGTCCACGTCGTCGACGAGGGCACAGACCCGCTCGAAGGCCCAGCGGGCGGCCTCGAAGTCGCCGCGCTGCCAGGCGACGTGGCCCAGGCCGAGCCAGCTCTCGGCCAGAGCGACCAGGGTCTCCTCGTCGTCGGGAGGCGTGGCGCCGATGAGTCGGACCACCCGGCGGTAGGCGCGCTGAGACTCTTCGAAGGCGCCGAATCCCTCGTGAAGATCGCCGAGTTGTACCAGGAGGGCCACGTATACGGAGGCGTCCATGCCGGCGGCCTCACAGCGGGCCTGGAGCTCGGTGAGGTTTACGGGTTCGCCCTGGCCGTCGGCGGCGAGGGCGTCGTCGAAGAGGCGCAGGGCGGCGTCTGTGACCCGAGCGGCGAGTCGGAGCATCTTGGTGCGCATGGCGTACCGAGAAGCTCGGAGATACCACTGGAGCGCCAGGGTGGCTTTGCCGGCGGCCTCCCAGTGCTCGCCGATCTCGGCGGCGTGGCGGTCGGCGTCGTCGCCGTGGACCGCCTGGTATGCCTGGGCGGCGAGTCGGTGGAACCGCCGGGCCCGGCGGGCGTTGGTGATGCGCTCCAGGAAGTAGTCGCGGACCACGCCGTGGCTGAAGGCGTACCACTCTTCGCGGCGGCCGTGGCTCTCGATGAGGAGCCCCTCGTCGAGGAGGTGGTCGAAGTCGTCGTCGAAGTGGGTCAGTCGGTCCTCTTTGCCCTCGGACTCGACCATTTCGCGGAGGACGTCGTAGGTGAACCGGGGGCCCACGATGGCGGCTCGAGCCAGGAGGCTCTCGAGGCGGCCGTCAGTGTGATGGCGGATCTCCATCTGCTCCAGGCGCAGCCGGAAGAGGTCGGCCAGGCTGGGGGGGACGGCGCCGCGGACGGCCTCGGGATCTTCGGGGTGCCAGAGGTGGCCGTCCCACCGGAGCAGCCCCTCCTGGCGGAGGTACCGCAAGAGGAGCACGAGGTGAAGGGGGTTGCCGCCGGAGCGCTCGTAGAGGTCGTCGCAGAAGCTCTCCTCAACGGGGAGGACCTCCTGGACGAGCTCCCGGCCCTCCTCCAGGCTCAGGCGCTGAAGACGGAAGCGCTCCACGGACTCGCCGGTGTATCGGCTGAGGCCGTCGAGGCGGCGGGAGAGGCCGATGTTCTCGCCGAGGTCTTCGGAGCGGATCGTGGCCATCACGAGGATCGGGATGGGGCGGCGGCGCATCTCGACGGCGAGGAACTCCAGGAAGTCGCCTACCTCGGGGCTGGCCCAGTGGAGGTCGTCGAGGATCACGAGTCGAGGGCGGCGGGCGGCGGCGATCTCGAGGATCTTGACCATGACGGAGAAAAGTTTCGACGGGGCCATGGGCTCCGTGCGGACCGCCGTGTCGGGGCCGGCGGGGCGCATGAAGTCGGCGACCCGGCGGACGTCGACCTCCTGGTCGTAGCCCCATCGCCGGAGGCGGTCTCCGACTCGTTGGATCACCTCTTGTCGGGGCAACCTGCGGGTCCCGAAGAGGCTGTCCAGGACCTCTCGGAGGCCCTGGAGGCCTTCGTGGTTGCCGCGGGTGAAGGAGCCGATGTGGCCCTGGAGGAGGCCCGCTTCTTCGGTCCGCTCTTTGAGCCACATCGTCAGGCGGGTCTTGCCGACGCCGGCCTCGCCCTCGAGGAGGATCAGGGCGCCCTGAGAGGCGCCGCGGAGGGACTCGACGAGGGCCTGGAGGCGATCGCGCTCCATTTCGCGGCCCACGAAGGGGATCCGGGGTGCCGCGGCGGGGCCCACGGCGGGGTTCTCGTCGGTGAGGGTCTTCTGGGCCTCCGCGACGGTGCCCAGGGGGCGTAGCACGGCGCTCTCTTCCACGGTGCTGTGGTCGCCGCCGAGCTCCGGGAGCGGTGCCGGCGTCCGGAGGGTCCGGGGATCCTGGCGGGCTTCGGTGAGGAAGGGCATCAGGGCGGCCCGCATCTCGGCGGCGGAGGACCATCGCAGGCTGGGCTCTTTGGCCAGGGCTTTGCCGACGATGGCTTCGAGGCCGTCGGGGACCGAGAGGCCGTCGCGGACCGTCCAGGGGGGGATCTCCTCGTGGACGTGCCGGGACATCACGCTCAGGCCCTTCTCGTCGCCGAAGGGTGGGGCGCCGGCGACGAGTTCGTAAAGGATCAGGCCCACGTTGTAGAGGTCTGTGCGGGGGCTGAGCTGGCGTTCCCCGGCGGCTTGCTCGGGGCTCATGTATCGGGGGGTGCCGACGACTTCGCCCTGGGCGGTGTCGCGGGGATCCTTGTCGGCGGGCATCCGGGCGATGCCGAAGTCCACGATCTTGACCACGCCGAGGGTCCGAGGGGGATCGCCGCCGACGACCATCACATTGGCTGGCTTGAGATCCCGGTGGATCACGCCTCGGGCGTGGGCGTGAGCGAGGCCGGCGAGGAGCTGATCGACGAGCTCCAGGAGGTGCTGGAGGGAGAGGCCCCGGTGGATCAGGTCGGTGACCACCTGGCCGTCGAGGAGCTCCATGGCGATGAACATGGTGCCCCCGTCGTCGACGCCAAAGTCGACGATGGACGCCACGTTGGGGTGCATCAGGCGAGAGGCGGCCCGGGCCTCTCGGGCGAACCGTCGACGCAGGTGGGGTAGACGGGCCACCTCGGCGCGCAAGAGCTTCAGGGCGACCGCCGGACCCCCGTCCAGCGGCGTGGCGCTCCAGATGGACCCCACGCTGCCCTGGCTGAGCCGTCGGTTCAGGGCGAACCGCCCATCGACGACGTCGTTGATCCCCGGTTCTTCACTCATTGACGGTACCTCTGTGATCGTCGTCACTCGTCGAGCGCCGTCTAACCTGAGAAGGTCCGTGGGGTCAATCGGCAATGGTGTGACGTGAACGGTCTCCGTCGGTTGGGACGGCACCATTCCGCAGCGGGCCTTGGCCCGCGAGGACGTTCGGGCCGCTGTTTCAGGCCCGACGCCTCCTGGGGTCGCTTGTGGACGGACCGCCGAGGAGGACCGGTTTGTGTAACGGTGATAGAGGGCGGCGCGGAACCTCCCCTCGGGCCAAGGCCACGAGGCTTCGCGAGTCGGGCTTCGCCCGATGGTCCTCGCGGGCCAAGGCCCGCTGCGGGCTGTGGGCCAACCGATCGCCGTGGATCACCTCTTGTGTGACGGGGCCCCGTTAGTTTCTGATCACTTACGGGTTGGAATGCACCTTGCAATTCAAAGGTGAGCGTGCAAATGTTGTCGCGAATATGGACCGGTTTCGAGGGCTGAGAGCACAGATATGACCTGGAAAAAAAGAGCATTGAGTTTTGTGGTTGGGGTGTCTTTTGTGGCGGCCGGTGGGGGCCTGACCACAGCGAGCGCTCAGGACGATGCGTTGGATCCCTCCGTGCCGGATGAGATGGAAGAGTCTCTGGCGGAGATCGAGGCGGAAGAAGATCTCGAGGATCTGGAAGAGGAAGATCTCGAGGAGCAGCTCGACGAACTCCTGGGAGAAGAAGACGAGGACGATGCTCGGCCCTGGTCGATCACGGGGAGTTGGGGGCTGTCCGTGGGGCAGGGGACCTTCGCTCGGATCGCCAACGACAGCCAGTGGGCCGATCAGGTGCACGACGGCAGCGGCGCCTACAACCGGGTGAGCATGAACCTTGGATTGAGCCCGAGCTACCGGTGGAACGACTTCAGTTTCGGCGGTCGGATCGGGATTTCTCAGGGGCTGACCGCCGGTGGCGGGATCAACCGCCCCTACGAGACGCGGCTCAGCGACGTGTCGTTGAGCGCCGGGTGGTCGGGACATACCTTCGATGCCATCGGTGTCTCCGTGCGGCCCTCGCTGGGGCTGACCTTGCCGACGAGCGTCCGCTCTCAGCATACCACGCTGCTGGCGGGGACCTCCCTGGGGCTAGGGTTCTCCAAGAACTTTTTTCAGGCCTTGACGTTGAGCTACAGCGTTCGGGCTGGCCGGTCCTTCTACCGGTTTACCTCTCCTGTGGTAGAGGTGGAGCGAATTGGTGAAGAGAACGCGATCTTCCGGACGGGAGGGGCCGAAGACGTGCAGCCCGGGCGGTTCGCAGTTCGCGGGGTGAACACGCCGTGGTCGCTGTCGAACAGCTTCTCGGCGAGCTTCCGAGTGGGTCGAGTCAGCTCGACGGTGACCTACGCGTACACCCGGCGGTGGAGCTACGCCTGGACGGAGCAAGACGAGTTCACCAGCGAGTTCCAATGCGTGGGCCGGTGTGTGGGCGACGGGATGAGCGGGTCGATTAGT
The DNA here is from genome assembly GCA_007120035.1 of Myxococcales bacterium. Lineage (GTDB taxonomy): Bacteria > Myxococcota_A > Bradymonadia > Bradymonadales > Bradymonadaceae > SKON01. Next base: position 5,249 of record SKON01000300.1, read on the forward strand.
CTGGGCTACTCCCTGAACGATTGGCTCTCCATGAGCGCCGGGTTGAGCTCCGGCGGGACGCCGAAGACGGCCGACCAGCGGTCTTTCAACTTCCCGTTTTGGAACTTCAACGGCGCCGCTGGCGGCGGCTCGTCGCTCTCCCTGGGCCTCAGCGGGCGCTACTGAGCGGTATCGTTCAGAGACCAGTCGTAGTCGAGAAATGTGGCCGGAGGGTTCCCGTCGTGAGACGTGATGAACCCTCGGACCTCTTCGGTAGCGTAGGGGATCACATACTCTGGTAGCCGATCCACGCTCCCGTGGAACTCATCGGAGAGGAAGTCGGCTTGGTACCAGTCCATCACCTTGGGTAGGTAGAGGCGACCGTCTTCGACGCGTAAGAACTTGGGGTTGGAGAGGATCGCCCGGGTGCGGTCTTCCAATTGGTCTTCGAGATCGGCGCCGGTGAAGGCGAAGTCCGCCAGGTGGGGGCAGTCCACGGCGGCGCAGTTGACGACGAAGTGGATGCGGGGATCCAGGTAGAGTGGGCGGATCAGGTTGTGCTCGATCTGATCCAGGCTGAGGGTATAGCCGCCCACGTCGTATCGCTCGGTGGTCCAGGGAGCGCTGATATCCCGGATGGAGTCGATGCCCGGGTAGTGGTCGAGGATCAGGCGCAAGGTGTAGGCGTTGTAGGCGTTGATCAGGAGCGCCAGCTGCTCGTCTCGGGGGAGGGTTGTCAGATCGACGGCGGCGAGGCTCGCGAGGTAGGCGTTGAGGTCGTTTGCGTTGTCTGCGAGGCCCGCGTAGTCGACGGTGCCCGCGTCGGGGTCGACGTGAGCCTGGAGCAAGGTCGTATAGCTGCTGTGATCGAAGGACTCGTCACCGCTGTCCCAGCCCTGGCGGAGCTCGTCGACGATGGGGCTGTCCAGAAGCTCCGAACGAGGGGCCGAGCACGCTACGGCGGTCAGTAGCAGCGCGGCGAGAATGGAGAGCGGTCGGGGTAAGGCCATGGAATCTCCTCGGTTTGATGTCCAGAGGTGTGATCACCGCGGGGGGCGAACGGCCCGGTCGTCGCCGATGTCGGGGACAGTGATCTGGAAGGCGTAGGATCGCCAGTGCTCGCGTATGTGGTCGAAATAGGGCCCTCGGCGAGCTCCCCATCGACGGTCCAGATGGTCCCAACGTTCGAAGAGGGCCTCTTCAAAGTGGTCGGGGTTGTGGACCAGGAAGGTCCAGAGAGCCTGGGCGATGGGATAGTAGGACCAGTGCCACCGCTCTTCCATGTGAACATAGGGCTCGTCCGATGTCTGGTAGGGCTGAAAGAACCCCCGGTCCAGGGCGTTGGCGTCGAGCCATCGCCAGTCGCCGTAGAGGGGGCCGCCCTCTGCGAAGTGGGTGTGGTTCAGGCCCAGGATATCGACGTCGGTGCCCCAGTGGTGGCGGGAGAGACCGGGCGCGGCTGATGCGGTGAGGATCTCCTGTTCCCGTTGCTCCGAGGTGAGGGTCTGGTGCCAGCACCGCTCGTGGACGGGGACCTCGGGCTTCCAGGTCTGCCCCGGGGCAAGGCGGCAGAGTTCTCCGGCCTGGGGGGAGACCCGGTTGAAGGGGCGGCCCTCCAGGCGGTGCTTGCGGTGCCAGATGTAAGATTGGGTGTGGAAGTCTCGGACCACGGAGCGGACCAGAGCGTTCCGGGCCCGATTGAACCAACGGGGGTTGTCGTCGACGAGGGTGGCGAGCTCTGCTGCGGAGGAGACGGATCCTCCGAAGCGATCGGAGATCCGAGGGAAGAGGCGGATCGAGGAGCCCGGCTGGTCGGCGGCGGCGATCAGGTCCGAGAGCAGGCAGTGGAGGTGGACCTCGGTCTCCGCTGTGGCCGCCCGGGGCGGCGTACCAAGACCGATCACCCACCGGTAGAGGGCCTCCGGGTCGTGGTAGGCCAGAAGCTCCACGGCCTCCGCCCATCGAGCGTACCGTTCCCGCAGGACTGTCCGGTCCGCGAAGGAGTAACAGCCGTCGAGGTCGTCGAGGCCGAGGTTTGTGAAGAGCTCGTTGGCGGTCCACTCCTCTTGCCGGGCTTCCTCGAGGAGCTCTTGGACACGGGGGCTGTCGACCTGAACGGTGTGCACCACGAGCTCGGCTCTGGTAGGCTCGACTACGTCCTCGGCGTCGGCCTCGGCGACCGCTGAGGAGGCCCAGAGGGTCAGGAGGAGCATCGAGATGAGCCCCGCCAGGGGATGTCGCAGATGGGTTGGCACGGGGTTAGACCTGAAGAGAGGTACCTGATTGAGAGATAACACAGGTGCAGTAGGGGTGTCGAATTCTGCGATCCTCCCCGTTGCTCCCGTTGCTACGGTGATCGCGGCGTTCCTCTTCGTCTGTCCTGTCCTCTGGCCGGCAGGGGCATCGGGGCAGGTGATCTCTCTTTTCGGGGACGAGATCGAGGACGTGGAGTTCGAGCGCGACGAGGGAGATCAGGCAGATGAGGGGAGTGGGGAGAGTGACGGAGATGAGGGCGAAGAGGGCGAAACATCGGGAGTGATCGTGGACCGAGGTACAGGCGGTGGCGCCGGGGTAGGGGTGTCTCGGGCGATTCGTCTGGAGTACGACCAGCACGGGTCGGCGATCTTGGTGCCCGCCCGGGTGGGGACCGAAGAGGTGTATTTGATCTTCGACACGGGAGCGACCTACACGACCTTGACGGAGGACTTCGCTCGCCAGGCCCGGGTGTCGCCGCCGGCCGACGGTCCTCGCGGGATCGCTCAGACCGCCGGCGGCCTCACGGAGACCCGGTTCGGGCTGATCCAGCGCCTGGGGCTGGGGGACCAGACCCTGACGAACGTGACCTACTCGATCTGTGATCCCTGCGGGGGGATTGAGTATCGGGGGCGGCCCGTGGTCGGGCTCCTGGGGATGAACGTGCTGCGCCGGTATCGGGTGAGCATGGATGGTGGAGTGGTGGAGCTGATGCCCTCGTCGAATTACGCCGACCGCAGCGGCGATATCGAGCCCTGGGTGACCGCAGAGTTCGCCGGAACCTGGGTGCGCAGTGATCGGGGCCGCCCGGAGGCTCAGTTCCGGGTGGAAAACCTCTCGAGTCGACAGGTGCGAGGGGTCGTGGTGGAACTGGTCTGTACCAATCGCCAGGGCGAGGAGTGGGAGGCCCGGACGCAGAGCCTGACCCTGGCGGCAGGTGCCCACCAGGACGTCACCTTTCAAGGGAGCGCCGGAGGGGGGTGTATGGGATATCAGACCCGGGTGGTGCAGGGACGTTGGTAGATGAGGTCCGGCCTGCCTGGAGATATTCTTGAGGTGGGATCAGTGGTTTGGTAGGGTCCGGGTGACCCTCAGTGAAAAACTGTAGAGGGGAAGCGTACGAAATGTCACGAACACATGTCATGGAATGAGCTATGAAAGATACACGGAATTCGTTGAAGATGATCCTCCCGATGCTGGTGGGGCTTGTGAGTATCACGATGGCCTGCGGAGAACCCACCGAGAACGACGAGCCCGGTCCCGGTGGCACGAACCAAACCAACGGCGGGGAGACCCCGGACGTCCCGACCATTGACGACGTGACCATCAGCAAGGTCGCGGATCTGAATCCCGGCAGCGACGCGCGACCAGAATCGTTTACGATCGTCGGAGATACGCTCTACTTTGTTGGTCACGAGGCCCCACGAAGCCGTGTCTGGGCGACCGATGGGACCGAGGCCGGAACCGTCTCGGCCTTCGATCCCGACGACTCAAGCGAGATTCGTGATCTGGTAGCCTTCGACGGGGCGCTCTACTTCGCCCATGCTAATCGGACCCTCTACAGCACTACCGGGACTGAGGCGAGCGTCGAGGAGATCGATGAGGTGGGTGCGATGAGCCTCCGGATCTTGGGCGTTGTTGGGGATCAGTTGATCTACACTGGTGGTTGGGCCAACGGGCGGCAGTTGCGGGCCACCGACGGTACGGACGGTCGTTCGGTGCAGGAGATCAATCCCGACTCCGATGCCATCGAAGCTTCGCCCCACAACAATCTGGCAGTCATGGGCGGGCACATGTATTTCCGGGCTAACGATGGGACGACTGGGTGGCAGCTCTGGCGAACTGACGGAACCGAGTCGGGCACGACGAGGATCACCGACCTCGACGGCCATGAAGGGGCTGGTTGGGTTCCAGCAGGACTTCGTACGGTGGAGCTGGACGGGGGTGGAGAGGTGATTCTCTTGGCCGCCGATGATGGCGAACAAGGCTCCCAGCTGTGGATGACCGATGGCACGGAGTCGGGCACGGAAATGGTGGCGACGATCAATCCCACGGGGAATGCGTCGCCGTCGAACTTCGCTGGATTAAACGGAGCCGTCGTCTTCTCGGCGACGACCACCGGGAGCTCTTTAGACCGGACCCTTTGGGTGACCGATGGGACAGCGGAAGGGACTGAGGAGATCCATGGCGTCGCCCTGCACGAACCGTTCGTGGAGTTCAACGGGTACCTGTATTTCGGCGGAGAGCATCCGGAGCAGCAAAACCAGGTAGGTCTGTGGCGGACCGATGGGACTGCGTCGGGAACCGAGGAGATCGCCCCCGATGTGACACCGAGGAACTTCACGGAGTACGGCGGGCTGCTCTTCTTCGCTGGAGACGACGGGAACAGCAATCGCCAACTCTTCGTCAGCGACGGAACCTCCCAGGGGACCCGTGTGCTCCGTCCCGAGGACAGCGCGGAGGATGCGTTGGACACCGGGTATGGAGCATCAGAGCTGATCGTGTTTGGAGATCGACTCTTCTTTTCCGCCGACTACGATGGAGAGGGCCATCAGCTCTGGAGCCTGGAGCTCTGAGCTGAGACGAAGAAAGCCCGGCCCGGGAGCGGATAGCTCCTGAGCCGGGCTTCTTCGTTAGAGTCTTGCTCCCGTTCTCTTACCGGCCGTTGGTCGGCAGGTCCTCGGGAAGAGAGACGTTGATGGCTTTGGGGTACTTCTTGCCGTCATTGCCGCCGTACTGGAAGTCTACGGGGATGATCTCGCCGGGGACGTAGGCCGGCAGGCGAGCCCGGAGCTCGTCGTCGACGACGTTGGCGATGTGGAAGAAGAACTTCCGCTCCTCGTCGGTCTGGATGAACCCGAAGCCCTTGTCGGTGAAGTAGGCGATGACCCGACCTTCGAGGTCCTCGCCGATGTCGAATTCGTCGTCGAAGGACATCCGCTGAAGGCGCTCGACGTTCTCTTCGAGGTCAAAGAAGTGGAAGGAGCAATCCTCCTGGATGCGGATGCCCGTGGCCTTGAGCTGGGTGTACCGGCGGTCGAAGAGGAACGCCAGGCAGGCCCCGAAGGCCACCAGGAGGCCGCCGCTGCTCAAGGAAGCGTCGGCGAGCTCGATGTAGACGGCTTTCAGAACGATGCCCCGACGAGCGGCCTGCAGGAAGGTCTCCTGCTGCTCCAGGTCGTCGAGGGCCCCGGTGACGTGGACCCCGAGGTTGACATGGGCGTGGACGTCCTCCAGCCGAGTCACCGTGAAGTCCAGCAGGTAGCGTTGGTGGAAGTTCGGGTCGGACTCGAGCTCTGCCCCCGCGCGCTCAAAGAACGCTTGCAGTTGTTCGGTCAGGTCCGTATCCGGACGAGTGGTGGAGAGTTGTTTGGTCACTTCTTCCCCGATGGCCATAGTATCACCTCACAGCAACTTTCATGGCGAGGTTTCGGCGCCGAATGCGCCTGAACCGTGCCGAGCCGAGCCCACGCAGGTGGGTGGCATCGAGACGAATCGTCTCGCCAGGAGACGCCGCCCCGTGCCTGCCGTGTTCTTTGAAACCTAAACAAAAAACCGTGACGCGCCAGCGTCTTGCCGACAGGTTGCGAGGATGACGCCCATCGATATAAGCATCCCCGTGGCACGGATCATTCCCGGGGGGGGAACTACGTTGGGGGACGTACGGCCATGTGGACCCGGTCAAAGCCGACCTGGCGGGCGGTGTCGAGGATTTCGATCACCGCGCCGTGGGTGGCGTCGACGTCGCCCCGGATCCAGATCGGGGTCTGGGGGGCTCTCTCGTAGAGGTCGTCCAGGGTGGCTCGGAGATCGTCGATGGCCTCCTCGGGGTGGTCGGGGCTGCGCTGCAGGACCACGGTCCCGTCGGCGTAAACCCGCAGGACGGCCCGGTCGTCGACCTGGCCGCCGCCGTCGGTGGACTCCGCCTCCGGGAGGGCCACGTCGAGGCGCTCGGCGGCACGCATCCCCGGGCTGGTGGTCATCACGAAGAAGATCAAGAGGAGGAAGATCACGTCGATCAGCGGCGTGAGCTCCAGGGTGGTCTCCACGCGGCGTCGCCCTGCGCCTGGGGACCGAAAGTTCACGCCTCCTCCGCGGCCACGGGCTGTCGGGAGGCTTTCGGGGTGCGGCGAGGACCGTCGTCGCTATCCGGCGGTGGGGCCAGGAGGTCCAGAAGAGACGACGCGGCCTCCTCGAGATCCACGGCCAGTACGTCGAGGCGCCCCAAGAGGTACCGGTATCCCAGGTAGAGGGGGATCGCGACGGCCAGGCCGGCGGCGGTGGTCACCAGGGCCTCCCAGATGCCCCCGGCCAGGGCCGTGGGGTCCACGAAGCCCTCCACGCCGGCCTCCTCCATCAGGTCCTGAAAGACCCGGATCATCCCCAGCACGGTGCCCAAAAGCCCCATCAGGGGCGTGACCGACGCCATGGCGCCTACGGCCCCGACGTAGCGCTCCAGGCGGGTGAGCTCCCGTCGCCCCACCTCTTGCATGGCCTCTCGGATCTCGCCGCGGGGCGCCGAGGCAAACCGCAGGCCCTCGAAGTACACCCGGGCCAGGGCCGACGGGTGTTTCTCTGTGAGCTGGCGAGCTTGAACGAGGTCGCCCTCCTCCACGGCCTGAAGCACGGGGAGGCGGATCTCCGGCGGAAGCACCCGGAAGGGTTGGTGGGAGCGCCACCGGGCGATAAAGAGCGCCACCCCCAGGAGGGACGCCAGGGCGATGGGGATGAGCATCACCCCGCCGTATTCCAGCCATTGCAGCATATCGGGATCGATGGCGTGGACTCGTCAGTGCTCGGCGGCGGGCTGATCCGCGGAGGGCAGCCGGGGCGGCTCTTCGAAAATGGCCGAGAAGAAGGAGTAGACCTCTTCGGCTTCGTAGTACTCTCGCAGCAGCTCGGGATCGATATCGTTGGCGGCGCAGTAGTTCAGCACTCGCTCCTTGAGCCGTTCTCGATGAGCGTAGATCCGCTGCCGCGCCAGGTAGAGGGTTCCCAGCGCCGCGGTGAACCCCAGGATATAAAGGATGGCGCTGGTCAACAGGGAGAAGAACCACCCCAGGAAGACCACCATGCACATCACAGCGATCACGCTGGCTCCTCCGAACCCGTAGGCCCGGCCCAGGTGCTGGTCCATCTCTCGCACGAACCCGCGGTGGGCTTCGGCGAGGCGGACCTCCTGGTCAGAGAGGGCGAGCTCTTTGGATGTGGAATCTCCGTGGGTCATCGGCGTTCTCGTGGCTGGTCGATCCCAGACTGCTCGGTACAACGACAGGTGGTTGCGGTCCATTCCGGAGCTTCTGTGTCTATGTGAGAGGGGGTGGAGTTGTCAAAGGAGGGGGCGTTTCTGGGTGTGATCGGTATCCGTCGGTGGGTTCGGGAACGCCTCACCGAGGCGATCCGCATCGGCAATGTTGGCGGCGGCATCGATCGTGGGGTCGGGGTTGGCGG
>SKON01000294.1 GCA_007120035.1 Myxococcales bacterium
TCCCAGGCCGGCCCGGAGCCGCCGAAAGCCTCTCGGTAGAGGGGAGCGACCCACTGGGAGAAGGCGAGGCTGCGGCTGACCTGCATCTCGACGAAGAGGGACTGGCTCTCGTGGACGCTCATGCCCCGGGCGGCGCCGACGGGCTGGGCGCGCCAGTCCGGCGGGAGGCCCCGCTCGTAGAGGGCGTGGCCCGTCTCGTGGAGGACGCCCATCATGCCTTTGAGGAAGTTCTTCTCGTCGTAGAAGGTGGTGAGTCGGACGTCGTCGGGGTATCCGCCGCAGAAGGGGTGGTGGCTGGTGTCCAGGCGCCCGTGGTCGAAGTCGAAACCCCAGGCGGTCATCAGGCGGGTGGCCAGGGCCTTCTGCTGAGGGACCGGGTAGTGGCCGGCCAGGGAGAGGGGCTCGGGCTGCTGGGCCTGGGCGTCGAGGACGTCCTGAAGGAAGTCGGGGAGGAACTTCGCGAGGTCGTCGAAGATCACGTCGATCTGAGCGGAAGAGCCACCGGGTTCGTACTCGTCGAGGAGACCGTCGTAGGGGCTGACGCCGAGGGCCTCGCCCTTGATCTGGGCGACCTCTCGGACGAGGCGGAGGACCTCGGTGAGGTAGGGCTCGAGCCTGGCGAAGTCATCGTCTTTGCGGGCAGCTCGCCAGGTGATCTCGCACTCCGAGCCTTTGCGGCTGAGGGCCTCGACGAGGTCTCGGGGGACCGTGGCGGCGTGGATCCAGGTGCGGCGCATCTCGTGGAGGTTGGCCCGGTCCCAGTCGGAGAGGTCCTCAGTCTCGGCAGCGTCGAGGAGGGCTTCGTTCTCGGGGGCCGTCAAGAGCTCGTGGCGGAGCCCGTGAAGGGTCGCGAGCTGTTCACCGCGGGCCCGGGCGCCACCGGAGGGCATCATGGAGGCCATGTCCCAGTGGAGGATGGCCATGGCCTCGTAGAGGCGGTTGAGGCGGGAGAAGAGGGTCTTGAGCTGTGTGTAGGCGGTCATTGGCGAGGTCTCCTGGTACATTTCGGCGAGTTGCCGGGCAGGAATCTCCCACGTCGAGGCCGGGGATTCAAGAAGATCTGAGGGTGGAAGGTGGAAGGAGGGCGTCGAGTGCGCAGTTTTGGGAGGGAATCAGGGGCTCGGGGTTGACAATCCGGGGGGGCTCGATTAACGGCAGAGGGTGGTATAGTAGGTCTCCCTGTCAATGGTATGGAGGAGTGCGGATGAACGGCAGGAATGTGTTTTGGTTGGTGGTGATGGCGGGGGCGCTCTTGTGGTCGTCTGTGGCGGTGGCCGATGAGGGGGAGGAAGAGAGCGAGCTGGAGGTGTTCATCCACGAAGTCGTGGAGGGAGAGACCGCCGGGCTCATCGCCCTGCAGCACGAGGTCCATATCAATGACCTGATGGAGTGGAACGAGATGGCGTCGATCTACGACATCGAGCCGGGGATGGAGATTCGGATCCTCATCGACCCCGAGGCCGACGAGGCGCCGCAGCCCCGGGCCCGGGTCCACGTGGTGCGGAGCGGGGATACCTTCGAGAGCATCGCTCGTCGCTACGGGGTGCGGACCTCGCAGGTGCAGCGGTGGAACACCGGGGTCGATCCCCGGCGGATTCAGATCGGGCAGCGGATCATGCTGAACATCCCGGGCAACGACGGTCGGTCGATCTCCTGGGGGCGGGCCAACTCGGGGCGTCTGTTCAACGGGGTGCAGATGGAGGACAGCCCGGGGCTGCGGGTGCGCAATCCGGACCGATCCTACGGGACGGAGCGGGTGGTGAATCTCCTAGCGGCGGCCATCGCCGACGTGCGGGGCCACTGGCCGGACGCGCCGAAGCTGGTGATGGGGAGCCTGAGCACCCGCAACGGCGGGCGGCTGCGCCCTCACCGGAGCCACCAGAGCGGCCGCGACGCCGATGTGACCTACTATCACCGGGGCAACGTGGAGCTGCCGGACTTCCGGGACATGAGCCCCGTGATGTTCGACGCGGCCAAGAACTGGCACCTCTTCAAGACCCTGATCGATACCGAGCAGGTGCAGTTCATCTTCGTGGATTACGCGTTGCAGGAGCAGCTCTATGAGTACGCGCAGTCCATCGGGTACACCGAGGAAGAGCTGGAGCCGATCCTGCAGTACCCCCGGGCCCGGCGAACGCCGGAGGGGTTGATTCGGCATGCCCGAGGGCATCGGAATCACTTCCATATTCGATTCACCTGCGGTCCTATCGATCAAGACTGCCGCTGAAGTAAGGAGCAAGCCATGACGTGGTTGGAAGCGACCCACGAGAGGACCATTGAAGTCGAGGCCGAGCTCGACGCGATCGCCGATTTCTTCGCCGATCCCAACCGTCTGCGCCACTGCATGGTGGCCCTGGACCGGGGAGAGAAGATCGACGAGAAGACCTGGCGGTGGCTGATGACCGAGGTGGGGGCGAGGAATATCACCTTCCAGGGGGACTACACGGTGACCTACGAGCGGGACGGGGACGTAGTGACCTGGAAGAGCCACGAGGGCAAAGGAAATATGAAGACCGACGGGAAGGCGACGTTCAAGGACCTCGGGGGAGGGCGGACGGCGGTGACCTATCGGGAGACCATCGCAAGCGATCTGCCGATCCCTCGGCTGGCGGCGAAGGTGTTCAAGCCCATCGCCGCACGGGAGGTCCGAAAGGGGATCGATCTCCTCCTGGATGCCGTGGAGGAGTACGTGGCTGATGGGAAACTGACAGCTGACGGGGATTCATGAGCGGGAGAGAGCAACGGGAGCTCTTGCCGCGACGTTTCGGTGAGTTCGGGGGAAGGTTTGTACCGGAGGCATTGGACGGCCCCCTGGAGCAGGTAGCCAGGGCGGCTCGAGAGGCCTTCGGGGATCCGTCGTTTGTGGAGAGCCTGGAGAGATGGGTGCGGCAGCGGTGCGCGCGGCCGACGGCGGTCACCCACCTGCGGCGTCTGTCGGAGACCACCGGGGGAGCCCAGGTGTGGGCAAAGCGCGAGGACCTGGGGGCCGGAGGGTCCTTCGCCGGGCTGTCGGCGACGGTGCAGGCTGTATTGGCTCAACGAATGGGGGCCCGGCGGATCATTGGAGACACGGCGACAGGGGACTTCGGGGTCGCCCTGGGGTCCGTGGGGGCTGCGCTGGGGCTGGACGTGACGGTGTACATGGCCCGCGACGATCGGGATAAGGAGCCGACGAAGGTCGCTCGGATGGAGGCATTCGGGGTGGACGTGCAGGCCGTGGGGTCCGCCGGGCAGGGCGGCCGGCGGATCGCGATCGCCGAAGCGCTGCGGGAGTATTCGCGGAACCCGAAGCACTACTTTTGGGCGACGAGCTCCCTGGCGAGCCCGGCGCCCTATCCGGCGCTCTTGCAGGAGAGCCTGCGCCGGATCGGGGAGGAGTGCCGGGACCAGCTCGCCGCAGAGCGAGTGGAGCCGGAGTATGTGGTGGCCCCGGTGGGGAGTGGGTCCTTCGCGGCGGGGTTGTTCACGGCCTTTGTGGAGGCCGGCGGATGCCAGTTGGTGGGGGTGCAGGCCGGGGGAGGTTCGAGCCTGGTGGAGGGGCGACCCGGGGTGTACCTGGGCACCCGGTCCATGGTGCTCCAGACCAAGGAGGGGCAGATCGACCA
>SKON01000138.1 GCA_007120035.1 Myxococcales bacterium
GGGGGGGGGGGGGGGGGGGGGGCTTACTGGGGATTGTCGTAATACTCATCCGGTGGGGGGAAGCCGATAGCTTCCCTGCGGTCTCACTGTCTCGTGGTCTCCGGGACTCTCTGTGCGTTGATCTGGCGTGCGTGGTGTCGGGGGCGTCATGGATAGGCCGCGGTTTGGCGGCGATCGCGTCAGGAGGCGTCATGAATGGTCGAATTTGGTTGGCTGTGGTGATCCTCCTCGCAGGTCTCTTTGGGGTGGCTTGTGGGGGGGAGAGTGTGGAAGGTGGCGATGATGTGGGGGTGGAGTCCGACGTGGAGCTCGACGTTGGCGAGGACCCCGACGCGGAGGATTCCGGGGAGGACGTGGGAGAGGATCCCGACGTTGGTGAGGACGTGGGGGATCCCGGAGAGGATGATGGGGGGGAAGACGTGGGGGAAGAGGACGCAGGGTCGGGAGATGGCGATGAGCCCGATGTGTGTGTGCCGGTGACGCAGTGCGCCGATGGGGAGTGTGGGGATGTGGACGACGGGTGCGGGGGAGAGATCTTCTGTGGTGCCTGTGATTGCGTGGATGGGGTGCCGAACGAGCCGACCTGCGGGGCGTGCGGGCTGGGGATGACGGTCTGCTCGGGGTCGACGGCGACCTGTGAGATGCCCGATATCCCGGGGTTTGTCGGGGATTGCTCGGAGGTGGTGTTCGTGCACCCCGGGGGAAGCTCCACGGGGGATGGGAGCGCCGCTGCGCCGTTGCGGGATCTGCAGGGCGGGATCGATCTGGCGACCAGTAGCGGTGCCCGTTTGGTGGTGGTGGCCGGAGATGATGCGACGCTCTTTGAAGGGCCCCTGACGATCGGGGCTCCTGTATCGCTGCTGGGTGGGTACGATCTGGACTTTCAGCGAGATCCCGGGGCGCGGCCGTTGGTGGAGACCGCTCAGGTGGAGAGCTCCGATGAGTGGGCTCATACGGTGGGGCTGCAGATCGAGGGGGTGACGTTGCCCCTGGTGGTGGAAGGGCTGCGGTTCGATGTGGCGGACGCCGTGGAGCTGAAGCGGTCGAACTACGCCCTGGTGGTGAAGGGGTCGAATAATGTGACGTTCCGGGATGTCTATGCGCGGGCCGGCCGGGCCGGTCATGGGGTCGATGGTGAGCAACCGCCGGTTGGTATGAGTGGTGAGCCGGGAGCGGTGGGGTCAGCTTCTTCCTTCGGAAGCACGCCGGGAGCGGGAGGGGAGAACCCAGATTGTCCAGCGTCTGGTGGTGGCGGTGGGGGACCTGGCGAGACGTCAGAAACGCAACCACAATCGGGTGAGTCTGGAGCCGATGCGGCCGGTGGAGGACCGGGTGGGACTCACCCAGGAACGAACAATCCGTTTCCGGCACGAGATGGTGAAGATGGGCCGGAGTTGTCGGGGACGGGGAGCGTTGGCGCGGGAGGAACCGCAGCGCCGACGATATCAGGAGGCTGGTGGAGTGGAGTGGCGGCCTCCGGTACGGATGGGGGACCTGGTCTCGACGGCTCTGGCGGAGGCGGTGGAGGCGGAGCAAAGATAGAGCCCGATGGCGAATCCGGGGGGTCGGCTGGTGGTGGAGGCGGAGCCGGTGGGTGTGGTGGAGAGGGAGGAGACGCGGGGAGCAGCGGGGGAGGCAGCTTCGCGCTCTTCGTGGATGGGGCCACCGTGACACTGGAGGATGTGGAGCTGGTGGCACGGCGCGGTGGTGATGGAGGAGCTGGGGGCTCTGGGGGCCAGCCAGGCCTGGGAGCGCCCGGGGCGGGGGGAGCGGCTTTCTACCGATGGATGTTGACCTTCAACCCGCCGTCTTGGGAGAACCGTCCCTACGACTCGGAGTACATCGGCGGTGCCGGCGGGCACGGGGCCGACGGGCAGCCCGGGGGCCACGGGGGTGGAGGCGCCGGGGGGCCGTCGGTGGGGATTTTGTGTTCCGATGCGACGGTGAGTCAGTCGGGGACGTCGATCACGGTGGGGTTGCCGTCGGCGGGAGGCTCGTCGTCGGGGAACAGCGGCCAGAACGGGCTGGCCGTGGATGCCTACGGGTGTGATTGAGGCCTACGGTCTTGGCGCTCAGAGCTTGATGCGGAGAGCGCCGGGGTGAATGTGCCAGGTGGCGGGGAGGTCCCCAGGGGCCTCCCCGTCGACGTCGAGGAGGAATTGCGTGTCCTCTTCGATCTTGCGGGCGGCGATCGTCTTGGCCCGGTGGCGGGTGATGTCCCGGGAGGAGAGGTGCTTGCCGCTGTAGATCTTGGGGAAGATACGCAGCGACTCCTTGCGGGAGAGATCGTGCATGACGACGACCTGGAAGTGGCCGTCGTCGATCTGTGCGCCCGGGGCGATCCACATGCCGGCGCCGAAGTACTCGCCATTGGCGACGACGAGGTTTTGCATAGGGCCGCGGAGCTCGGTGGTCTCGTCGAGGAGGACCTCGACGGGGATGTTCTTCCAGGTGGCGAAGGCCCGGGTGGTACCCCAGACAAAGCTGGCGGTGCCGCCGAGGCCCTTCCAGGTCTTGTTGACGTGGTGGTCGACGGCGCCGCTGATGCCGGCGGCGGCGATGTTGATGAAGTACCGGGAGGTGAGGCGTCCGCTGTGATCGAAGAAGCCGACCTGGCCGAGGTCGATCTCGCGGGTGGCGCGGCCCTGGAGGTGATCGATGGTCTCGGCGAGGTCGCCCATGAGGCCGATGGTGCGCCGGAAGTCGCCGCCGGTGCCGAGTGGGATCATGCCGAGGACAGCGTCGGGGTTGATGGGGACCGGCTCGAGGCCCTTGGGGTGGAGGAAGCCGAGCTCGCCGAGGTGGTAGGTGTCGTCGGGATCGGGGGTCTCGAAGAAGCCGTTGACGACCTCGTTGAGGGTGCCGTCGCCGCCGATGGAGACGATCATTTCCCAGCCGGCGCGGAGGGCTTCTCGGGCCATGAGGGTGGCGTGGGCGGGGCCCTCGGTGAAGGCGTAGTCGAACTCGGGGAGGTTGGCCCGGAGGAGGCGCTCGATGAGGGGCCACTCCTCTTTGACAGTGCCGGCGCCGGCGCTGGGGTTGGCGATGACGAAGGTTCGGTAGTGTAGATCGCTCATCTTTGAGACCTCAGGGGGAGTAAGCCTCGAGGAGGAGGTCCAGGAGGGTGAGGACGACGCGGTCTTCGTCGAGGGATTGGAGGTGGCTTCGGCAGGTCTGGGAGGTGGTGACGATCGGGGTCGAAGACGGGGTATCCGTAGCGTCGAGGAGGGCGATCCCAGCGTTGCGGGAGCCCCTGGGTTCGACGGTGGCGTAGAGGTGCTCGCCGCCGCAGCAGGGGCTCTCTTCTCGGGGGAAGGGGGCGGCCTGGGGGGGCTCTTCGCAGAGGTGGGCCAGGACCTGGTCGAGGAGGTCCAGGTGTCGGGACTGGCGGGCGGTCTTGCAGTCCGGGTGGAGGACGGCGTGGCCGAGATCGAGCCGTCGGGTGGGCTCGGGGAGATCCTCGGCGTCCAGGAGCAGGGTGAGGAGGTGGCGGACCGGGGGGTGAGGGCCTTCCGGGGCGTCCCAGCTGGATTCGGGGGCGTGCCAGGCGGCGAAGGAAGGGCAGTCGGTGTAGATGGCGCGGAGGCCGTCGAGGTCGGGGAGCTCCCGGGGTGAGTCGAGGCCGGCGGCGTGGAGTGGGAAGCCGCAGCAGGGGACGGCCTGGTCGGTGGCGATCAGTCGGGGGGCCTGGCCGAGGAAGGCTTTGAGGAGGTGGGCTGTGGCCTCGACCTTCTCGGGGTGGTGCTGGACGGTAGAGCAGTCCGGCCAGAAGGCGAAGGGGCTCTCGGGATCGAAGGGGGCGTCGTCGATGGGTCGGTCGGGGGCCTCGGCGAAGGGCCGGCCGTGGGCGGCGAAGGTGTCGCGGAGGGCGGCGACGGCGTCGGGGAGGAGGTCCTCGGCGGCGGCCCAGGTTCGGGCTTTATGGAGGGCCCGGGGGACGTCGTTCTCGTGGCGGCAGAAGGTCTGACACCGTCGGCAGCCCGTGCAGTGGAAGAAGACCTCGGCGGTGTCGGCGTCGAGGGGGATGGAGCCGTCGCGGGTGACCTCGAGGAGGCGCATCATCCCCCAGGGGGTGACGGTCTCGCGGCCCTCGCCGGCGGCGGCGGGGCAGGTGAACCGGCAGAGCTTGGGGCAGTAGGTGCAGTAGGCGGTCATCCGCTCGATGTCCGGGCCCAGCTCGGGGTTGTCCATGGGGTGTCTCCGAGGGTTCAGGGTCGCTGCCACCAGGCCGCCCAGGTGGTGCCCGGGGGGAAGGTGTGTGCCCGGGCGGCGAGGAGGTCGGCGGGGTCGTAGCGGAGGAAGGCTTCGATGCGCTGGCTGGTCCAGGAGGGGATCTCGACGTCTGCGACGGGTCCGAGGAGGGTCTCCGGGTCCTCCTGGAGGGCCGCCGGGGTGAACCAGGCGACCCGTGTGGCGGCGGCCTGAGGTTGGGTGCGGCGATCGGGGTGACGGGCCTGGAGCCAGGCTTTGCGGCGGCTCACGTCGTCGCCCACCAGGGTCTCGGCGGGCTCGGGGAAGACGGTCTCGATCCACTTGGCGCGGCTGTGGAGGAGCTGTCCCGGCCCGACGAGGCCGAGCTGGAGGGTGGAGGAGGCCAGAGAGTAGTGGACGAAGCCGGGACGGATGCCGGCCCGGAAGAGGCGGGTCATCAGGGAGGAGGTGTCGGCCAGGGGCAGGTCGTCGAAGATCAGGAGGCGCTGGGCCTGGGGTTTCCAGAGGACCAGGGCGACGTCGAGGAGGGCGCCGTGGCGGCCCTCGCGGCCCAGGAAGTGGTAGCGGAGGTCGGGGCCGCTGGCTTTGCGGGGGGCGACGAGGTAGCGGTAGTCGTCGGCGTCGGGGTCGTGGGCGCCGAGGCCGACGCAGCCGTCGAGGAGGTCGCCGGCTCGGAGCTCCGGGGGGCCGGGGCGAAAGCGGCAGAGCAGGCCCCCGACGGTGGCCGACGCGGGGTGGAGGCCGTAGCGCTGGAGGGAGAAGCCCTCCTCGCGGGCGACGTCGATGAGCTCGCCGTAGGTGATGCCCGCCTCGACCCGGAGGATGCCGCTGGCGCGGTTGATCTCGATGACCCGGTTCATGGCGGTGGTGCGGATGGCGACGGCCTCCTCCGGTGGGGAGGCCGTCCAGGCAGCGTGGCGGACGTGTTGGCCCTGGCCGATGAGGCGCCAGGGGGTGCCCGCGGTGTGGAGACGGCGCAGGGTGTCGCGGCACTCCCGGATCGTCTCCGGGCTCTCCTCGGAGGCCGGGGCGGTCAATCCGCGGTCGGAGTAGAAGGCGCTCATGGGTAGACCTTTCCGGGGTTCAGAATATCCGCCGGGTCGTGGAGCGCTTTGTAGGTGTGGAAGAGCGACGGGCCGCCGATGTGGTCCCGGTGGGTCCAGGGGGCCTTGGACTGGCCGACGCCGTGGTGGTGGGCGACAGAAGCGCCGGCGGCGGCGACGGCGTTGAGGCCGGCTCGCCAGGTGGCCTCGTACTTCTCGAGGGTGGAGTCCGTGTCGGGGGCGAAGCCGGCGAAGGTGAAGTAGATGGAGCTGCCCTCGGGGTAGACGTGGCTGAAGTGGGCCATGACGAAGACGTGGGGCCGAAGGGCTCGGCGGACCTGGTCGTAGAGGTGGTGGAGGCGATCCCAGGTGGTGGAGACCTCCATGGTGTCGACGAAGGCGCCCATGTGGAGCATGGGGGATTGCTTGTAGGAGACGTTGTACCGGTTCTCGAGCCAGTGGTGGCCGGGGCCGGGGCCGAGATCGATGCCGTAGCGCTTGCAGATGTCGAAGGCGTAGTCGGCGTCGTCGTCGATGAAGGGTTCGCAGCCCTCGAAGCCGAGGACGAGGAGGCTGTGGCCGGGGAGGATCTCGGCGACGGTGTTGAGCCAGAGGGGGCGGCCGACGGCCCGGCCCAGGAGGGAACGGGAGGTGGCCTCCACGAGGTCGTCGAGAGGTGCGTCAAAGCTGTCAGGGAGGAGCTTTCGAGCTCGAGCACCGAGGCGCGAGAGGAGCCCCGGGGCCTTTGGTTCCTGGCCCTTTTTCTTGGAGCCGGCGATGAGGCTGTCGAACTCGTCGTATAGACGGACCACGGTGGGGCGGATGCCGAGCTGCATCAGCTCTCGGATGGCGTCGGTGGCGAGGTCGAGGCGGGGGAACTGGAAGCCCCGGTAGTGGAGGCGGGTGGGGATGGGCTCGATGCGCATCAGGCCTTCGGTGATGAGGCCCAGGGTGCCTTCGCTGCCGACGAAGATCTGGTTGAGGTCGCCCGGGATGGGGTCGGCCGGCTCTTCGATGCGGGGGCGGGTGTAGTCGGCGGCGGTGTCGATGACGTCGCCGGTGCCGGTGACGACCCGCATGGAGAGGACCATGTCCTCGATCTTTCCGTAGCGGCTGGAGAACTGCCCGGCGCTGCGGGCGGCCAGGTAGCCGCCCAGGGAGGAGCAGTAGAGGGAGGAGGGGAAGTGACCCATGGTCCAGCCGGCGTGCTGGAGGCGGCGCTCGAGGTCGACGCCGAGGATCCCCGGTCCGGCGCGGACCGTGCCGTTCTGCTGGTCGAGGTCGATCAGTGCGTTGAGGCGCTTGAGGTCGACCACCAGAGAGTGGCGGTCGCCGACAGCGCCGCCGCAGACGCCGCTGCCGGCGCCGTAGGGGACGATAGGGACGCCGCGCCGGGCGGCCCACTGAACGACAGCGATGACCTCGGCCTCATCGGCGGGTTGGACGATAGCCGAGGGTAGGTGGTGATCCAGGCGGCGGCCACGGGTGAGGATGATGCCCCGGGGCCAGCAGTCGTTCTGGTAGGCGAGTCGATCGGGAAAGGAGGTGCGGACCCACTGGGGGCCGACAAGCTCGCCGAGCTCGTCTCTCATGAGGAGGCCCGGGGAGCGTGGACCTGGGGAGTCATCCAGACGGCGAGGCCCCGATCGAAGAGGGACTCGAGTTGGACGAAGAGGCGGCGAAGGTTGCGAGCCCGGTGGGCGGGGTCGACGTGGGGGGGAGAGAAGAAGGCGGTCTCCAGGAGGGCCTGGGCCAGCCGTTGGCCGAGGTGTTCCAGAGAGGAGAGGGCCTTCAGGAGAAGTTCGCGGGCCTGGGTGTCGTCGACGTATTCGCCCCCGAGGGTGACGAGATCGGCCGCCATGGGGACGGCTTCCTGAGCGGTGGGGAGGGTGTCGACGACATCGCCGAGGGTGTTGACGAAGCCGGCGGTGAGCTCGTCGGGCCACACGAAGGGCTCCTCGGACTGGAGCTGGTCTCGGAGAGCGGCGCTGAGGGCCATGCCGCGAACGCCGGCGTGCCAGGCGGCGATGAGCGTGGGGAGCCAGATGGGGAGGCGGGCGGCGAGCCCGGGGAAGGCTTCGGTGGAGGCTACGATGTCGCGAAGCCAGCCGGGGAGTTCGTCGTACTCTTCGTCGGGTGCCACGGGTACTCCAGTGGGATCGGATGTGTCGTCTCTGGGGATAAGCCATAGGAAGATGGTGGCGAGTTTTCAAGGGTCATTTTGTCGCGGCGGCGCGGCTTACGGGCGTTCTCGGCGGTGGGGTGGGGGATGTGCAGGTGATCCACGTTGATCGGTTGGCCCGCAGCCCGCAGCGGGCCTTGGCCCGCGAGGACCCTCGGGCGTAGCCCGACTCGCTGAGCCTCGCGGCCTTGGCCCGAGGGGAGGTTCCGCGCCGCCCTCTATTTCCGTTACACAAATCGGTCCTCCTCGGCGGTTCGTCCTCCAGCGATCCCAGGAGGCGAACCTGGCACCTCTCCTCGGGCCAAGGCCGCGAGGCTGAGCCGAGTCGGGCCTGAAACAGCGGCCCGAACGTCCTCGCGGGCCAAGGCCCGCTGCGGAATGGAGACAACCCGACGGAAACCGATCACACTCCCACCGAGGGCACTTCTTGACTTGCGGTTACGAAATGTGCACCCTCCACCGGTTCGGGAACGAACTGTGAGGAAGTATTTCGAGAAACCATAGGAAAAGGAAGAACATGTCGCATTATCGATCGATTTTCTTCGCGTTGGTCGCCGGGTTGGCGTTGGCGCTGGGTGCCGCGGCTTGCGGTGATGACAACGGCGGCGGTGGCGGTGGCGCGTCTCCAGAGGCCCAGGAGCTGGACCAGGCTGCCATCGATGATTTCTGCTCGGGCGAGGAGTCCTACGCGGAGTCTACCTTCACCGATGATGACGCGAAGCGGTTGGGGTGCATCTTTGAGATGGCGTTTTCGATGGATCCCGATCCGGTTCAGTTCTGCGAAGATAACTTCGATGACTGCGTCGACGACGCCGAGGTCGAGGAAGATCCCGATGCAGAGTATGCCTGTGTGTTGGACGAGATCGATCGAACCAACTGCACGGCTACTGTGGCGGAGATTCGAGCCTGTGAGCGGAGCTTTGTCGACGAGTTTGTGAGCTTTGCCCGAGACTTCGAGTGTTCCGATCTCGGTGAAGAGGATGAGAACGGCGAGGACTTGTCGCCTGAGTGCCAGATCGTGGACGATAAGTGCCCGCAGTACTTCGGTGGCGAGGTTCCGAACCAGACGCCGAACCAGACGAACCAAAACGGAGGGCCTGGTGGGGCGAATTCGATGGTGGGAGAGGTGGTTCAGGTTCAGATTGAGGAAGAAGACATGTACTGGGCGGACGTCTACTGTCCCTGTGAATGGGAAGTCGACGAGTATGCTTCGGAAGCAGACTGCGTCGCGGACACGACCTTCGGTGATGCTGCGACGGTGGCAGCTTGTGCGCAAGGTGTGGCTAACGACTACGAGGAAGCCCCGGCGGGCGTAGAATCGTACTACAACTGTGAGCTTGCAGCCTACGACCAACTCCTAGAATGCTACGATATCCTCACCGGCGTGGATGTCTGCGATCCCTCTGTTCAGCAGAACTTCGGCGCTTGCGAGGAGAGCGGATTCACCGCATTGTCGGCCTGTGGCGAGTTGTTGGATGAAGCATCTGAAGATTGGCTGGAGGGGCTGTATGGGGAAGTGCAGGTGACCTGTATCTGAGAGCAAAGGTCCCATTGAAAAAGCCCCGGGTCTTCGGACCCGGGGCTTTTTTTTGTGCGCCCGGCATGGCGCGCAGCGCCCATGACGGGCGTTGGATAACCGGCGAGCGAAAGCGAACCGGAAAGTGACCTGGAGGTGAAAGTCCTCTGGGGACCCTGGTGATGGGAACCCCTAGCCGAACGGCAACTGCGACCACCGCGAGGTGGCGTGGGAAGGAAGCCGAAAGCAAACGTGGTGAGGTTACCGGTAGAAGTCAGCCGAGGTCATAGTAGTCGCAGCATATCGGCGATGAAGGACCGAACATCGTAAGGAATCCGAGGTCTACCGTTGAGTTCGAGAGTCGAAAGAGGAGCAGGAAAGAGGGCTGAGACGCCCGAGGTCGCGGGGAAAGTAGGCGGTGGAGACGCCGAGGGTACCCGAGGACAGCGCCGAGCGACTCCGGCACCAATGCACAAGACCGAGGGCGAGGCGGCCATCCCGAAGAACTGGCTGCGAGCACTTGGACTCGTGAGCCTCCTCGACGAGATTCGACGTTTTGCTAATTTACGATGAACCGCCGTATACGGAACCGTACGTGCGGTGGTGTGGGAGCCTGGGGTGAGCAATCACCCCCGGCTACCCGATTGGAGAGGGCGGTGCGGTCAGGGCCGAAGCTCGAGCTGGGTCATGACCTGTTCGCCGTGGACGTTGAAGTCGAGGATGTTGAACCTCAGGGAGGAGGCGAAGCCGCCGGGACAGCCGACTTGGTGAGTGCCGAGGGTGTAGTCGACGGCCATGACGTCGTGTTTGTGGCCGTGGAGGATGATGGAGTAGGGGTCGACGAGCTCGATGGCTTCCACGAGGTGGTCGACGCCGTCGGCGGGCTCCATCAGGCCCCAGATGGTGGAGGCCCGGGTGGGGTACCAGTCGGAGGTGACGTGGTGGTGGACGAGGGTGATCAGGCGATGGCCTGCGATCTGGCCGCGGTTGCGGTCGACCCAGTCGAGGGCCTCGGGGTAGATGCGGCCCACCGTGTTGGGGAGCCACCGCTCGAGGTAGTGGCGGTCGTCGATGGGGTCGCGGTTGCTGTCGATCTCCAGGAGAGCGACGCCGTTGGGGAGGATCTTGAACCGGGGCTCCCGGGGGGTGACGACGGGGAAGAAGGTCTCCATGGGTTCGCTGGGGAGACGCTCGTAGAGGTTGAACCGGTCGTGGTTCCCGGGGATGACGGTGAGCTTCTCTTCGCCCCACCAGCCGGTGATCTCCAGGGCCGCCCGGATGTCGAGGAACTCGGCGGCCAGGCCGCAGTGGACCAGGTCGCCGGTGATGACCAGGTGGTCGACGCCGAGGCGGTGGAGGCCGACGAGGGTCTTCTTGATGAGATTGGTGTAGAGCTTGCGCTCGGATCGGTAGTGGTGGCCGAACTCGTTGGAGATGGCGGAGATTTCGTGGGAGACGTTGTCGAAGCTGGCCTTGTTGGAGACGAGCTGCCGGAGGCGTTTGGCGAGCTCCACCTCGCCGGGGAGGTGGAGGTCTGTGAGTTGGGCGATGCGGAGGACCGTGTCGGGCCGGCGAATCATGTCGCGGGGGCGGCGCTTGTCGGTGCAGTCGATCCACTTGAAGAATGCGTTGGCCATGGTGTTACTCCTCCTCGGGGGAGGGCGGCTGAGGTTCTTGTTGGGGGCGGTACCCGATGTGGCGAGGCCACTCGGGGTACTTCCTCTCGAGGAATCGGTCGGTGAGGATGGCCTGGGCGGCCTCGGAGAGGTCGTAGAGGAGGGCGGCGTTCAGGGCGGCGCCGAGGAGGGCGCCGAAGACGGGGATGGTGTGGGAGCGGCGGGAGTGGGCGGCCCGCTGTTGAAGGTTCTGGTTGATCTTGCGGCGGGTGAGGGCGCCGATGCGAGAGACGACCTGGGGGCCGGCCTCTTCGTAGAGGTTGTCGACGAGGTTTCGGTGGGCGAACTTACGGAGTCCCGTGGGGGCGATGGCGCCGACCACGAGGGTCCGGCGGGTGATGAAGGCGTTGAGGCTCTGGCGCAGGAGCATGGGCTCCACGGCCTGGGGGGCGGTGCCGGCGAGGGCGACGGCGAGGATCTCCAGGGGGAGGTCGGGGTGTTCCCGGGGGTCAAAGCCGAAGTACCAGCAGAAGCGGCTGCAGATATCGGCGGTGATGGAGAAGAGCACCGGGATGTCGGCCAGGGCCAGGGTGCCCCAGCTAAAGGGGGCGAGGCCACCGGAGAGGCCGCCGGCGAAGGCGCCGAGGAGGAGGCGGCGCTGGCGGCGGCTCTTGAGGAGCTGGACGACGCGGTCCACGGGGAGGTCGGCGATCTCCTCGAAGGTCTCGATGGGGATGCCGGCCTGGCGATACTCTTCGGAGATCTCTTCGCGGAGGTCCTCCTGGAGCATCCGGGTCTCGAAGCGCTCCAGGCCGGAGTCGACGGCGTTGGAGACGAAGCTGAGCTCGCTGATCTCCGTGCCGAGCCACTCCACGGGGGTGAAGACCCGCTGGAAGAGGCGGCGGACGCGGCCGGGCTCGACACGGCGCTCGACGAAGTACTTCACGCGGGCGGCGGCGTACTTGTCGGCGTGGTCGAGGGTGACGCCGTCGAACTTGCAGGTGAGCTCTTCGAAGGCTCGCTCGTAGTCGCTGACGATGAGGTAGAGGTCGAGATCCTCGCGGGAGGCGAAGGGGTTGTCTTCCCAGTGGATGCGGAGGCCGGCGCGGCGGACGGCTTCCACGGCGTGGGCCTCGAGGCTCATGTTGGCCACGTAGATGCCGAGGAGCCACTCTTCAGCGGTGGTGAGCTCTTCGCGGGTCGCGAGGTCTCGGAGGGCGGCCCGGAGGCGTTGGGCCCGGGAGCCCACGCGGCGGGGCCCGGTGCGGGCGATGAGGAGCTCCAGGAGGCGGGCGGCCCGGGTGGCGTTGTGGTCGACGGTGGCCTGGACTTCGGCGAGGAGCTTGTCGAGGGCTTCGGGGGCCCCCTTGGCGGCGCTCTTGAGGTCGTCGCGGTAGAGCTCGGAGAGGCGGCTGTGGTCGGCCTCGAAGCTGCGGCGGGCGGCGAAGTCGCGGAGGGTCGCTTCACGCTCCGGGTCGTCGAGGCTGAGGCGAATGGCGGCGCGGAGGGGGCGCTCCAGCCAGGAGAAGGTGAGCTGTCCGCCGATGGCGGCGTCGGCGAGGTAGTTCAGCCAGGAGGCGGCCTCGTGGGGGTATTGCAGGGACGCGACGTCGCAGGCGTGGACCAGGTTGGTGACCACGGCGGAGTGGAACCACCGGCCGTACTGGTGGACGAGGACCATGGCGGAGACCAGGGCGGCGATCTCCCAGTAGGAGTTCTCCAGGGACATCTCGACGAGGCCCTCGACGCTGCGGTCGTGGGGCATGGGGTCGGAGTCATCGGCGAAGGCGCCGATGACCTCGAAGAGCCACTCCGGCTCGTCGGGGAGGGCGTGGTGTCGGAGGCGTTCGGTGGCCTCCCGGCGGAGCTCTTCGTTCTCGCTGTGGCGCCAGATGGCGAGGGTGGCCAGCGCCGCCGAGGGGTGGAGGTAGGTGCGGGCCGGGCGCAGGGAGGCGCCGATCAGGGCCAGGGCCTGCTCGGCCCGTGGCGAGAGGTCGCGATACCTCTTGGCGGAGAGGACGTCCCAGAGGGGCTCCCGGGTCAGGGTGGAGCGGCGGCGAAAGACGCGGGAGTACCCCAGCTCCTGGGCCATCCAGGTGGTGAGGACCTCCTGGCGGCGGCCGGGCTCGTCGGCGAATTGATCGGCGATGAGCTGGAGGACCTCCTCGGTGGAGTGGTCCTGGAGGGTCGACCAGAGGGCCTTGAAGTCCTCCACGGGTAGCGAAGGGGCGGTGGCCTCTTGGAGTTCCTCTTCTTCGGGTGTGATGAACAGGTCGGACATGGTGTTGGTGTTCCTGAAGTGGTGTTCCTGA
>SKON01000309.1 GCA_007120035.1 Myxococcales bacterium
CCGCCTCCGGCGCAGGTGTTCGCCGAGTGTGCAAGTGAGCGGTGGAGGTGGAGCCGACCTCGAAGGTGGCGGCTCTCGGTGGTTTGCGAGCACCGGAGCCCTGCCGCCTCCGGCGCAGGTGTTCGCCGAGTGTGCAAGTGAGCGGTGGAGGTGGAGCCGACCTCGAAGGTGGCGGCTCTCGGCGTAAGAACGGGTGGTGTGCGGTGTGGAGAGGCTGGCGCGGGGCCTGGGGAGTAGGGATGTCGTGGGGAGGACACCTGCGCTGGAGGCGGCAGGGCTCCGGAGGCAGGCTCAAGTCGATGGACGGAGAATATTGGCCAACCTGGTTGACCGAGCGGAATTGGGGCCGATTGTGTCTGAGGTGATGTGGCAAAGGAGTGGAGTATGGGCAGTTCCGAGGAGGTCAGGCAGGTGGTGGTGGTGGGGGCCGGTCCGGCCGGGCGGGTGTTGGGGGTGCTCCTGGCGCGGCGAGGCGTGGATGTGGTGGTGGTGGATCCGGCGCCGGGCAAGGGGTTCGTGAACACCTACGGGGTGTGGGCCGACGAGGTGGAGGGGTTGGAGGTGGACCTGCCGGTGCGGTGTCGGTTTGGGGAGGCTCTGGTGCGGTTGGGGGACGAAGAGAAACGGCTGAAGAGAGAGTACCTTCGGGTCGACAGGGAGGCGTTCTGCGAGGGGCTCGACGGGGAGTTGGGGGACCGACTTGTGGAGGGGTCCGTGGTGGGGGTGAGGCGGTCCGGGGCAGAGGTGTGGGTGGAGTTGGAGAGTGGTGAGGAGATCGGAGCGGTGGTGGTGGTGGACGCCTCCGGGGGAAAGGCCGGTCTGTGTGGGGAGATCGGGGTGGTCCCGGGGGTCCAGACGGCGTTCGGGATCGAGGCGCGGTGTGTGGGGGACCCCCTGGATGGGGCGGAGATGGTGTTGATGGACTACGGGGAGATCGAGGGGGCGATCCCGTCACCGGCGCCGACGTTTCTCTATGGGATGCGGTTGGGGGAGGATCGGTATTTCCTGGAGGAGACGGTGCTGGTGGCCCGGCCCGCCGTGGGGGTGGAGGTGCTGGCGGAGCGGTTGTGGGCCCGGTTGGAGGCCCTGGGGGTGGAGGTGGTGGAGATCTATGAAGAGGAGCGGTGCTGGATCCCTATGGGGACCGATCTGCCGCCCGTGCAGGGGGGGGTCGTGGCCTTCGGGGCGAGCGCCGGGGTGATCCATCCGGCGACGGGGTATCAGCTGGCGCGGACGTTGGGGATGGCCGGGGCTGTGGCCGATGTGATCGCCGCGGGGGTGGAGGCTGGGGAGTCCGGCCAGGAGATCGTCCGGGGGGTGTGGGCCGTGGTGTGGCCCGAGGAGGTGGCCCGGGGCCGAGAGCTCTTGCGGTTTGGTCAGGAGGTGCTCCTGGGGCTCGATGGGGAGGGGACGAGGCGGTTCTTCGATGTCTTCTTCGGCCTACCCCAGGAGGATTGGAGGGCCTATCTGAGCGGCGGGGCGTCCCATCGCCGGGTGGCCCAGGTGATGTGGCGGCTCTTCGGGGAGGCGTCGATGGAGATGCGGTGGGGGTTGGCCCGTCGGGCCCTGGTGGATGGGGGAGGGATGTGGAGGGCGTTGCTGAAGAGCTCGGCGGGGAGAGCTGGAGGAGCGGTCCATGGGTAACGTCAGAGATTCCTTGAGGCCGGAGCGGCCGAACCTGGTGGGAGGGTTGATGGCCCTGTGGGTGATCGGGGGGTGGGCGGTGTCGTTGGTCTTCCTCTTGACCCGGGATCTATCGGGGTGGCCCCTGTGGGCGGCCGCCGGGGTCCTGGTGCAGACCTTCTTGTACACCGGGCTCTTCATTACGGCCCACGACGCGATGCACGGGACGGTGTTGCCCCGGTATCCCAGGGTCAATCGGGCGGTGGGGGCCCTGGCGGTGGGGCTCTACGCGCTCTTTTCGTATCAGAAGCTGTTGAAGTGCCACTGGGACCACCATCGCCATCCGGCCAGCGAAGAAGATCCGGACTTCCACGACGGGGAGAACGAGGGGACTCTGCGGTGGTACGTGCACTTTATGAAGGGATATCTGTCGGTGCCCCAGCTCCTGGGGATGGCCCTGGTGTTCAACGTGCTGATGTACGGGGCGGGGATCGGGGTGGAGAATCTGCTCCTCTTCTGGGTGGCGCCGGCCCTGTTGAGCACCTGGCAGCTCTTCTATTTCGGGACCCTGCTGCCCCATCGGGAGCCCGAGGGGGGGTATGAGGACCACCATCGGGCCCAGAGTAACGACTTTTCGCCCTGGGTATCGTTTCTGACTTGTTATCACTTTGGATATCACTGGGAGCATCATGAGCGGCCCGATCTCCCGTGGTGGAGGCTGCCGGCGTACCGGCGTCACCGGCAAGGTGGAGAGGAAAGTCAAAAAGTTTCTTGAAAGTGAGAGTGAGGATCGGAGTTTCGGGGTTTGCGGAGGCGGTGGTCGCCTCCAAGAGGCTCGTCGAAGTCTTCACACAACGTTGAATGGACGAGGATGAACGTGGAAGAGCAGCAGCAGGTCGTGGTGATCGGATCGGGATTCGGTGGGTTGTCGGCGGCGGTGCGGCTGCGAGCGATGGGATACCCGGTGGTGGTGTTGGAGGCCCGGGATCAGCCGGGAGGCCGGGCCGGGGTCTTCGAGGTCGATGGGTACACCTTTGACGCCGGGCCAACGGTGATCACGGCGCCCTATCTCTTCGAGGAGTTGTTCGAGATGGTGGGTCGACAGATGTCGGACTACGTGGAGATGGTGCCTGTGGATCCCTTCTATCGGGTGACCTTTCCCGACGGCAGTGAGTTCGACTACGTGGGAGACGAAGACCGTCTGTTGGCGCAGATCGAGGCGTTCAATCCCCGGGATGTAGAGGGATATAAGAAGCTGGCGGCCCACTCGGAGAAGATCTTCAAGATCGGGTACGAGGAGCTGGCCGATGAGCCCTTCGACACCCTGATGGATATGCTGCGGATCGTGCCGACGATGATTCGGCTGGGGAATCATCGGACTGTCTATTCCATGGTGGCGAAGTACATCAAGGACGAGCGGCTGCGGCAGGTGTTCACCTTCCAGCCGCTCCTCGTGGGGGGCAATCCGTTCAACGTGACGTCGATCTACCTGTTGATCCACTGGCTGGAGCGCAAGTGGGGGGTGCACTTCGCCAAAGGGGGCACCACGGCGATCGTGTCGGGCCTGGTGGAGCTCTTGGAAGAGCTGGGAGTGGAGGTGAGGCTGAGCTCTCCGGTCAAAGAGATCGAGGTCGGAGACGGGGGAGCCGAGGCGGTGGTCACCGAGAGCGGGGAGCGGATCCCCTGCCGGTTCGTGGTGAGCAACGCCGACCCGTCGTTCACCTACAAGCACCTGATCGACGAGCGGCACCGGAGCAAGCATACGGACCGGAAGGTGGATCGGGTGAAGCAGTCCATGGGGCTCTTCGTGGGGTACTTCGGGACGAACCGGAAGTACCCCGAGGTGAAGCATCACACGATCGTGTTGGGGCCGCGGTACAAAGAGCTGTTGAAGGATATCTTCGACCGAAAGATCCTGGCCGAGGACTTCTCTCTCTACCTGCACCGGCCGACGGAGACCGATCCGAGCCTGGCGCCGGAGGGCCACGATGGGTTCTACGTGCTGAGCCCGGTGCCGAATAATGAGAGTGGGATCAACTGGGAGGAGACCGGGGAGGAGTACTTCGAGAGGATCCTGGAGTACCTGGAGGAGCGTCATATGCCGGGGCTGCGGGAGGCGATGACCGTGAAGTTCTGGAAGACCCCGGACTACTTCGAGGAGGAACTGAGGTCTGTGGCGGGGGCCGGGTTTGGGCCGGAGCCGAGGTTGAGTCAGTCGGCGTATTTCCGGTATCACAATCGGTCAGAGGACGTGGAAGGGCTGTATTTTGTGGGAGCCGGAGTGCATCCCGGGGCGGGTCTGCCGGGGGTGGTGACGTCGGCGAAAGTGTTGGAGAAGTTGGTACCTCAGCCGGCGGCGGGCGCGAAAGTGGAGATCCCGGCGGTGAAGAGAAAGGTGTCAGCGTGAGCGCTGGGAGTATGATGGAGTTGGCGTCACAGGAAGAAGTGATCCTGGCGAGCCAGGAGGTGTTGTCGCGACACGCCAGGACCTTTCGATTGGCGTCGGTCTTCCTGGCCCCTGACGCCCGAGAGGACGCGGCGCTCCTCTATGCAGTCTGTCGGCTGGTGGACGACCTCGCCGATGAAGCCTCCGATGTGGGAGAAGCTCGTCGGGAGCTGCAGGCGTTGCGGCGGGAGCTCGACGGGGAGGCGCCGGCCCGGCCGTTGATCCATACCTTTCTGGAGATGGCCCGCCGGCGGGGGCTGTCCCTGGACTCGATGAGGGAGCTGATCACCGGGGTGGAGTCGGACCTGGAAGAGGTGATCATCAGCGATGATGAAGAGCTGTTGAGGTACTGCTATCGGGTGGCGGGGACCGTGGGGTTGATGATGTGCGCCGTGTTGGGGGTGGAGGACGAGAGGGGTCTGGCGCACGCGATCGACCTGGGGGTGGCGATGCAGTTGACGAATATCTGCCGGGATGTGCTGGAGGACGCTCGCCGGGGCCGGGTGTACGTGCCTTCGACGCGGTTGGCGGCCGAAGGGTTGAGCCCCGACGAGGTGCTCGACGAAACCGCCGATCGAGGAGCTCTGGCGCGGGTGGTGGAGGGGCTTTTGGAGCTCGCGGAGCGGTACTACGGGAGCGCCGACGAGGGGATGAAGTACATCCCGGCCCGGTCGAGGATGGCCATCGTGGTGGCGAGCCGTGTGTATCGGGCGATCGGGCTGCGGTTGAGGAGCCGGGGGTCCGACGCCATGGCCGGTCGGACCGTGGTGCCCGTGGGGTGGAAGGTGCTGTGGGTGCTGTGGTCGATATGGGTGTGGGCGTGGTTGAGCGTGGTGTCCGGGGCGGCGACACACGAGGTGGAGTTGCACGAGCCGTTGAAAGGGCTTCCGGGAGCGTCGTCATGAGCAGTGAAGTAGTGGGAGCTGTACAGGAGTGGGGCCCGTCGGGGTTGATTCATCTGTCGAGCCCCGGGTCGGGGTTGTCGAAGGGGTTGTTGGAGGCCCGAGGGGGTTTCTTGTGGTGGTATCTGGACCTGGTCGATGAGGCGGGCAACGGGCTGGTGGCGATCTGGAGCTACGGGTTGCCCTTTCTTCCCGGGTACGCGAGCGCCGCTCGTCGAGGACAGGCCCCGATGGCGAGTCGGCGGCCGAGCCTGACCGTGTCGGTGTATCGACAGGGAGAGTTGGACGTGTATCTGCTGCAAGAGTACGGACCCGATGAGGTGGTGTGGGAGGCCACGGGGACCGGGGACCGGTGGGAGTACGGGGAGTCCAGGCTGGAGAGCGTCGTCGTGGGAGGAGAGCGGCAGGTGGAGCTGGACCTGCGGTTGGAGATCCCCGGGATGGACGAGCCCCTGCGGGTGGTGGCGAAGAGCCAGGGCCCCGGGGTGTACGAAGAGGGCCAGGGCCATGAGCCGGCGGTGCGGGCCGAGGCGCCGCTGCCGGATCACGACTGGACGCCGATTCTCTGCGCGGCGCCAGGGCGGGTGATCCTGGAGGGCCCGGAAGGGCAGGAGTTGATCAGCGGCCGGGTGTATCACGATCGAAACGGGGGTCGGCGACCGCTCCACGATCTGGGGATCGACAGTTGGGTGTGGGGGCGAGTGGCGCTGCCGGGAGAGGAGTTCATCTACTACGTGTTGGATGGTGTCGACGGGGAGCAGGAGTGTCTCTTCCTGCGGATCGGAGAGGACGGTCGGCGGGAGCCCGTGGAGGGGTGTGTACTGAAGCGGTGTCGGACCCGGAAGAACCTGGGGGGCCTGCGGTGGTGGCCGACGATGACGGTGGAGCGCGGCGGGGAGGAGTGGTTGCGGATCGAGCATCGGGACGTGGTGGACAGCGGGCCCTTCTATCTGCGGTCAGTGCTGAGAGCCTGGGACGGGCGCGGGGAGTATCGAGGGATCGCTGAGGTCTGCGAGCCCGACCGAGTGGATCTGGCGGTGCATCGGCCGCTGGTGAAGATGCGGGTGCACCGTCGGCGGGGAGAAAACTCGATGTGGCTGCCTCTCTTCTCGGGGCCGAAGAAGGGGCGAGTGTCGAGGTTGTTGAAGAGCGTGATGGGAGGTGGGTCGTGAAGCGGGTGGTGGTCGTGGGAGCCGGCGTGGGAGGGTTGGCGGCGGCCGTGGAGCTGTCGGCCCGTCCCGGCGTGGAGGTCGTGGTGGTGGAGGCCGCAGACCGGGTGGGGGGGAAGATGGGTGTGGCCTTTCACGACGGGGTGCGGTTTGACACGGGGCCGAGCCTCTTCACGTTGCCCGAGGTGCTGCGGGGGGTGGTGGAGAGTCGGGGGAAGGTGTTGGAGGAGGAGCTGGAGTTGTTTCGTCCGGCGCCGGTGTTTCGGTACTTGCTCTCCGGGGGAGAGAGGCTGGACGTGGCGGCCCGGTTGGAGGAGACCGGGGAGAACGTCAGGCGGAGTTTGGGGGCGAAGGCGGCCGGAGAGTTTCGGGAGTTCATGGGGTACAGCCGGAAGATCTGGGAGGCGGCGGCGCCTCATTTTGTGATGGGCCAGGCGCCGACGGCGTTCTCGGCGGTGAAGCTGGGGCTGCGGGAGTTGAAGGCGTTGCGGGATATCGACTCCATGACGACCATGGCCGCGGCGATCGACAAGCGGGTGAGCCATCGGGGATTGCGGGATGTATTCTTGCGGTATGCCACGTTCAACGGGTCCGATCCGCGGTGTGCGCCGGCGACGCTGAACTGCGTGGCCTGGGTGGACATGGGGATCGGGGCCTACGGGGTGGACGGGGGGATGCACGAGGTAGCGCTACTGTTGGAGAGGCTCGCCCGGGAGGGAGGCGTAGAGGTGCGGTTGTCGGAGCCGGTGAGATCCGTGCGGACCGGGGGCCGGGGGATGGTGGTGGAGACCGCGGCGGGGGTGTTGGAGGCCGACGCCGTGGTGATGAACGCCGACGTGCGGCACCTGATAGAGGATCTCTGGGCCGACGCGAAGCCCCACGGGGTGAAGGCGGGAGGACCACCGTCGACGTCGGGGTTCAATCTGGTGGTGCGGGCCAGGCGGCGAACCGAGGAGGAGCGGCCAGGCCACCAGGTGTTGTTCTGCGACGGGGACTACATGCAGGAGTTTGAGGATCTCTTCGACGGGGAGGTTCCACCGCGGGAGCCGACGCTCTATCTCTGCGCGAAGGAGAAGGCCCACCGAAGCCAGGGGTGGGAAGAGGAGGAGCCCTTGTTCGTGATGGCCAACGCCCCGGCCGTCCGGGAGGGGCAGAAGGACGTGAACTGGGAGGCCTACGAAAAGCTGGTGATGAAGCGCCTTTTGGGGGCGGGGCTGATCGACGAAGACGACGAGGTGGTGTGGAGGCGAACGCCCCAGGGGTTGGCCGAGCGGTTTCCGGGGAGTCGAGGGAGCCTCTATGGGGCGGCGTCGAACAGTCGGCTGTCGGCGTTCTCCCGACCGCCGAATCGAGCGCCGAAGGTCAAGGGGTTGTATCTGGCGTCGGGGAGTGCTCATCCCGGGGGCGGGGTGCCCCTGTGTATGCAGTCGGGGAGACAGGCGGCCCGGGAGTTGGTGGGGGACCTGCTCGGGGGTGATTAGGTTCTTCGAGGAGGACTGGGGGGATCGACAGAGGAGGGCCGACGATGAAGCCGAGCCTGTGGTGGGCGCTGTGGTGGGGGATGTGTTCTTGGGTGCTCTGGGGCCTGGGATGTAGCGGCGGACAGGTGGTGGGGGAGACCCAGGAGGTGTCGCTGCCGACCCGTGGGGAGCTTGTGGAGATGCATGACGAGCTCTTGCGGGGGTATGAAGCGCTGGACGCCCGGTACGCGGACTGGGAAGAGGAGGGGGAGTTGCCCGAGGCCGTCAGGGGGCATCTCACGGAGATGCGGTGGGGGTACTTGGAGATGCAGGAGCGGCAGGGGTACTGGCTGGAAGCGGAGCGATCGCTGAAGAGGGCCTCCGTGGGGGAGGAAGAGCGGTACCAGCGCCACCAGGTGTATCGAGACCTGGAGAGGATGCGAGAGCAGCAGGAGGTGCTGGTGGAGGTCCATGAGGAGCTGATGCGGCTGTCTCATCTGGTGGATCCCCAGCTGGGGGAGGGGCACCGTCGGTTGATGGGGGAGCATGGGGAGTACGAGCGAGCCCTTCAGGGGTGGAAGAAGAGATGGCGAGTGGAGCACGGGTTGGATCTGGAGGATGAGGAGATGAGGGATCCCATGGAGGAGACGCCGCGGGAGGAAGAACCGGACGGGACGATAGTGCTCTGATCTGAGAACTGTGTGATCGGTGATTCTGAGTGGGACCGAGGGGGGGAGATGAAAGAGTGGACGCTGAGGTATGAGGGGCTGGACGCCGACCAGGAGGGACTGCGGGAGGCGCTGTGTACGGTGGGCAACGGGGTGTTCGCGACCCGGGGGGCCTTCGAGGAGGAGCGGGCCGGGCCGATCCACTATCCCGGGACCTATCTGGCCGGGGGGTACAACGAGGCAGTCAGCGAGGTGGCCGGTCGTCCCGTGGTGAACGAGGACCTGGTGAACCTGCCGAATTGGCTATGGTTGAGCGTGGAGACGGCGTCGGGGTGGTTGTCGCTCTGGGACGTGGAGGTGTTGAGCTATCACCAGGAGCTGGACCTGCGGGAGGGGGTGTTCCGGCGGTCCTTTCGGTTTCGGGATCAGGGGGGGCGGATCCTGGGGGTGGAGAGCCTGCGGTTGGTGCACATGAAGCATCCCCGGCTGGCGGCGTTGAAGTGGCGGATCTCCTGCGAGGAAGCGTCCGGGGAGCTGCGGCTGATCTCGGGGCTCGACGGGGCGGTGACGAACGACAACGTAGAGCGGTACCGGCAGTTGGAGGGGGATCATTTAGAGATCGTGAACCGGGGGGCGGCGGCGCCGCGGGGGTTGTTCTTGAAGGCCCGGGCGAGGCGAGCCCGGTGGGAGGTGGCCATGGCGGCCCGGACGACGGTGATGGTGGATGGAGAGGAACGTCCGGGGAGGCGGTGGATCGTCGACGAAGAGGAGGACCGGATCGCCGAGGAGCTGGTCTTCGAGGTGAAGTCGGGGCAGACCGTGGAGGTCGAGAAGGTGGTGGCCGTGGTCAGCGACCGAGAAAGGGGGATGAAGGAGTGTGGGCAGACGGCCCGGGTGACGATGGAGGAGGCCGGCGGATTCGAGGAGCTGTTGAGGAGTCATCGCAAGGCCTGGCAGCGGCTGTGGCGTCGGTGTGATCTGCGGGTGTCGGTGAAGGATCCCGAGGCGGGCCGAGAGGACCAGCTGGCGTTGCGGGCCCATATCTTTCACCTCTTGCAGACAGCGTCACCGAATACGGTGAATCGAGACGTGGGGATCCCGGCCCGGGGACTGCACGGAGAGGCCTACCGGGGGCATATCTTCTGGGATGAGCTCTTCATCCTGCCCTTTTATCTGCAGCGGCTGCCGTCGGTGGTGCGGTCGACGATCCTGTACCGGTATCATCGCCTGGAGGCGGCGCGGGCCCTGGCCAGGCAGATCGGGTGTCGAGGGGCGACCTTTCCGTGGCAGAGCGCGAGCGACGGCTCGGAGACGACCCAGGAGCTGCACCTGAACCCCATGTCGGGGCGGTGGGATCCGGATCACAGTCACCTGCAACGGCATATCAACGGGGCGGTGCTCTACAACACCTGGGGGTACTACCAGGCGACCGGGGATCGGGCGTTCATGGAGGAGTATGGGGCGGAGCTGATGCTGGAGATCTGCCTGTTCTGGTCGAGCCTGACCGATCTCGACGAGGACGCCGAGGTGGCGGAGATCCACGGGGTGATGGGGCCCGATGAGTACCACGAGAAGCTCCCCGGGGCAGAGCGGGGGGGGCTGCCGAACAACGTGTACACCAACCTGCTGGCCGTCTACTGCCTGCTGAAGGGGCTGGAGGTGGTGGAGATCTTGTCGCCCTTTCGGCGAGAGGAGCTCTTGGATGAGCTGATGATCGACGCCCGGGAGTTGGATCGGTGGGAGCGGATCACCCGGTGCATCAAGGTGGTGGAGCACGACGGGGTGATCAGCCAATTCGAGGGGTATGAAGAGCTTGAGGAACTGGATTGGGAGGCCTACCAGGAGGAGCACGACTCCGCGGAGCGGCTGGACCGGATCCTGAAAGCCGAGGGGGATACGCCGGATCGGTACAAGGTGAGCAAGCAGGCCGACGTGATCATGTTGCTCTACCTGTTTCGGCGGGAGGAGTTGAGGGAGCTCTTTGGTCGTTTGGGCCACAGGTTCGATGACGAGGTGTTGCATCGAAACGTGGAGTACTACCGGGCTCGGACAAGCCACGGGTCGACGCTGAGTCGCGTGGTGTTCGCGTCGGCGGTGCACCGCGACGATCCCGACGAAGGGTATGAGTTGTTTCGGGAGGCCTTGAAGAGTGACCTGGGGGATATCCAGGGGGGGACGACCCGGGAGGGGGTGCACCTGGGGGCGATGGCGGGGACCGTAGACGTGGTGACCCGGCATTGGGCGGGGATGTACCTGAAGGAGGGGCGGCTGTGTTTTTGCCCCTGCCTGCCGGAGGGGGTGCAGAGCGTGGGGTATGTGGTGCAGCACCGGTGGCGGTGGCTGGAGGTGAACGTGACGCCGGAGGTGATGGAGATCGCCGTGGATCAGGTGGTGGATGAGGCCGTGGAGGTGGAGGTGGAGGGAGAGCGGTACCGGTTGGCGCCGGGGACGATGGTGAGGATCTGGCGAGGGGAAAAAAGAGACGGCGCGTCTCGAGGAGACGCGCCGTCGGGCCGGTCAGGCCGTCTGCTCCACTAGGAGCCTCCTAGAAGTAGAAGGAGGCGTTGATCCCGAAGGATCGGGTGGAGGGGTTGGAGGGCATGGAGTTGGCCTGGCCAGCCAGGGCGTAGTGGCTCCAGAGGGCCCGTCCGCTGAGGGCGAAGTTCTGGCTGAACCGGTAGTCCAGGCCGAACCCGAGGCGGAGGGCGCCGCCGGCCATGGAGGCGTCTTCCACGGCGTTGCGGACGTGGTAGCCGCCGAGACCGGCCAGGGCGTAGGGCTCGACGCGGCCGATGGTGGGCTGAAGCTTCAGATCCCAGCTGAGGCCGAAGATGTGGGCGTCGATGGTGTTGTCCTGCATGCCCAGGTCGTAGGCGTCGCCGTTGAACCCGATCTCGGAGCCGAGGAAGGGGCCCCGGAAGCCGATGCCGATGTTGAGCTGGGTCCCGGCGGCCCGGCTGGAGGTTAGCGGAGAGGCTTCGAGGCTGCCGCGGCCGATCCCGAGGGTGAAGTAGGTGTCCATGGGGGCCTGGCCGCGGGAGCTACCGTGGTAGTTGCTGCGGTGCTCCGTGTGGCGGTGGTCGGTGTGGGTGTGCCGGCTGCTGCGGCTGCTGCTGCGGCTGGAGGTGTGACGCTCCGTGTGGGTGTGAGTGCCGGAGTGGGTATGGGTACCGGAGTGAGTGTGGGTATCGGTGTGGGTGTGGGTGTCGCGGCTGGAGCGCTGGTCCCGGGTGCCGGAGTGGCGGCGATCGGCGCGGTCACGCTCCTCGTAGACCACCTCGGGCTCGTAGGGGGTGGGGGAGTCGTGTCGCTGATGGGTCTCTCGCTGACGGACTTCCCGGCTGTCGTCGACTCGCTGGGGCCGCTCCTGGACGGGCCGGCTGTCGCGCTGATGGGTCTCGCGGGTGGGCTGCTGGACACGCTCCTCGACCTGCCGGGGCCGCTCTTGGACGGGTCGGCTGTCGCGCTGGTGAGTCTCGCGGGCGGGCTCTTGGACCTGCTCCTGAGCACGCTGGGGGCGCTCTTGGACAGGTCGGCTGTCGCGCTGGTGGGTCTCGCGGGTGGGCTGCTGGACACGCTCCTCGACCTGCCGGGGCCGCTCTTGGACGGGTCGGCTGTCTCGCTGGTGGGTCTCGCGGGCGGGCTCTTGAGCCTGCTCTTGATGGCGCTCAAGCTCGCTGGGGCGGACCCGAGTGGGCCGGTCCGTGCGCTGATGGGTGTCCCGCTCGGACTGAGGTTGAGCGGGCTGGGCGGGCTGAGCGGGCCGGGCGGGGCGAGCCGGAGTAGCGGCGGGCCGGTCGTCGCGCTGATGGGTGTCGCGGTCGGGCTGGGCGGGCTGAGCGGGCCGAGCGGGACGGGCGGGCTGAGCCGGAGTGGCTGCCGGCCGGTCGTCGCGCTGATGGGTGTCGCGGTCGGAGCTGCTGGAGCTGCTGGAGCTGCTGGACCGGTCATTGCTCGACCGGCTGGAGCGGTTGCTGGACCGATCGTTGCGGCTGCTGCGGGACCGATTGGACCGAGTACGAGAGCTGCTGTCTTCGTCGGCGCCATCGTTCTGGTTGCCACCGCGGATGCGGGTCTGAGCGTCGGCGTCGTTCATGGACACAAGTTGGACAGCGGGGACACACAGCAACGCTGCCAGGGCGAAGGAGAGAAGAGTGATGAATTTAACTGGCATGACCGGCTCCTTTTCAAAAGAACTTACGCATTCATCACCTTGGACCCTGTCCCCAGGTAAAAAATTCAAAAGGGAGAGAAGTTTTGATCCCTTTCGGCGATCCCGGCGGCGACGATCGTCAGTGTAACAGAACTTGGAGGAGTACGCATGCGGGGGAGTGTCGGGGGTGTGATCGGTGTCCGTCGGTGGGTTCGGGAACGCCTCACCGAGGCGATCCGCATCGGCAATGTTGGCGGCGGTATAGATCGTGGGGTCGGGGTTTGCGGCGGTATGGATCGTGGGGTTGGGTTGGCGGCGGATCATTTCCAGGCATAGTTCAGGGATCCCACGGTCTACCCCCGGCTGAAGCCAGGGGCTGTAGTGGGCAGGGCTCCGCTGGGGTCATGACCCCGCTCCGCCGGAGATGTCTCGGAGAACGGAGTCGTTCCGA
>SKON01000315.1 GCA_007120035.1 Myxococcales bacterium
CTAAGCTTGTCCAGACCCGATTGGGTGCAGCGGTCGGAACAGCTCGACGGTCGTCGTCACATCTCTTGCACAAACCTTTCACCACCTCGTCACCGCCGAACCATCATGGGGGCACACCGACCGCGTCTACTCAGTAGCGTGACCAGAAGGAATAACCCCTGTGTGTGGAGAGAACGATGAACGGTGTGCTGCGAATCCTTGGCGTGTTGGTGATCTTGATCCCCCTCTACCTGTCGACGGCCTGCATGGACGTCGAACTCGACGACTTCGACGGCCCCGACGTGGGCGTCGACGAGGAATCCGACGTGGAGGTCGTGGAGCGGCGGCGGTCGCTCTCCTTCGACCGGATGGTCGATGACATCGTGGCGGCCCACGAGGAGACCGGCGCCGACGTCGACGACGACTGGATCGACGAAGCCGTGGAGTTCTCCGTGACCGAGCGTGGGTTCGGTGAGGGCGACACCGTGGTGATCGACCCCAACGCGCCGGACCTCGAGATCGTCCAGGTCACTCGCCATGAGGCCGACGGGCGCCACTACCTGGACGTGACCTGCCACGATGCCACGCCCAGGCTCCCCACCCGGTGGTTCTCGGGGCGGCTGTTCAGCCGGGACTGCGCCATCGACCTCTCCACGGTCTTCCACTCCGTGCGGGTCGAGCCTCAGATGAACTACCGGATCGCCCCCACGCCCCGGGGGTTCCGGGTCTTGGGCGACTTTCCCCGCGGCGAGGTGGAGGTCACCTTCCGGCCGGGCCTGAGCACCGAGGGCGGCGCCGTCCTCAAGGAAGACCACACCCACGCCCTGACCATCCCGGCGCTCTCGCCATCCCTCTCGTTTGAGGCCCAGGGCCGGTACCTGCCGCGGTGGGCCTGGGAGGAGCTGGCCTTTGAGCACCGCAACCTGGAGGAGGCCACCCTGGAGGTTCGGCACATCCCGCCTCGGAACCTGCCGTTCTGGCTCTCGGACCGCTCCGATAACGTCACGGCTCGCACCTCGCGGCGCCTCTTCCGAGAGGAGCTCCCCCTGGACCACGAGACCGACGAGGTCTATCGCCGGGCCCTCTCGGTAGAGGAGATCCTGGGCGATCCCGAGCCCGGGCTCTACCAATTCCACGTGCAGTCCGGGCGCACTCACGCCACGGCCCGGCTCCTGGTCACGGAGATCAACCTGATCGTCAAGCAGCATGAGGCCCCGGCGGGCAAGCCCTTCGCCGAGCATATGGACGGGTGGGCCGTGGACATGGACACCAACCAGCCTCTCTCCGGGGTGAACCTGCGGGCGATCCGCACCAACGGCGACGAGCTCGCCAGGTGTCGGACCAACCGCCAGGGCCACTGCCGCCTGGATATGCCTACGGGGAGCACCGACGACGCCCCGCCCATGGCGGTGATCGCCAGCCGCGGCGACGACCTGACCTACCTGCGGTTCCAGGACGTGCGCACCGAGGTGCAGGGCGCGACCACCACGGGCCGATCCTTCCTCGATGAGGATCCTTATCTCGTGACCCTCCACGGCGACCGGGATCTCTACCGCCCCGGCGATCGGGTCCACATCGTGGGAGCCCTCCGGGATCCGGACTTCTCTTCCGCCGGCGGCGGCATCCCCGTGGAGCTCCACGTCCGGGACTCTCGGGGTCAGATCCTGGTGGAGCAAGACCTGACCACCGACGAGGCGGGCCTGGTGGAGATCAGCTTCCCGCTGTCGGACATCGCGCCCACGGGCCGCTGGCGAGCGGAGCTCCTGGTGGCCAAGGACCGGCTGCAGACCTACACCTTCAATGTGGAGGAGTTCATGCCCGAGCGCCTCGAGGCCAGCGCCGAGGCCCTCTCGGAGCACTTCGTCGGCGACGAGGAGACCCTCTTCGAGGTCTACGCCCGATATCTCTTCGACGCCAGCGCTCAGGGGAGCTCCGTGGAGGCCACCTGTCGGCTGGTGCCCACCACGGTGAGCGCCCCCTGGGCCCGGGGGTTCGCCGTGGGGCCGAGCAGCCTCGACGACCGCCGGGAGGTGATCGACCTGCCGTCGGTGCAGGCTGTGATCGGTGAGGAAGACACCGTCGAGGTCGCCTGCCCGAAGCCGTCGTCGCCGCTGACCGGGCCGGCACGGCTGGACGCTACCTTCGCCGTCTCCGAGGCCGGCAGCGGCCGGGCCACCCACACGTCGGCCCAGGCCATGGTCTACCCCGAAGACCGGCTGGTGGGCCTGCGCAGCTCCGAAGACGCCATCGGCAGCGGCGACTCCTTCGTGGTGGAGGGTCGGATCTTCGACGTCGGCGGGGAGCTCGTCGACGTCGAAGAGGAGATCACCCTGGAGTTCTACAACGTGCGCACCCAGACCTCATCGCAGTGGCGCGGCGGTCGGTGGCACTACCAGCACAACACCCAGCTCGTCCTGGAGCGAGCCGTCGACGTGCAGCCCGTGGACGGCCGGTTCCGGGTGGAGACCGTCGCCGCCGACGTCTTCTCCGGGTACCTCGTGCGGGCCCGGCTGGGAGACTCCGTGACCGACCTTCGCCTGAACCGGAGCCAGCGGTTCTGGCGGTGGAGCGCTCGGCAGGACGCGACCCCTCGAGCCCTTCGGCCCACCCCGGTGACCGTGGATGTCCCCGACGAGGCCCGGCTGAACCGGCCGACGACGATCACCTTCGACGCACCCTTCGCGGGTCGAGCGCTCCTCACGGTAGAGACCGACAAGGTGATCGAGCAGGCATGGCTGGACGCCGAGGAGGGCAAGAACGAGTGGACCTTCACCCTCACGGATCACCTGCCCAACGTGTACGTCAGCGCCTTCGTGATCCGCGACGGCCGCGAAGAGGTCGCCGGAGGGTTCGCCCCGGAGCGAGCCTACGGGACGGCCCCCCTGCGGGTGGAGCGGACCCCCGTGGAGACGGCGGTGCGGATCCTGGCCCCCGAGGAGGTCCGACCCGGCTCCTCACTGGAAGTCCAGATCGTCGCCGAGCAGGCCCGAGGCCCGTCGCGGGCCACCGTGGCCGTCGTCGACGAGGGCATCCTGCAGCTCACGAACTACAGAACCCCGGACCCCCTGAACACCTTGCTCGCCCGACGAGCCCTGGGCGTGGAGACCTTCGATACCGTGGGGTGGGCGACGCAGCTGCCGGCCATGGGACCCTCGTCCCGCACGGGAGGTGGCGACTACTACTACGAGGATGAGAGCGCCGACGCGTCGCGGATTCTGCCCTTCCGACCCGTGGCGATGTGGTCCGGGCCGGTAGAGCTCGACGACCGAGGCATGGCGACGGTCTCCTTCGACGTCCCCAACTACCGGGGCCGGGTGCGGGTGATGACCGCCGTGTTCACCGAGGACCGCTTAGGCAGCGCCGAGGCCGACGTCCTGGTCCGGGATCCCCTGACGGTGCAGTCCACGTTCCCCCGGTTCCTGATCGAAGACGACTGGGCCGACGTGCCCGTCTTCGTGGCGAACCTCACCGAGGAGACCCGGGAGATCGAGGTCCGGGTGGAGGCCCGGCCTTACGAGCTCCCCGGGTTCGACATCGGCCTCGGCAGCGACGCCCCCGTGGTGGAGTTCCCCGAAGGCTCTCGTCAGACCATCGAGCTCGCGCCGGGGCAGTCCCGGACGGTGAACTTCGCTGTGTCGGCCCTTGCCAGCAGCGGCGCCGCCGAGATGTTGGTCCACGTGGAGAGCGGCGACCTGCGGAGCACCGACGAGGGGATGATCCCCTTGCGCCCCGAAGGCCCCCGGGAGCGGCGGGTCCAGACCGTGGAGCTCAATGGCTCCGAGGTGGACCTGAACGAGGCCCTCTCCGGTTGGGTCGCCGGCAGCGAGGAGTCCACGATCTGGCTGACCTCCCTGGCTCAGCCCGAGGCCTTCGATCACCTGGACTACCTGATTCGATATCCCTTCGGATGCGCCGAGCAGACCACCTCGTCGGCCCGACCGCTGCTCTATGTCTCTCAGCTCGTGGAGGTCTTGAACCCCCAGGAGGTCGCCCAGGCCGGACGGGTCAGCGACATGGTGGACAGCGGCATCCAGCGGCTCTTGAACATGCAGTCCGCTAACGGCCAGTTCAGCTACTGGGGCGGCGGCGGGGACTACTCCACGTGGGTCACGGCCTACGCTCTGCACTTCCTCCTCGACGCCCGGCAGCTCGGCTTCGAGGTGCCCCAGTCCCGGATCGACTCCGCCGTGTCGGCCCTGAAAAACGGCGTCAACGACCAGCTCACCCACGCCTACGCCCACTACGTCCTCGCCGTCGCCGGTGAGCCCCAGCGCGGGCAGGTGGCGGCGGCCATCGACAGGCT
Organism: Myxococcales bacterium; assembly: GCA_007120035.1. Classification (GTDB taxonomy): domain Bacteria; phylum Myxococcota_A; class Bradymonadia; order Bradymonadales; family Bradymonadaceae; genus SKON01. The sequence goes on from SKON01000315.1 coordinate 4,283, forward strand.
GCCCTCGAACCCCACGGGCCAGAACGCCGAGCAAGCCTACCTCCTCTACGCGGCGCTCTACCTCTCCGGGGATCGCAGCTACGAGAGGGAGCTTCGCAACCCCGTGGTGGATCGGGAGACCGGAGGCCGAGAGTCCGGATGGGGCTTCTACTCCCACCAGCGTCGCCGGGCCATGGTGTTCAACGTCTTCGTAGACCTCTTCGGCTACGACCGGGGCGGCGCCGAGATGGCCCAATCCGTGGCCTCACAGCTCGCCGGCGGTAGCCGGTTCACCACCCAGGAGGTCGTCTGGAGCGTCACGGGCCTGGGCAAGTGGCTCCAGCAAGAGTCCGCCATCAACGGGGAGTTCACCCTGGCCTCGGCGGGGCAGCCCGTGGAGTCCACCCGTGGGTTCATGGGCTTGCCGGCCTGGACCCTGCCCCGGGCCTCGGAGCGGAACCTGACCCTGACGGCGAACGTGGACACCGACCGCCCGGTCTTCGCCGTGGTGTCGAGCTCCGGCGTCCGCCAGGACCGGAGCTACGAGTACGGCGGCGCCGGCGTCCGCGTGCAGCGGGAGTACTTGAACGAGCGAGGCCAGCCCCTGGACTTCTCGGACGTGCAGTTGGGGCAGCGGGTCTTCGTGCGGGTCCGCATCGAGAACCGCACGTACTCGACGCTGCGCCAGATCGCCCTGACGGACCGCCTGCCGGCGGGCCTGGAGACGGAGCTCGTGGAGCTCGGCTCCTCGGAGCTGCCGGCCTGGGCGCAGTCCTCCTGGAACTTCGACCACACCGACCGCCGCGACGATCGGGTGGACGTCTTCGGGACCATCAATCGCCGGCAGACCGTGGAGATCTACCACGTGGCCCGGGCGACGATGTCCGGCAACTTCCGGGTGCCCTCCGTCGAGGTGGAGGCCATGTACGACCCCGACGTCTGGGCCCGTGAGAAGGGCCGAGTGCTCCGGATCACCAACCCGCGCCGAGAGCTCTGAGCGTGCGTATATTTTCTCTCATGAGGTATGCCATGAAAGGTCTTCGCTGGTTTCGCCGACTTCGCCGCTTTCGCCGTCTCGCCACGCTCGTCCTGGTCTCCCTGCTGCTCTGCGCCGGCCTGCTCCACATGGCGATCGTGATGATCCCCCTGCCGGAGCGGCTCGCCCCGCCGATCTCCCAGACCGTCACCTACCAGGACGGCCGCCTGGCCCACGTGTTCCTGGCCGATGACGGGCGATGGCGGATCGACGCCGACCACACGGCGGTGGACCCCGCCTACATCGAGGCCCTCCTGGCCCTGGAGGACAAGCGGTTCTACAGCCACCCCGGGATCGACGTGATCGCCATCGCCCGGGCGGCCTTGAGCAACGTCACCCGGGGCCGGGTGGTCTCCGGGGCGTCGACGATCACCATGCAGGTGGTCCGCATGGCCGAGCCCCGGCCCCGGACGCTGCGCTCCAAGGCGGTGGAGGCTTTTCGAGCCGTGCAGTTGGAGCGCCACCACACCAAGGAGGAGATCCTCGACATGTACCTGCGGCTCCTGCCCTACGGGAAGAACTACGAGGGGCTCGAGACGGCGACTCGGGTGTACTTCGGCCAGGACGCCTCCCGGCTGACCCCGGACCAGATCGCCCTGCTCCTGGCGGTGCCCATGGCCCCGAGCAGCCGGTATCCGTCGCCTCAGAACGAGGAGCGCCTGCGACGGGCTCGGGACGAGATCGCCGGGCGGCTGCTTGCCAGCGGCGCTCTGCCCCGGGGGCATCGGTCCGAGAGCCTCACCGACGAGGAGGCCCTGATCGCCATCGCCGCCGCCCCGGTGCCCACGGGGTATCTCGCCATGCCCCGGGAGATTCCTCATATGGCCTACCAGCTCCGGGCCCGGTACCCGGACACCCCGGAGATCACCAGCGCTATCGATCGGTCTGTGCAGCGCGTGGCGGAGCGGATGGTGAGCCACCACCAGGAGAACATCGCCGAGCTCGGCGGGGCCAACGCCGCCGTGGTGGTCATGGACCACCAGACCGGGGAGCTCGTCGCCGCCGTGGGGAGCTTCGGCTACTTCGAAGGCGGCCCGGGGCGACAGATCCCGGCCTATGACGTGCGGCGGTCCACGGGCTCGCTCTTGAAGCCCTTTCTTCTGGCTCGGGCCATCGACCTCGGCGAGGCCGCTCCGACCCACCGGGTGGCCGACGTACCTGTGGACTATGGTGGGTACAGCCCGGAGAACTTCGACGGGAACTTCGACGGCCTGGTCCGCCTCGACGACGCCCTGGCCCGGTCTCTGAACGTGCCCTTCGTGAACCTCCTGAACACGACCGGGGTGAACGACTTCCAGGGGGTCCTGGCCCGGCTGGGGATGTCCGTGGCCGAGGAGACCGTGGACCACCGGGGGCTCTCCCTGGTGGTGGGCGGCGTGGAGGCGTCGCCCGTGGAGATCGCCACGATGTACTCCGCCCTGGCCCGGGAGGGCGATCCCGTGGCGGCCCGGCGGCTCGGGGGCTCCGGTCGGCCCGTGCCCACCGGGCTGAACCGGCCGTTGACGGCGGAGTCCTCCCACCTGGTCCGAGAGATCCTTCAGCGCCGCGAACGCCCCGACTTCGCTCGCCGCGGGCTGATCCGCGGCGGGTCCCAGTTCGCCTGGAAGACGGGGACCAGCATGGGGTTCCGCGACGCCTGGACCGCCGGCTTCGGCCCCCGGTACGTGGTGGTGGCCTGGACGGGGAACCTGGACCACCGACCCGGGCGGTACCTGGTCGGAGAGCGGGCCGCGGCGCCGCTCTTCTTCGACGTGATCGAGGCCATCGACGGGGCCCGGGCTCCCTACCGCCCGCCCCCGGAGGGCCTGACCACCGTGGAGGTCTGCGCCTTCTCGGGCCACCTGCCCACGGCGGCCTGCGACCACACGACCCATGTGGATCTCCCGTCGAAGAGCGTGGCCACCCGGCCCTGCCCGTACCACTCCCACGTGGACGTCGACGTCGAGACCGGGGAGGCCACCACCCGGGCCTGCCAGGGCGACCGCGAGGTGGAGACCCGAGCCTTCCTGGATCTCCCCGGCGACGTCCTCGCGTTCTACTCCCCGGTGAGCTCCGAGCTGGACCTGACGCCCCCGCCAGCCCCGGGGTGCCGCGCCGTCCACCGACCGGGCCGCGGCCCCCGCATCGCCTCCCCCCCGGCGGAGACCATCATCGCCCTGATCCCCGGCATGCCCCCCGACGCCCAGCAGATACCCCTGGAGGCCACCCAGGAGGGCTCCGGCGAGCTCCGGTGGTTCCTCAACGGCCGGTTCTTAGCCACCGTCCGGCCCGGGGAGCGGCTGTGGTGGCAGCCCGAGGTGGGGTCTCATGAGTTCGTGGTCACCGACCGGCAGGGTCGGTCTCAGCGGCGGTCCGTGGTGGTGCGGTGAGTCCGCCAATCCGTCGGTTCTTACGCCGAGAGCCGCCACCTTCGAGATCGGCTCCACCTCCAACGCTTACTTGCACACTCGGCGAACACCTGCGCCAGAGGCGGCAGGGCTCCGGGGGTAGACCGTAGCGGTGGTCGGGGGCCGTCAACAACTTTGAGCCAATGAATTTCCCTTGAAATTGCAGCGTATAACGGTAGGATCTCCGGGTCGCTTAAGACCTAGTTACGTTTGGCTGTCACCGCAGGTGACGTGGCAAACTCTCATCGAAAGGAGTGCGTTATGCACCGCTTACACCTGCTGTCTGTTGTGGCTCTTTGCTTCTCCCTCCTCCTCTTGGACTCCTCCGTGGCTGAGGCCGGCGAGTGGGAGGACATGGGGGTTCAAGACAACGTCCGGGTCTCTCGGATGCAGGTCGAGGGCACCTCGGTGCTGGCCTTCCGCGGGGAGACCGTGGCCGACGTCCACATCGCCCGGATCGCCGAGGTCTTCCTCGATCCGACGCAGCGCGGGGAATGGGTCAACCGGTACCACTCCCACGAGACTCTGGAGCGGACCGACGAGATGGAGCTCTACTGGATCCGATTCGATCTCCCCATCGGGATCTCCGACCGGGACTACATGCTGCGAGCTGACCTGGAAGTGGACGAGGCGAACCGGCAGATCACAGCCCGGGTCAACTCCGTGGAGGACCGCCGCAAGCCGGACCAACGGTGTTGCGTGCGGGCCGAGACCCAGACATACTATCAGTTCACGGCCCTGCCCAACGGCCGCACCCGGATGATCGTGGAGGTCCACACCGACCCGAAGGGGCTGATCCCCAACTGGTTGGTCAACCGGATCCAGCGGGACTGGCCGTCCGATACCCTGGCCAGTCTTCTGGCGCGAGCCCGGGCCTCGGGCGTCCGAAATCACCCGGACTACACCGACTGGCACTGAATCAACACTGAACCTCAAATGCTACCACTCGTCCCCAACGGGGTGATCGCCGCCGATGGCGAGCCCCGGTTTGGAACGTATCGCGGCGAGCTCCCCGGCGTGGCCTTCGACGGCCTCTCCGGGGAGTATCGCGTCTCCCCCTGGATGTGGCGTTTTCGCCGCAAACGTTGGCAATACAACCTGGCGGTGACCCGAGACCTGATCCTGGCCCAGGCCGTGGTGGACGGTCGGTACTTCTCTCAGGCCTTCTGCTATGCCGTAGACCTCTGGGAGGAGCGCCGCGTCGGGAGCGTGAGCTTCGTCGGCGTCCCCGACGCCCAGGGGCAGGTCAACGATCATCCCGCCGGTCAGCACCACTCCCGATTCACCGCCCCCGGAGCGTCTCTGGCGACCTCCCGGGGGCCCTTCCGGGCGCCCTTTCAGTGGCGCACCGACGTCTCTCGGTGGCACCTCTTGCGCCCCGGCGGCCTCCACGTGGACGCCGAGATCGGCACCGCCGATGTCGCCCCGGCCCTGACCGTGGTCTCCCCCGTCGAGGGCGGTCGGATGAACGTCACCCAGAAGTGGGCGGCCCTGCCCCTGAGCGGCGAGGCCCGGATCGGCACCCGCACCTATCCTCTCGACGGCGGGCTCGCAGGCCTGGACTACACCCAGGGGCTCCTCGCCCGCCGCACTACCTGGCGGTGGGCCATGGCCCTGGGCCACCTCCACGACGGTCGGCCTCTGGGCATCAACCTGGTGGAGGGGTTCAACGACGATCACCCCACTGCCAACGAGAACGCCCTCTGGGTCGGCGACCGCCTGATCCCCCTGGCACGGGCCCGGTTCGAGTTCGACCGCGACGAGCCCACCCGACGGTGGGAGGTCGAGACCACCGACGGCGCCCTCCGCCTCTGGTTTACGCCCTTCTACGTCCACGACGAGTCCCATCACCTGGGGGTGATCCGCAGTCACTTCCTTCAGCCCGCCGGCCGGTTCGAGGGGGTCCTCACCCTCGATGGAGAGCGCTACCGGCTGGTGCTCCACGGCGTGATGGAGGACCAGGACGTGTTCTGGTAGACAGGACCCAACGGTAGCCAACGGTAGCCACGACCAGGAGCCTTCGATGACCGACGATCCCCACGCCCCGCTTCGCGAAGACGTCAAGACCCTGGGTCGACTCCTCGGCGAAATCCTCAAAGAGCAGGAGGGCGAAGACCTCTACGAGATGGTCGAGCAGGTCCGCCAGCTCTCCAAGAAGGCCGCCTCCGGCGACGGGGCCGACTTCGCGGAGCTCCGCCGGATCCTCGCCGACCTCCCCGCCGACAGGGCCCTGACCGTGGCCCGGGCGTTCTCCAAATTCTTGACCCTCGCCAATATCGCCGAGCAGCACCACCGGGTCCGCCGCCGCCGGTGGTACCAGCGGGATCCCGAGTCCCCTGCCCAGCGGGCCTCCTTTAAAGACTGCTTCCGGCGCCTCCGAGACCAGGGGCTCTCCGAGGACGCCCTCTACGAGGCGATCTGCGACCAGGAGGTGGAGCTCGTCTATACCGCCCACCCCACGGAGGTCGTCCGACGGACCATGCAGCAGAAGTTCAACCGCGTCGCCGACCTGCTGGCCTTGCGAGACCGCGGGGACCTCACCCTGAAGGAGCAGCAGGAGTCCCTGGAAGCCCTCAAGCGAGAGATCACCTCGGCGTGGCACACCGACGAGCTCCGCCGGGAGCGGCCCACCCCGGAGGACGAGGCCCGGGGCGGGTTCGTGGTGATCGAGTCCGTGCTCTGGGACGTGATACCCGCCTTCGCCCGGGACTTGAGCGCCGTGATGGAGGAGTTCACCGGCCGACCCCTTCCGCTGGAGAGCTCACCGGTAAAGTTTGGGTCCTGGATGGGCGGCGACCGCGACGGTAACCCCAACGTCACCCCCGAGACCACCTGGAGGGTCTGCCTCCTGTCCCGGTGGCTCGCCGCCGAGCTCTACTATCGCGAGATCGACGCGTTGCGTTCGGAGCTCTCCGAGCGGGTCTGCAACGACGAGCTCCGCGAACTCGCTGGAGACGCCCGGGAGCCCTACCGGCACTTCTTGCGTGACGTCCGGGATCGCCTGAAGCTCACCCGCAACTACCTCGCCGATCTCTTACTCATGCCCACGGAGCAGGCCTGGCGCGAGGAGCCGCCGCCGGAGCTCTTCACCCGGGCCGAGGAGCTGCGCGAGCCCCTGATGGTTTGCCATCGCTCCCTCACCGAGGTGGGCCTGGCTCGGATCGCCGCCGGTCGACTGGAGGACATCCTCCGCCGCCTCTCCTGCTTCGGGATGACTCTGGTGCGGATGGACCTCCGCCAGGAGAGCACCCGTCACACGAAGGTCCTCGACGAGGTCACGACGCTCCTCGGCCTGGGGAGCTACGCCGAGTGGTCCGAGGAGGAGCGGATCGCTTTTCTGGAGAAGGAGCTCGACAACCCCCGGCCCCTGATCCCCTGGGACGCGGACTTCACCGACGAGTCCCGGGATGTCCTCGAGACCCTCCGGATGGCCGCTCGGATCGGCGAAGAGTCCCTGGGAGCCTATGTGATCTCCATGGCTGAGCGCGCCTCCGACGTCCTGGCCGTGGATCTCCTGATCCGGGAAGCCTTCGGGGAGCCCGCCATGCGGGTGGCGCCCCTCTTTGAGACCGTCGATGACCTGCGGGCCTGCGGTGACGTGATGCGCCGGCTCTTGTCGGTACCGTCCTACCTGGCCCGTCTCGATGGCGACCAGGAGGTGATGATCGGCTACTCGGACTCCGCCAAAGACGGCGGCCGCCTGGCCGCCGCCTGGGAACTCTACAAAGGTCAGGAGGAGATCGTCGCCGCCTGCGAGGAGTTCGACGTCCGGGCCACCCTCTTTCACGGTCGAGGCGGCAGCGTCGGCCGCGGCGGCGGCCCCACCTATCTTGCGATCCTCTCCCAGCCCCCGGGCTCCGTGCAGGGCACCCTCCGGGTCACCGAGCAGGGGGAGATGATCCAGGCCAAGTTCGGGATGCCCGGGATCGCCATGCGGACCCTCGAGCTCTACACCACGGCCACCCTCACGGCGACCCTCTCCCCGCCGGCGGGCCCCGAAGAGGGCTGGCGAGAGCTCATGGAGGAGCTCGCCCAGGCCGCCTGCGACGCCTATCGAGGGATCGTGCGCGGGGAGCCCCGGTTCGTGGAGTACTTCCGGGCCGCCACGCCGGAGCAAGAACTGGGGGAGTTGAACATCGGCAGCCGCCCGGCGCGTCGCAAAAAGAGCGGCGGTCTGGAGAGCCTCCGGGCCATCCCCTGGATCTTCGCCTGGACCCAGACCCGCCACCTCCTGCCCGCCTGGCTCGGCACCGGCGAGTCCCTTCAGGCCCTCTTCGACGAGGGGCACGGCGACGCCCTGCGGGAGATGTACCAGCGGTGGCCCTTCTTTCAATCCACGATCGACCTGATCGAGATGGTGCTCGCCAAGGCTCTGATGGGGATCGCCGCCCTCTACGACGAGGTCCTGGTCCCCGAGGATCTCCACGGGTTCGGCGAGGATCTGCGGGCTCGGTATGCCACCACCGTGGACGCCCTGGAGTCTCTGGCGGGGCGGGCTCTCCTGGAGCAGAACGCCGTGTTGCGCCGAAGTATCGCCGTTCGCAATCCTTATGTGGCGCCGATCAACCTGGTTCAGGTAGAGTTGCTCCGTCGCGTTCGGGAGCAAGACTCCGACGGCGAGGAGCTCAAGCAGGCTCTCCTCGTCACGGTCAACGGCGTGGCCGCGGGGATGCGAAACACTGGATAATCCACCACAAGGTCGGTGAGACGATGATGATCAGCAAATGGAACGAGCGAGCCTGGGTGGCTCTGGCGGCCTCCGGGCTTCTCCTTGCGGCCTGCGGAGAGGGCACCGCGGCGAACGGCGACGATAACCAGGCCAACCAGGCCAACCAGGCCAATCAGTCCAATCAGGCCAACGCGAACCAGGCTGACTACGACGGGCCCACCTACTACGAGCATATCCAGCCCTTGATGCAGACCCACTGCACGAGCTGCCACGTAGAGGACTCCATCGCGCCCTTCTCGCTCCTGGACTACGACACCGTCACGGCCACGGCGATCCTCTCCCACGCCACCATGGAGGCGGGCACCATGCCCCCCTGGCCGCCGGCCGATGACTGCGGCAATTTCCGGGGCCGCAGGGGCATGGGCGACGACGAGATCGCCCTCTTTCGGGAGTGGATCGACCTCGGCATGGTGGCCGGCGATCCCGACAACGCCGTCACGGTGGAACAAGAACTC
>SKON01000199.1 GCA_007120035.1 Myxococcales bacterium
ATCGAGTGACCCACACCTCTCCCTGAAGAGCGTTTCGATGGTCGATGATTGGCATAACACCCTGCGGGACTTGCATGAGGCGGCGTTTCGCTGGGCTCTGCATTGCGCCGGCGGGGATCAGCGAGACGCTGAGGATGCCTTGCAGTCGGCCTATGAGGCGGTGCTCGATGGGTCGGCCAGGTTCGATGGTCGGTCGAGCGCGAAGAGCTTTCTCTTCGGGGTGATCCGCAACAAGGTCCGGGCGCAGCGGCGACGAAGTCTGTGGCGGCGGTTTCTGGGGATGGACGCGGGTCGGGAGGCGACGGTAGGGCCCGGGCAGTGGGAGGGCGTCCAGCGAGGCGCCCTCGTCGCCGCTATGAGCCAGGCCCGTGGGAAGCTCTCGCCGAAGCAACAGGAGGTGGTGGAGCTGGTGTTCTATCACGACCTGACGATCGAGGAGGCCGCCCGCGCGATGGGGGTGGGCCTCGGGACGGCCCGGACCCATTACGCCCGGGCCAAAGACAGGCTCCGAGAGGAGCTGGAGAGTGGAGGAGAAGAATGGATCGCCGAGACGACGAGCGCTTAAGGGCGTTGTATCGAGAGACCCGGCGGGCCGAGGAAGAGGCCGCCGGGGTGAAGGCTCCGGGGTTTGATGAGCTCCGGTCCCGTTCGGGAGCGGCCCGTCAGGGGCGACCCCGCTTTGGACAGGCTGCCGCTGCGTTGGCCTTCGTGGTCGCGCTGGTGGTGGCAGGGGTGTGGCTCTTGAACTTCTCTTCGACGGAGACCCCGGAGCTGGCTGACGGCCAGGGGACGATCATGGCGGAGGCGTCGGAGTCTGTGCACCCTGAGGACCCCGCACAAGAGGCGCCGATGGCGAGCGACGACGACTGGGACGACCTGTTGGAGTTCGCCGATGAGATCTGGGAGTGGGAGTCGCCGACTGACTTTCTGCTCCTCTAATCATCAGTCATCACGTGTGTCATCACCGAGTTGGAAACCATAAGGAGAACACCATGAACACCATGAAGTACTTGATCGCAATCGCCGTCGCCCTCTTCGTCTTCGCCCCGGCGCTGGGGGTGGCTCAAGAGCGCTCCGGCCCTCGAGGAGACCGAGGGGAGGGGATGGAGATGGGGCAACATATCAACCCTCGGCACTTGATGCGGGCCGCCGATGAGCTGGACTTGAGCGACGCGCAGCGAGAGCAGATCCGGGGCCTCCTGGAAGGGCAGCGGGAGCGGATGCAGTCAGTGCGGTCCGAGCTTCGGGAGGAGTCGAAGTCGCTGCGGGAGATGATGGCCGACGACTCGTCGCAGCGGCGAGCTGTGATGGCGCAGCTCGACCGGGTGTTGGAGCTGGAGGGGCAGGTGAAGCGGCAGCGGGCGGAGCTGATGCTCGATGTTCGCGAGGTCCTGACGGCGGAGCAGCGTGCCCAGGCCCGGGAGCTCTTCGAGGGTCGACGAGGTGAGCGTCGGCAGCAGATGCAGGAGCGTCGGCAGCAGCGAGAGGACGGGGATGGGGAGCGACCCCGACGAATGCGCCGGCGATGACGTAGGACCAAGTAGGGATCAAGCAGGGATCAAGTGGTCCGAGGGGAAGATTCCCATAAACCGATCCGAAAGCAGTTGGAAATGCTCTCGGATCGGTTTAGGTTCATGGGGAGTTCGATCGCCCTGAATGGGCATTCATTCATTTCTTCCCGTCGAGGCAGTACCATGCAACGCTACACCGCTCCGTTGAACGAAATCCGCTATGTTCTGAAAGCCCTGGACTACGATCAGGAGGTGGCATCTCTGAAGCCCTTTCAGGACTTCGACCTGGAGATGGCCATGGCGATCGCCGAGACGGTGGCAAAGATCTGCCAGGATCAGCTCCTGCCGCTGAACCGGGTGGGCGACGAGGAGGGGTTGAAGTTCAACCCCGAGGACGGGTCGGTGACCCTGCCGGACGGGTTCCGGGAGGCCTACCAGACGCTGGTGGAGAACGGGCTGATGGGGCTGACGGGGCCGGCGAAGTACGGAGCCGCCGGGGCGCCGGAGACGTTGGGGATCGTGTTCAGCGAGATCCTGACGGCGACGAATAAGAGCTTCTCCATGGCGCCGGGGCTGACCATGGGGTTGGTGGACGCCTTGAACCATCACGCGTCGGAGGAGCAGAAGGAGGAGTATCTGCCGAAGCTGGTGACCGGGGAGTGGACGGGGACGATGTGCCTGACGGAGCCGCAGTGCGGGACCGATCTGGGGCTGATCTCGTCGAAGGCGGTGCCCCAGGACGACGGGAGCTTCAAGCTGACGGGGACGAAGATCTGGATCACCTTCGGGGAGCACAACCTGACGGACAATATCCTGCACTTCGTGCTGGCCCGGACGCCCGACGCGCCGGAAGGGATTCGAGGGATCAGCGCCTTCGTGGTGCCCAAGCTGCTCGACGATGGGAGCCGGAACGGGATCTTCTGCACCGGCCTGGAAGAGAAGATGGGGATCCACGCCTCGCCGACCTGCGTGATGACCATGGAGGACGCCACGGGGTACATGATCGGGGAGCCCAACAAGGGGATGCGGTCGATGTTCACGATGATGAACATGGCCCGGCTCTATGTGGGGATCGAGGGGATCGGCCTGAGCGAGATCGCCTATCAGACGGCGCTGGCCTTCGCGAAGGAGCGGCGCCAGGGGCGGTCGTTGAACCAGGAGCGGCAGGAGACGGAGGAGAAGGCCGACACGATCCTGGTGCACCCCGACGTGCGGCGGATGCTCTTGAACGTGAAGGTGACGACCCAGGCCCTGCGGGTGCTGGCGGCGATGGTGGGTGTGGAGGTGGAGAAGTCTCGCCATCACGAAGACGAGAAGGTCCGGCAAGACGCTGACGACTTCGTGCAGTTGATGACGCCCCTGATCAAGAGCTATGGCACGGAGCGGGGGTTCCAGAATATCTCGGAGGCGATGCAGGTCTGTGGTGGGGCGGGATACACCACGGATTGGGACATCGAGCAGTACATGCGGGATGAGCGGATCGCGATGATCTACGAGGGGACCAATCACATCCAGGCCCTGGATCTGGTGGGTCGGAAGCTGGCGCTACACGGGGGCCGGCTCTTGCAGACCTTCCAGGCTCGGGCGATGGGAGAGCTGCAGAAGTGCACGGCTCACGACGAGCTCAACGAGCTCTGCGGGGAGTTCCAGAAGGCCGCCGGTCGCCTGATGGAGGTGACCATGATGCTGGCCCAGAAGGGGCCGAGCGATCCCGAGGTGGCCGCGGCGGTGGCGTCGAACTACCTGAACCTCTTCGCCCTGACGGCCATGGGGTACGCCTGGATGCGGCTGGCCCGGTATGCCATCGAGAGCGAGGCTTCGGACGTGGAGACCCGGCTGAAGAGCGCCCGGTATTTCGCGCAGATGATTCTGCCGGAGACGGGGCTGTATAAGAAGCTCTGTGAGGCCGATAAGGCGGTGATGATGGACTTCGATGAGGAGGAGTTCTGAGTCGGTCTGTGGGGGTGAAGGGTCGGGCGGCGCGCACGGCCCCTCCGCCCTACGGGCACCTCCCCATTCTGGGGAGGGGGCTCGGGGCTTCGGTGTTTCGTTTTGGGTACGCGGTGTGGCGAAGG
>SKON01000041.1 GCA_007120035.1 Myxococcales bacterium
GTGAGGCCGGCGGCGTCGACCCTCGGGAAGCCGCGGCGGCGCTCCCCGACGAGATCTGGGCGGAGAGTTGGGCCCACGCGTCGCGGTCGGCGGGGGCCCGGCGTCAGCAGTATCGGGCCGACCGTATGCGGTACCTCGCCGTGCAGGGTGTCCTGCGGGTGCCCGAGGTGTTCGGGTTGGACGAGGAGAGCGCGGCGCCCTGGCGTGCTGCGTACGAGGCGGCGTTGCATGGCCATCTGGAGCGTGCAGATAAAGACCCGGACCCCCGGAGGGCGCCGGAGTTGTTCACCGCGCCGACGCTCTGGGCGGCCTGGGACGAGCGGTTTCCCGACGGGCCTCTCGCGCTGCCGGGGGCGAGTGAGCTCTGCAAGCGGCAGGTGGCGCGGACGCTCCTGGGCCAGACCTTTCGGCTGACCGACACGCTCTTGGACCTCTTCTTCGCGGATCAGGAAGCCCGGGAGTCCGGGGGAGACTTCGCGGAGAGGTTTCTGGACTGGCTGTGCTCCGAGGACCCCGGCGCGAGGCAGGTCCGGAGGGACTGCGAGCAGTGGCTTGCCCATCTGCGTCTGGTCGTAGATCGATGCCTCGACGGCGCGGGCCGCCCGTGGCGGGAGCTGGCGCGGGAGGAGAGCTGGCCGCAGCTCTTCAACCCCATGGCCGTGCTGGGCGTGACCGGGGGCGCCGGGGCGCATCGGACGGCGACGCGGCAGTTCCGGACGCCGTCGCTGCCCCGGGTGATCGTGTGTACGGACACGCTGAAGGAGGGCGTGGACCTGCACCTCTTCTGCGACCGGGTCCTGCACTACGGCGTCGCGTGGACGTCGGGGGACCTGGAGCAGCGGGTCGGTCGGGTGGACCGGTTCTTCTCGCAGATCGAGCGGCGGCTCAGCGCTGAGGGGGCCCCGCCGGACGTGCAGCTCCACGTGGGCTACCCCCACGTGGTGTCCTCCCTGGAGCGCGGGCAGGTCGAGCGGGTCATCGCCCGACAGCGCCGCGCCGAGCGCCTCATGGACTCGCCGCTGGCCGGCACCAGCAACGAAGAGCGGGACCTCGTGGTGGGCGCCCTCGCGCCGCGGTTGGAGCAGCGGGCGCTCGAGCCCTACCGGCCCCATGAGTTTCCCGAGGAGGGCCATAGCGTCGTCGCCGTTCCCGCGGCCGAAGCGCGGGCTATCGCCGACCACTACGAGGGCTGGTACGTCGCGCTCCTGGACGCGTTGGAGGCTGCGGGGTGGCGGGTCTCCCCCGAGGATCGCAGGCCCGTACGGGTGGCTACTTTGCTCACTAGCGGCCGAAAGCACGAGCTGGCCTGGTCCTTCGACGCGGCGCTGGAGCGGTACATCCTGACCGTGGCCGACTCGCCGTGGCCGGCGGACGCCGGCTTCAGCGGCGGGAGGCGCCGCCGGCTCGTCGGCCGAACGCGACGAGTGGAGAGTTTCCTCCGGGTGCTGGTACCTACTCCCACCGAAGGCCTCGACGAGGCGGTCATCTCCCGATTCGTCGAGGCGCTGGGCGGAGAGCCACCGCAGCCACGAGCCGACGCCCGAGACTTCTGGGGAGGCCCGCTCGCCGCGCTGGGCGGCGGCCAGTGGGAGTGGCTCTCGGATCACAAAGCTCGGGTGCTGGTCACCCGTGGCGAGCGAACGCAGCGGGTCACGCTCTACGCCTACGAGGGCGGCGTCCGCCTCGTCAGCGTCGCCGCCGCCATCGAGCACCTGGGCTACCGCAAAGGCTGGGGAGGCCACCCAACCCCCGAGGGAGTCCGGGACTGGGCGTTGGGCGCCACCAACCAGCTCGCCATGGGCTACCTCGACGTTCACGACCGAGACGGCCTGGTCTTCGGCGTGCATGCCCTACACGGGGAGCTAACCCCGGAGGCGCGCCGCCGGCTTATCGAGCAGGTCGCGTGGCGCGCCGATGTGTGGGAGGCGACGCTGACCGGGGCGGATCGCTGGTAGCCGGAGCCCTGCGCGTCCCGCGCAGGCGCAAAGCTCTACGACGAAGTCCCTCGATCGTCCGATGCCTCTTCTCGCAATCCACCCGCCCGAAGCTCAGCGATCGCCTGATGCAGTTCCTCCAGCGGACGCTCCAACAGACGTCCCACGCTCTGGGCCTCCAGCCACTCATGAAGGGCCCTGTTCATCAGAGTCTGGTAACTCCCATCCGGGCCGGCCAGCTCTTTGAACCGCGCCACGATATCGCGGTCCAGCCTCATAGTGAGTTGCTTCTTTCGCTGCGCCGCTTGGGTAAGGCGTTGCCGCAACACCTTAGGCCCCCGGCCCAGGGACTCTCGGTCCTCTGGGACGTTCCGCGCCTCCTCTTCGAGCCGTTCCAACTCCCGCTCCTCAGACTCACTCTTTCTCGAACTCATCTCTCCTCGTCGCACCCACGGCCATCGCTCGCTCGGGATCACCCTGGGGATCAGCTTCGTACAGGGTTCTCTGTCCTTCGAAGACGTCCACGACGTCACCGAATACGATGGACCGGCTGTACCGAACGGGTTCGTATTTTTCGCTGTCCCACAGATAGCCTGTGTCCATCTATGCCGCTCGTTCGCTGTTCTCGTCGGAGTTACCGCCCAATGCTGTAAATGCAATTGTAGTTACAGGCTGGCTGATTTCAAGACATTCTTGTGAGGGAAGCATCGAGCTGCGAGGGTCCGGCAATCGCCCCTACGGTCCCTGCAATCCTTCGTTGTAGGTCCGCACGAGTTCGTGACGTTCTGAACGGCTGACGGGGTGATAGGGTCGAAGAAGGAGGTAGCTCCCACCTGCGCCAACGATGAACCCCAGGTTCGCCGCCACGAGGAAGAGGATTCCTCCGGCCGGCCCCCCTGGATTGTCATCGAGCCCCAGCGCTCGATAGGCCAAGGCTCCCCCGCCGATGGTCCCCGCGACGGGCAGTAGAATCGCCAGCGGCACAGCGATCCCCTTCGGCACATGAAACGCGTTGTCCGCCAGCTCCTCTTCTCCCAGGGTGATATAGAGTTGGCGCGGAGACAGTCGATTGTCGGGCGTCCCCTGATAGTACTCGTGAAAGAGAAGGCTCGAGGTCAGACTCCTGCGCCTGATGATGCGTCTCTCCAGATAGAGTTCGTCTGGTGAGAGGTAGTCATCCCAGGTGGGTGACGCCTGGGATTTCTCCGCTTCTTCGGCCACAGCCGCGCCTGTCGAGCCGGTCAGGGAGAGGATACACGCCAAACCAAGCGCCAAGGACAGTCGATACACTTTGGACACAGTCACCTCAGTCACCTCGCATCGGGGATCACAAGAAAGGCGCATTCGCCTGGGACGTGGGACGTTCAAGAACCCCAGATTTATGCATGGGCCACCGCGCGATCGCAGGTCCGAGAGACGTTGAGAGGAAAGCACTGTCTTCTGGTGTAGGGCGCGCAGCTTCGTGCCCAGGGTGCCCAGGCGCTCATTGACGTGGAAGGTGGTCACGTCAGCTTACCCGCGGAATCTCAATGTCGTCAGCGGAGTCCACGGTATGTCCTTGAACGCTATAGGTTCCGCACAGCGTCGTCTTTTGCAGTGGAAGA
>SKON01000223.1 GCA_007120035.1 Myxococcales bacterium
GACGCCGATCCGGGAGAACCCGACGCCGATCCGGGAGAGCCCGACGCCGATCCGGGAGAGCCCGACGCCGATCCTGTGGAGCCCTACGATCCGGGGCCCTGTGACGGGGACTTCGGCGAGGACTTCGAGGTCTATGCTGTCGACGGTGCGGGGTTCTGGCGGACCTATTCGGCGCCGACGGCGACGAATGGAGCGGTGATCGCCGGGGCCCAGGCGGGCACCGTGAGGGTCATCCACGTCGACGGGGAGGGGCAGGTCCTGGGGGAGCACGCCATCCCGGGGAACGACGTCTACGGGATCGCGACGAATGACACCTCCTTCGCCCTGCTGGTGCAGCGGGCCAACGACGTGTTGGCCCTGGTGGTCAGAGAGTTCTCGGGGAACACCCTGGAAGACAAGACCTTGATCGGAGATGTGGACACCACGGTGGAAGGCAACGAGTGGTTCGGGCACCTCTTGCGGGACGGGCGGATCACCTGGACCGGGGAGCATTGGGCGGCCTACTACACCTTGACTCGGATGTGGCCCGATGGGGTCGGACACTACGGCGATCAGCTCCGGCTCTTCGAGGCCGACGGGTCGGATCACACCACGGTCTGGGGGTGGGGATGCAGCCACAGCATGGAGGTTCAGATCGCCCACAACGGCGAACGGCTGGGCCCGGTGTGCAGCTCCGACTGCTATCCCAACAAAGGGGTCCACTTCAATCACCAGACCTTCATCTACCCCGACGAGGGCCTCTCCAACTGCGCCGGCGGCTACGGCACCAGCCTGGGGGCGAGCATCCCCGTGGACGGGGGGTTCTGGATCCCCTTTACGGCGACCGACGACCGGGACTCCCATGACGTGGCGGTGGTCCACATCGAGGGGTGGGGGACCGTGGGCGAAGTCCTGTGGCTGACCGAAGACGACGTGGACGCCACCTTCCTGAACGGGGCGAACTTCGGGGAGGACATCGTGGTGGCCTTCCGGCAGGGCACAGAGGATCGGTTCTATCTCCTCGACGGCGACGACGGGTCGGTGCTCACCGGCCCGGAGGTGCTCCCCGAGGCGAACCTGGGGTCGGTGCTGAACTTCTTTGTGTACTCCAACGGCGACGTGGGGTGGGTCCAGGGCGCAGAGCTCGCCAGGCTTCGGTCCTGTGACTAGGTTTGGTCGAGGATCGGGGGGGAGAGGAATGGAATTGGAACGGGCGCCCCCGATGGTTACACTCAAGTGTACCTGATGGGAGACGCGCCATGTCGGAACCACCTATTCAAATCCCTTCCCGGTCGATTTCACCGGGCTTCTTGATCGCCTCCCCCCGGTTGGACGGCTCGCCATTTGAGCGGGCCGTGGTGGTGATGGTCCACCACGACGCCGAGGGGGCCATGGGGTTCATCATCAACAAACCTCTGGAGATCGACTTCGGGTCGTTGATCCAGAGCGTGAACGACGATCTGGCCCAGCGGATCCTGCCTGAGAGCTACGACGTTCCGGTTCACTTCGGGGGGCCTGTGCGGATCGAGCAGCTCTGGCTGATCTTTCAGCGCGACGTGGAGGGCCAGTTTCACCAGCCCGAGAACCAGGCCCTGTTCAAGAAGTTGGGCAACCCCCACGAAGGGGCGCTCTCGTTCTCCGAGGGGTGGTTTTTGGCGGCCTCCGGGGAGATCATCGAGGGGTTCGCCGTGGGCCGCCAGAGCGGGGACTACCGTCCGTTCATTGGCTACGCCGGGTGGGGACCGGGGCAGCTGGAGTCCGAGATCGATGATGGATCCTGGCTCTTATTGGACTTCGACGAGGACTTCTTCTTCGACTTCTTGCCCGGGGTTCATTGGGACGAGGCCCTCCAGAAGCTCGGCGTCGATCCGACGGCGTTCTTGATGATGGGGAAGATGGGCCGGGCCTGATCCGACTCTGGTCAGGGCTCAGATCCCGTCGATCAGCCCCGGCAAGGCCGCCGAGATCGCCGGCAGTCCGGCGTCCTTGGACAGAGCCCCCACGGCCCCCGTCTCGGCGGCGATCCGGTCGAGCTCGGCCTGGGGCCGGCCGGAGATCAGGATCACCGGCACCTCCCGCCATCCCGGCAGGGCCTGCAGGGCCGCCACCAGGGAGCCGTCGGGTCCGTCGGGAAGGGTCAAGTCGGAGAGGATCACCTGGGGCGGCGGCTCGTCGGAGACGGCGACCTCCGTGGCTCTGGCGAAGGACTCGCAGGTGTGGACCTGGTGGCCGGCGCTCTCGCAGACCATGGTGAGCATCTGAAGGATCAGGGGGCTGTCTTCGAGGATCAGCACGCGGGCCATGGGGTCACTCGTGGAGGAGTTCCTGGACGACGGAGAGGAGCTTGCCGCCGGCGATCTCACCCTTGATCAGGTACCGATCGACGCCGACCTCGGCGGCCTTGGCCATGGTCTCCGAGTCCTGAACGCTGGTGAGCATCACCACGGGGATCTCGGCGTGAGCTTCGTCGCTCCGCAGGGCTTTGACCAGCTCCGTGCCGCTCATGTAGGGCATCTGCATATCGGTGATCAAGAGATCGCAGGGCGTCGCCTGTAGCCGCTTGAAGGCGTCGCGGCCGTCGGTGGCCAGAATGATCTCGTAGGGCCCCTCGGAGAGCACAAAGGCGATGGAGGCCGCCACGGTCTCCGTGTCTTCGGCGACCAAGATCCGGCGGTGCTGGGGCGCCTCTGCCCGCTCCACAAAGGGCGCTACCTCCAGGAGCTCTCGTACCCGATGGACGAGGTCTCCGCCGCCGATGGATCCCTTGATCAGGTAGTCCGTGGCGCCGGCCTTCATGCCGGCCTCTCGCTCCTCGGGATGGTCCAGGCTGGTCAACAACACCACGGGGATGTCGGAGAATCGGTCGTCGCTCCGGATCTGCCCCGTGAGGGCGACGCCGTCCATCCGAGGCATGTCCACGTCGGAGATCACCATCGAGAACCCCCGGCTCTCCAGCATCTCCAGGGCCTCTTCGCCGTCGGCGGCCACCTCGATGGGGACCTCCAGCTCGGAGAGGATGAACCCGATGGAGGCCGCCACGGTCTCCACGTCATCGACAATCAAGATCGGCTGCTCCCGGACTACCTTCCGGGGCTCCCGGAGTGCGACTTCCTCCCCGTCTGTGGGGGCTGGCGAGGCCCCCTTACGAGGCTGGACGGCGGCGGCAGTGAAGAGGTTGAAGAGGACGGCGTCGGCGTCGTCGGCGACGATGGCAAGGGGCTCGGCCTCTACGGCCTCTCGGAGGATCGCAAAGGCCCGCAACAGGGTCTTCGCCGGCCACTCCCGTCGGTTCTCGCCGTCTCGCTGCCGGGATCGGATCACGGACTCCATAGCCCCCACCAGCTCGGCGACGTCGTCGAGCCCCACCATGGCCGCCGCCCCCCGGATCGAGTGGAGGTGTGCGGTGCTCTTCTCCATTGCGTCTTCGCAGTCCTCGCTGAAGATCCCCATCAGGCTTCCGGACAGGTCCTCCAAGAGCTCCCGGGCCTCCCGGCGAAAGCTGTTCACGAACTGGGCCAGGCCCATCAACTGGGTATCTGTGGGCTGGCTGGTCATCTCCCCCAGACCCTCGGAGGGCTCGGGGACGGGCTCGGGGGTAGGCTTGGCTTCGGACTCCATGGCGAGGGCGTCGGCCAGGCTCATCAGGGCTGTGACCACCGCCGGGAGATCCACGCCGTGGGTCACCTCGTCGGAGAGTCCCTCCGCGAAGGAGAGGACTTCCCGCACCAGAACGCCGGCCCCATCGACGGGGTGATCCCGGAGCGCTTCGAAGCGTCGTCGCAGCTCTCTGAGGTCCTCGTCGTACTCCATAAGCCAGGGGCTCCAAACGGTCGGTGACGGTCGCCGTGGAGTATCATACGCCCCCAAGTGCCCGTCGGCAACGTGGGTTCACCACCACGGGCCGGTTCTGAAACGTCCCGGTGGGCTCGTCACCAGGTGGTGTTCTCCGCAGAGATCACTCGCATTCCAGGTTCAGGGTCCACTCGTTCAGAGTGCCCGTGTCGCCGCTGACATTATCACTGACGTTCAGGGTCCACTCTCCGGTGCCGGATTCTCCCACGAAGGAGTCGATGGCCACGGCGTTGTCGCCGCTGAAACCGACGTTGGGCTCCAGGGTCTGATTGAAGTTACCGATGATGTCGTTCGTGCTGCCGCCGTATCGATCCTTCAACGTATGGGTGATGCCTCCGGGGGAGGTGAGCTCGATCCGGAGATCTCCTCGCCAGGTGTGGGTGATCTCGATGTCCATATCGATATCGCCGATCAGAGGGCAGGACCCGACGGTGATCACATCGTCCACACCGGCCGGGGAGTTGTCGGGGATCGCCAACGACGGAGCGCTGGTCTCGCTGACCGAGAAGATCTGGCTCTCCTCGAAGGTCAACGAGAAGCCCGACGGCAGGGCCGACAGGGCCTCGATGGCCAGCACGTAGGCGCCGGCGCTCAGGTCTGCGACCAGAGCCTGCATGCCCGAGGAGAGCTGCGAGCCCGAAGAGTCCAAGAGCTCCAGGGCCACCTGCTGGGCGGAGGTGATCCGCAAGAGCCCCGTGAAGTCCACGTCGAGCTGCACGTAGTGGCGCTGCCCGGAGGTCAGGGACACCGAGGAGCTGAAGGACTGCTCGTCGCCGTCGATCTCATCGACGGCCTCGGAGACCCCCACCACGTGGCTCAGCGCGAAGAAGCCCAGATCCTCGCCAGTGTCGTTCTCCACCTCGAGGGTGACCGTCGTGGAATCAAAGGCGTAGGCGTAGAGCGAGGTCTGCCCGAAGGCCGCCGTGGATACCGCCAGGGGATCGGCGGAGGCCACCTCCTGGCCGCCGTCGAGGATCCGCGCCGGCAGGGGCGCCTCGTCGAGGTTGTACTGGAACAACCCCACGTACTCACCGGCGGCGAGCTCCACCTCGACGGTGGCGACGTCGCCTGCGGCCAGGGACGAGCCGAGCTGTCCCGAGGCGGTGTAGCTGGTGATCACCCCGTAGGCGTAGACCCGATCGAAGAGGAGGTAGGAGGTCTCCGACGGCAGCTCCACGCTGATAGCCGCCTCGATATCGGTGACGCTCGTGGCGATCATGTCCTCGTCGAAGACCAGGACCTGCCCCATGGCGTTCGTGGGCAGAGTGCTGAAGAGCAGCGCCATCGTGGAGCCCTGGGCGCCCTCCACGGCGAAGAACCCGCCGGGCAGATCCCGGAGGTTGCCGCTGAAGGAGGCGTCGTCGACGTCGACGATCTCTGCCTCGGGGGCTTCCATGACCTCCACGGTCGCCACGTACTCCCAGTCTTCCCCGCCGTCGGGCTCGAGCTCACCCAGGAGCTGGGGCAGGCTTCCCAGGGTCATGCTCATCGTGCCCTCCGCGGGGGCCACGACGTGGCGCCACACCTCGCCGGTGGCGGCCAGGTCGGTGTACCGATAGAAGCTCTCGTCGTCGGAGACCTGGACACCCGGGTCGGGCAGGCCGAAGGAGAAGATCGACACCCGCAGCCACTGGCCGGCCTCCACGTCGAAGGTGAGGCGATCCGTGTCGGGAGAGTCGATGGTGCCCAGGATCACAAACCGCTCCCCGAGATCCTTGAGCTCCACATGGGTTTCGCCGGCGGTGTTCAGATCGAGATCGGCCTCCTGGGCCAGATCCTCGTAGAACGCCGAGAGAGAGGTGCAGACCCCTTCCAGGTCGATCGTGCCCGGGCCGCAGCTCAGGTTGGAGAGGGGCACGCAGACCAGGTTGTTCACGTCGAAGGTGGTCCCTTCACCGCAGACGTCGGGCCGCGGCAGGCAGCCCTGCTGGATATCGGGGGCCGTATTCTCCCCACAGACATCCTCCCAGGGGACGCACTGCTCGTCGGCGACCACCGTGCCCTCACCGCACTCGGCCTGGGGCCCGGCCTCGCAGAGGTCCTCTTCGTTGGCCTCCGTGCCGGGGCCGCAGATCAGGGGCGGTGCCACGCAGGTGCCCGTGGACTCCTGGAAGGTGGTGCCCTCTCCGCAGTAGTCGACGCGGACGCAGGTGCCGTCGTCGAGCTGCAGCTCGTCGGCGGCGCACTCCACCTCTTCGGCGACGCAGACGCCGTCCTCTTCGACGGTGCCCTCTCCGCATTCGATCAGATCCACGGCGGGTTCTTCGCCACCGCAGGCCTGCACAAGGAGGAGGCTCGCCAGGGCGATCAAGAGTGTTCGTCGGTGCATGATTCTGGTTCGGAGCATGGTTCTCATGGGTGTCTCATCAGAGGGCGCAGAAGAGGTTCAGAGTCCAGGAGTTCAAGGTCCCCGTGTCGAAGCTGGCGTTATCGCTGACGTTCAGGGTCCAGGTCCCGTTGCCCACGGAGCCCACGAAGGTATCGATGGGCTCGGCGCTGGTACCGTTGGCGCCGAGGGTTTCGTTAAAGTTGCCGATGATATCGTCAGCGCTGAACCCGAACCGGTTCTTGAGGATGATCGTCTCCCCCGCCGGGTTGGTCAGCTCGATCCGCAGGTCTCCCCGGAAGGTGTGGGTGATATCGATGTCCATGTCGATCTCCACGACCTCGGAGCATCCCGAGACCTGGATCTGATCGTCGACACCGGCCGACACGTTGTCGGGGATGGCGAGCGCGGGGGTGCTCGTCACCGAGACCGACCCGAAGGTGGTCACCTCACCATTGAGCGTCAGGGTATACCCAGTGGGCAGGTCCTCGCCGGCTTCGATGCCCAGCACATACACGCCGGGGCTGACCGACCCGAGATCGAAGAGGACCTCCTCGTCACCGGACTCCGAGGAGACCTGACCGGGGATGGACTGGCCCTCCCAGGTCAGGGTCGCCGCCTGATCCACGTGGGCCTCCAGGAGGGTGCCCGTCTGCACCCGGAGCAGGACGTACTCCCTGTCGCCTTCCTGGAGAGGACCATCGCGTTCGATCACCTCCTGGAACTCCCCGGAGCGATCCAGGGTGGTGAAGGGGGTGAGATGCTCTACGTCCAGGAAGGGATCCAGCAGGGGCTCGTCACCGTCGTTGATCAGCTCCAGGGTGAAGGTCCCCGTGGCCGGGAAGAGCTCCAAAAGCTGCACCGACCCGGAGAGGACGTCGTCGAAGACGGGCTCCCCGAGAGGGTTCAAGAGCCGGAGCCGGGCGTCCCCTGCCCGATAGCTCGCCGAGCCTCGCAAGACGTCGAAGACGGCCACGTCGAAGATCTCCGTGAGGGAGTCTCCCGGCTCAAGGCTGCTCGACGGGTTGGCCTGCATCTCTACGTTGATCCCTCCCGAGAGGTTCGTAAAGGAGCTGCCCGACTTCAGGGCCAGCACATAGGTGCCCTCCTCGAGGAGGTCGAACTCAAAGCCCGCGGAGGTTCCAGTGGAGGTGTCATCGACGACGACTTTGCGCTCTGCGTCGTAGACCGTGGCGTGGAGCGTCCCCGATCCGGCGGAGAACGAGGCGTCCACGAAGGCCGCCGACGGAGCGTCGATCAACACAAACCGCCAGTCCCCGAGGGGGAGGTTCAGGGCGGCCAGGGTCTCATCGAAGTCAGAGATGCCCTGGTCGGCGATGGAGAACCGAGGAGGCTCTTCGACGGAGAAGTTGGTGAAGAAACCGGTCACCGCAGAGCCCGTGGAGTTGATGTGTCGCACGGTGTACTCCCCGTCGGCGGGGACGTGGAAGAACTCCCGCCGGACCTGGTTCAACGAGAAGGAAGACCGGTTCTCGGCGTAGGCCGACGAGGTCTCGAAGAGCACCTCATCGCCCTGGCGGACCTCCAGGCCCAGGGTCATGCCGTCGTCGTCGACGTGGCCCAGGCGTAAGAGGTCGCCGGCCTGAGCGGTGACGACCTGTTCTGTGAACTGCCCCGACGGGATGGAGATGGCCTGAAGGGACGTGAGGGTGATCTGATCCTGGGCGCCCGAGATCGTCCGGGCGTCGATCACGAGCTGTCGGGTCACGGTCTGAGAAGGATCGCCGTCGAGGATCGCCACCTCTCCCGGGGCCAGCGTGTAGGAGGTGGAGAACGAGGAGAGTTCCCAGACCTCCAGCCGGGCGTTGTCCAGGTCGGCGCCCACCGAGTCGGTCCCGATCACGGCCCTGGCCCCCGGTGGCAGCTCGATCTCCACGAGCTGTGGCGACCCGAGGGAGAGCTCCAGATCGTTGCCGAGCTCCCAGGTGTGGGACTCGTGGGGGGGATCGATCACCTCCACGACGCCCACGTAGGACCACCCCGTCGTGGAGAAGGGCCCCAGGCCGGAGAGGCCCGACACGTAGGTGTTCACGATCAGGTCCAGGGTGTTGGCCCGGGCTCGGATCTGGCGAGTGGCCACGTTGGAGATCCCCGCCGGCTTCACCCGCTCCCAGGAGCTGACCGGGTGGTTGACCCGGAACCCCACCGAGGGGATCCCGTTGGGGTAGAGCCGTATCTCCAGCCACTGCCCCTCTTCCACGGTCAGGGGGAAGGTGTGAAAGAGGCTGCTGCTGGACATGGTGCCCGTAAAGATCACCTGGTCCCCCACAGAGGAGCCCGGGCTCAGGGTTCGGTTGGCGTCACTGAAGTCCACGTCGGCGTCGGCGGCCAGCTCGGCGGCCAGGCCGCCGACGGGGACGCAGGAGTTGGAGACCTGGGTGGTGTTCTCCCCGCACTCCACGACCTCCAGATCCACACACTCCCGCAACACCACGTCGAATTGGGTGCCCGAGGCGCAGGCCCCGTCGTCGGGGAGACACTGCAGCTCATCGAGGCCCGTGCCGGGCCCGCAGGCGTCTTCTGCGAGGAGGCACTCCCCGTCGGCCAGCACCGTTCCGGAGCCGCAGCTCAAGGGCTCGGCGACGACGCAACGGCCGCCGCTCTCCACGGTCCCCTCTCCGCAGCGGATCTCCGAGGTGGAGACGCAGCTCTCTGTGGCCGTGTCGTAGGCGGCGCCGACGCCGCAGAAGATCTCCGGCGACCGGCAGGCCCCCGTGGGGGTGATCACCTGGCCGTCGGGACACTCCCGGGCGGTGACGACACACTCGGCGTCGACGAGGACCGTGCCCTCCCCACATTCCAGTTGAATCGGTTCTTCTTCGTCTCCTCCACAGGACCACAGGAGAAGCGCCGCGAACAGGAGGGGGACCAATTTTTTCATGCAAAGAGCTCCGACATCCTTGGGATTTCTTGTCCCCCCGGCGCACCGGAGAGTAGCGCTTAGTGCGGAGAGAAATCAAATCCCATAGATCACGAACTTTTTCATGCAACCTCGCAGGGTTGTGCTACTTTCATGAAGCTGGGGGGATCCTCCAGGAGGGGATGGGGAGTAATTTGGAGGCCCCACCCTGTTATAAAAAATGGAGAGACGGCGGCACCAATGAGGATCTGCGACATGAGAGCGAGGCCGGTGAGAACGTGGCTTCTGGCGGTGGCGATGGCTGGTCTGTCGACGGCCTGCGCCACCACGGGGCAGCAGCGTGCAGACCAAGAGCAGGAAGGGGAGATCCGCAGCGTCGAGGCCGATCCGATCCTGATCCGGGCCCACCGGGATGGCGAAGAGATCCTCCTCGAGAACTACGACGTGGCCGACCTCTTTCAGGACGCCTTCTACGCCTATCAGGGCGGTGACTTCGAGGAGGCCCTGGAGAAGTACGGCCTGATCGCCGATCACCTGGCAGGGACCCGGTTCCACGTGTCGTCCCTCTATAACGGCGGGTTGGCCGCCGAGCGGCTGGGGCGGTACGACGTGGCCGCCGATCTCTACGAGCGCCTCCTGGAGGACTACGGGGATCACGACGACGCCCTGAACGCCCGGTTTCGGCTGGCCCTCTCCTGGCAGGAGCTGGGGCGGTACGACGAGGTCGAGGAGCTGATGACCCAGGTGCTCCTGGAGCATCAAGATCTGGCCCACTACGATCGGGTGGAGGCCCACGTGCGTCGGGGGGCCGCGCTTTTGGGTCTGGAGCGGTGGACCGAGGCCACCCAGGCGTTTCAAACCGCCCTGGAGATGAACGGTCGAGTGCCGATCCGGCATCGATTGGCGGCGGACAACCGGTTTATCGTCCAGGCCCACTACGGCATCGGCGAGGCTCACCACGCCCGGATGAACGACATCCCCCTGGTGCTGCCTCCCTCACAGATGACCATCGATCTGGAGCGCAAGGCCGAGTACCACCAGGCCGCCCAGCGGGCCTACATCCGAGCGCTGCGGGAGCACCACCCCTACTGGTCGGTGGCGGCGGGATATCAGATCGGCAGGCTCTACCAGGACTTCTACATGGATATCTTCACCGCCGAGATCCCCGACGATCTCACGGAGCTGGAGCTCGAGGTGTACTTCGAGGAGCTCCGCAAGAAGATCGAGGTGCTGATGACCCGGGCGATGAGCGTCTACGAGCGAAACCTCTCGTTCTCCCGTCGGGTCCATCAAGTGGACGAGGCCGAGGCCTGGGTGGAGGCCACGGCCCTGCACCTGAGCCGGATGCGGGCGTTCTTAGACGATCCCCTGGTGCAGCGGCGGGCCGAGGAGCTCGTGGTCACCGGCGGTGATCTCGAAGAGCTCTGGGACACCGCCTACTACGCTCGCCACGCCGTAGACCAGGCGTTGGAAGAGGCCCTGGAGGCGGTGCGACCGCCTCCGGAGGTGGCGGTTCACTCCTCGGGGAACTGAAAGATCTCCTCGATGGGGCCGACCATTCCCCCCTGACCCTGGACTTCCCCGTCGGGACAATCCGTGGATCCCCCCCGGCCGGCGGCGCCCTTGATCACCGGTTCGCCGTCGACCTCGGTCTCGAAGCCCTCAAAGGTGATGGGAACGGTGAAGCTCAAGGGGGCGTCGGCGATGGCCAGGCCGATGGTGGCGCCGCCGTGGCCTCCGGCGCCGGGACCGCCGTCGCCGCCGCGACCCCCGGGGCCGCCGTCACCGCCGTCTCCGCTCTGAGCGCCCTCGCGCTCTCCGCCGGGACCACCGGCGGCGCCGCTGCGCCCGCAGTTGGAGTCGCCACCCCGGCCGGCGTCGCCCCCTTCGCCGGCGACGAGGGTCACGGCATCAAAGGTGGCGATGGCGTCGACCAGCAGGAGGGCGATGGAGATCCCCCCGTGCTCGCCATTGTCCCCGGGTTGACCACCACAGCCGCCGGCGCCGCCACCGCCGCCGCTGGCGGCGATAAACTGCACACCCCCCCCCGAATCTTCCCCGGAGCCGCCGGCGCCGCCGCCGCCGCCGCCACCACCGGACTGGCCGTTGGTCCCCGCCTGCCCGGCCACCGGTTGCCACCCGTCCTCGCCGATCGACCCGAAGGGGTTCTCCGGGAAGGAACCGGGGGTACCGTGGGCGCCATTGACCCCGGGCTCTCCGTTTTGCCCCTGGTCTTCGCCGTCGACCTGTTCCTGACTGCACCAGGAGTCGCCGCCCGCACCGCCTGCCCCCGGCTGAGCGCTGCCCCCGGCCAGAGTTCCGTCCTCGCCATTCTGGCCCTGGCCACCATTGACCTCACAGCCGCCGGCGTTGCCCCCGGCACCACCGGCGCCACCGCAGCTGTTGGAGCCGCCGCCACCGCCGATCACCGTGGCGTTGGCGGAGGCTTCGAACCCGTCATTGCCCGGTTGACCGCTGCCCGTGGTCACCGAGAGGTTCTCGGCGTTCGCGCCGGCCCGGCCGTCGGAGCCCTCGCCGCCCAGGATGGTGACGTCCTGCAGATGAATGGCATCGACGTCGAACCGATGAGCCACCACGGTGGCCACCCCGGTGGCCGGTGTCGTGGGGATCGGAGGGGGCTGGATCACCAGCTGTTCCAGGAACGCCGGCTCGTCCCGATCGCCTTCCTCACGGGTGAGGATCAGGGTGGTGTGCAGGGAGCCCCAGGTTTGACCACCGCTGAGGATCTGAGAGGGCTCTCCGTCGGCGGTCCACTGATTGTCTCCGACGACCATGCCACCCCGAATGCTCACGGGCCCCTCGATGGGGCGATCGGCGACGAACTCATCGCCGGCGGTCAAGAGGATCACCACGGGGCCATCCAAGTCGTGGGCCTGATCGATGGCGGCGCCCAGGGTTTGAAGAGGGGACTCCGTGGTCATTCCGTTGTCGCTGTCGTCCCCGTCGGGGGAGACAAAGAGGTGGACCGTGGTCGGCTCGTCGGCGTCGGGCTCGTCGGCGTCGGGGTCGTCGGCGTCGGGTTGGTCGGCGTCGGCGTCGGCGTCGGCGTCGGCGTCAAGTTGGTCGGCGTCGGGGTCGGGCTCCTCTTGATTGACATCGACGTGATCGGCGTCGGGCTCGACGTCGTTGCCGTGGGTGGCGTCTCGGAGGGCGCATCCGGCGAGGAGCAGAATCAAGAGGAGGGGGAGTAGTTTTCGGAGCATGGTGACATCTCGTGGAGGTCGGGACGGGAGTTCGTAGGTAGGAATGCCAGAAATGGGCGGAGATTGCCAGTGGGTGTGTGGGGAGTTGCGGTGACGGGCGGGGCGGCGCGGGACGACCCCCGGTGCTGGCGCACCACCCCCTTTTCGCGAAGGCTCAAGGGGGACAGCTCCCAGGGCGTTTTCGGCGTCGGGGTGTGCGGCGAACGATTCCAATACGTCGGGGTTGGCGGCGGTATCGTTCGTGGCGTCGGGGTTGGCCGCCACGACCGATGCCGCCGCCAACCCGGCCGGAACGACCGATGCCGCCGCCAACCCGGACGCCACGACCGATGCCGCCGCCAACCCGGCCACCACGACCGATGCCGCCGCCAACCCGGCCGGAACGACCGATGCCGCCGCCAACCCGGCCGGAACGACCGATGCCGCCGC
>SKON01000177.1 GCA_007120035.1 Myxococcales bacterium
ACTAATGGTGGTGTGTTGCCCGGGGGTGAATCTGGTATGGTTCGAGTATTGACGGCGCCCGAGGAGTCCCATGAATGCCAAGACGATTTTTGCAAGCCAGGTCGCGTTGTGGGGTTTGTTGTTGGCCCTCTCGGTACCTGTGGAAGCGCAACAGACGCTCCTGTCGGACAACGTTCTGGCCGATGATTTTCAGGAGTTTCGAGGGGAAGGGCTGGAGCCCGGTGGGGATAACGGGCGCCTGGACTCCGACGTCTGGATGGTGCGTCTCTCGCCGTCGATCGAGACGAGCTTTGGGGATACCGTCGAGGAGGGTGAGCTCGCGCGAGGGGTGAACACCGGGGTGAGCAACACCGGAGGGTTGTGGGCGTACACGATCGGGCCCGGGGAGTACGCGTTGGGTGTTCAGCCTACGGGGAGTGTGTTTACGGACGGGCACTTCGAGACTCACGTGGTCAACGGGACCACCGATCCGGTCTCGGCGATCGACGTGGCGTTCGACTTCTGCTGGCTGAACAAGCGGGACCGGACACAGTTCTTCCATGGGCAGTTGCGCCATCCCAGCCCGGCGGGGATGACGACCCACGTGTTCTACACGGGGGCGACGCCGGGACCGGCTGACGTCGATCCGGAGTGGGAGTGCGACCCCGTGGAGGTGACGGTAGATCTCTCATCGTCGCCATTGATGCCCAGTGAGGTCGCGGAGATCCGGTGGTTCTCCAACGACGTAGTGGGGGATCCGGCGTCTGGAGCGCGGGATGCGATGGCGTTGAACCGTGTTCGCATTGCGATCTCAAGGTGCGGCAACGGGATCGTCTCCGAGGGGGATGAGTGTGACCCCGGTGTCCTCGATGGGCCAGAGTGCACAGAGAGTTGCGAGCTCGTCGAGGGGCCGGGTCCCGATCCCGACCCAGATCCCGACCCAGATCCCGACCCAGACCCGGATCCTGATCCAGATCTCGACGCCGGGGGGAACGGTGACGCCGGTGGCGCCGATGTCGGGGGTGGGGAAGACGCCGGGTCCGATGACGTGGGCGTGGGTGATGGGGGAGATGACCTCGACGCGGGGATCTCAGAGGATACGGGGACTCAGGCAGACCCGGGAACCAACGGCTCTGTCCCGGCCGATGAGCCGCCGGAAATTGGTCCCGAGGCGGGCTGTGATTGCTCAGCCAGTGGTGGTGGGCCCCAGGGACTGCTCTTGTTTGTAATGGTCGCGGCGTTGATCGGCATCAGGCGGCGCACTTAGTTGACGCCGAAGTGATCAGTTGAAGCTGAAGTGATAGCTGACGGTGATCCGGCTGGACTCGTCGGTTGATTCGTCGTCGGACTCGTCTGTGGGGAGCTCGAGAGTTTGCAGCTCATCGACGACGCAGCGGGAGAGCTCGAGGAGGATTTCGCCTTCGTCGCGGAGGGTCCCAGGGCTTGAGTAGGCGAAGGTGGCCCGGGTGACCTCGATGGAGGATACGCCGCCGGTAGGAGAGATATCGATGGTCAGATCGATATTACCAGACCGGCCGACCCGCCGGTGGCGAGTCACCCAGGAGTCGTAGCAGTCTGTCAGGGCCGAGCGATGGGCGTTGAGGCGGTCACGAGCGATGGCTTCGTACTGCGCCTCCTTGTGACGACCTCCTCCGGATGGCATCCTCAGGTGATGAGGTGGTTTGGTTTGGGCTGCAACTAGCCCGGGAGGGGTCGTGAAGACTGGCAAGATGATTCATAGCAGCGTGGTGTGGGTGGGGCTTTTGTGCGTCGTCGTGGCCGTAGGGTGTACGCCGGGGCTGGAAGGGCCGGGTCACGAGGAGCCGGACGCTCAGGAGCCAGACCACCAGGGAGGAGACGTCGATGGGAGCGGGGGGAGCAATGCCGCCGGTGAAAACGCCGTCGATGAGCCGACGAACGGAGGGGAGGAAGAGGAGGTGGACCTCTGCGGGCGGATGGCCTCGGAGCGGCGTCCGGCGTTGCTCTTCGTGATCGACGGGTTGCGGCCCGACTACGTCACGGAGGAGTTGATGCCCAACGTCTACGCCCTCGGCCAGGGTGGGGTCTGGGGGGAGAGGAGCTACGCGGCGTTGCCGGCGTTGACCCGGGTCAACGCCCCGACGATCAGCACCGGGAGCTACCCCCGTCGGCACGGAATGGTGGGGAACAGCCTGTTCATCCCAGAGGTCTCGTCGGAGCCCTTCAGCAACGGGAGCGCGTCGAACCTCCGGATGCTCGATGATGAGACCGGGGGGCAGATGATCACCGCCGTGTCCATCGGGGAGCTCCTCGACGAGGCGGGTCTTGAGTACTTCGTCACCGGTTCGGGCGGGTCGGGCAACTCCCTGCTGCAGAACCCTCGAGAGTCGGGGAGAGGGATCTGGGCTGCGAATAGCAACGGCTTCTTCGTGCCTGCGTCGGACAGGGATGAGGCGATATCGTTGATCGGCCCCATCGATTCAGACACCACGGAGCGGACGAAGTGGGCGGCCCAGTCCATGATTCATAACGCCACGGAGCGGACGCCGCCGGACGTGACGGTGATGTGGATCAACGAGACCGACGCCCGGGGCCATGAGTTCGGAGTGGGGGCCCCGGAGACCCTGGGGGCGGCCACCCACGTCGATGAGCACCTGGGGCTGGTGCTGGAGGCGCTCGATGAGGCGGGGCTGGAGTTCAACATCTTCCTGACCAGCGATCATGGGTTCACGACCAACGCCGGGGGGTTCTCGGCGGCCCGGGTGCTCCGCGACGCCGGGCTCGACGACGGGGTCGTGGTGGTAAGCAGCTCCCTCTACTTGAACGAATCGGCCCAGCAAAACCTGGAGGCCATCGTCGATGCGTTCCGAGCCGACGGGACGGTGGGGACCATCTACACCCGTCCTGGGCCTGACGGGGTGATGGTGCCGGGCACCTTCTCCCTGGAGTTGATCGGGCTGGATCACGAGCGGGGTCCAGACGTCCACGTGATGCCCGCCTGGTCGGACGACGAGAACGAGTTCGGCCGCGCCGGCGTCACCCGTCGGGGAGGGTCGAACGTCGCCACCCATGGCATCGACAGCCCCTACGACTTGAAGATCCCCTTTGTGGCTGCCGGGCCCGACATCAAGGCGGGCCTGAGGCTCACGAACCCGACGGGGAACGTCGACTTCGCGCCTACGTTGCTCTACCTCCAGGGGCTCGTCGTCCCGGAAGAGATGGACGGTCGGGTGATCTGCGAGATCTTTGAGGGGGGGCCCGATCCCGCGAGCGTGCATGTGCACGCCCAGACCCACGAGACGACGGCGAGCCTGGGCGGCGGTGTTCGATACACAGCGCAGCTCGACACGCTTCAGGTGGGCAAGACCTTCTACATCGCCGGCGCGCGAACGGTGCGGCAATGAGACGATTCCTGGTGCCAGTTTTCGCATTTCTCCTCTGGAGCGTGACGGCCTGCGACCTCGGCGACGAACCACCGAGCCAGGACGTCCCCGACGCCGAGAGCGGTGTCGAAGTTGTCTCCGTGGCTGACATTGGTGAGTCCGACGCGGACCCCGAGCCAGGTGACGTGAACGGGCTTCCGCCGGCCTTTCATCCCCTGGACCTGGGGGGGCTCGCGCTCTACTTCGACGCCGACCACGACGCCTCGTTGCTTCGCGCCTCCGATGGTCGTGTCAGCATGTGGAGAGACCTCTCGGGCCGAGAGAACCACGCCTATCAGGCGGTGGATCGGCTGATGCCTGTGTACCGGTCGGGGGTCCAGGGAGGGCGGGCAGCCCTGGACTTTGACCGGTCCTATCTGACGACCAGTGACGTGTTGCAGCTACGGGCCACAGGCGATGGCTATACGGTCTTCGCCGTGGCTTCGAACCGGGTCGCCGACGGCGCCGGAGGTGACGAGGGACGAGGCGGAGTGCTCCTGGGCAACTTTCGCCGCCCCCACTCGAGCTTCGCCGTGGAGCTTCATCACGACCGCCGGTTGAGGCATTGGTGGGACCGGCGCCAGGAGTTCGGGGATCCCGCCGATGAGAACCGGGGGGACGCGATCTTCGAGGAGCCGAGGCCGGAGCAGGGCGCCTTCGCGATCCTCACGTTCTTCCTCGACGCTTCGGAGGAGCGGGCCGGCGCGGCGGTCAACGGAGAGTTCGCCGAGCCCCTCCCGGAGGACGGCTTTGTCTACGACGTGGAGCGCCCGCTGCGGCTCGGCGCAGACTACCGCGAGCAACCACTGCCCACGTCCTGGAAGGGAGAGGTCGGGGAGATTCTGGTCTATGAGAGGCTCTTGAGCCCCTCGGAGATGAGCGAGGTTCAGGAGTTTCTCTCGGAGAAGTGGGGGATCCCCCTCTGAAGTTGCGATGGCGCTTTCTGGCCAGCCAGAGCGTGCGCGGCGTTCTCCGCCTTCAGGATCGGTTCACCGATGCCGGGTGAAGCCGCCTCGAGGAGCGGCCAAGTGGCAAAATGTCCGCACGGCACTTGGGGCAGAGCGACGCTTCATTGAGGGTTCAAGGGGCGCGCTTCGCGACGTACTGGGTCATCCCCTGGAGGGTGACGACCTCTTCGTAGTCGGACTCCGGGATGTCGACGCCGGTCTTGGCTGCGATCTCTTCCAGGATGGAGAGGAAGTCCATGGAGTCGAGCCCGAAGGTCTCCTGCAGGTGCTCGTCGCCGGTGGTGTCCGTGAGGTCGATCTCGGGGGCGATGTCGGCGATGATATCGACGATGAGTGCTCGCGTCTCTTTGGACTTCATAGATCCTCGGGGTGTTGCAGGAGGTCGGAGATGGTGGCCAGGAATCGGGCGCCTGTCAGCCCGTCGCTGACTCGGTGGTCCGCCGCGAGGGTGACGGTCACGGCCGGGCGGGTGCCGACGAGGCCGTCGTGAGCCCAGAATCGGGGGGTTACCTTTCCGAAGCCGACGAGGGCTACCTGTGGGGGGTAGATCACGCCAAAGACGGCTTCTACTCCCTGGTCGCCAAGGCTGGTGATGGTGATGGTGGCGTCTGTGACCTCCGAGGAGCGGAGCTTTCCGCGGCGCACTCGACGGGTGAGCTCGCGCAGATGGTCCATCAGCTCGGAGAGGCCCTTTTGGTCGGCGTCGTGGACGGCCGGTGGGATCACGCCTCCCTGGCGGAGGGCGATGGCGAAGCCGGGGTGGATCTCCTTCCGGGGCTCGAATCGGTCGTTGGAGAAGAAGCCGTTCATCTCCGGGACGTCTCGGCAGGCCAGGGCGACGGCCTTGAGGAAGAGGACGCCCATGAGGAGGCGGTCGCCGACGGGCTGTTCGGCGTTGTGCTGGCGAAGCCACTCGGTGGCGCGGTAGAGGGGAACGGTCTCATAGAGATAGTAGTGGGGAATCTCTCGCTTGGAGCGGGCCATGGCGATGGCGATGGCCTGCCGCATGGCGCTCAACGGGTCCTCTTCGTCCGGTTGGGGTGGCTTCTGGGGCGCCGGTTTCTGGGGGGCGGCATCCTCGACGTCAGCCCGTCGGATGGTCCCGCCGGGTCCGGACCCCTGGATCTCGTGAAGGTTGAGCCCCTGCTCATCGGCGATGCGTTTGGCCACGGGAGAGATCCGAGGTTTGCGAGCCGCCTCTACGTCGGCGCGGGTGATCGAGGCGTCGACGCCGGTGCCCGTCAGGGATCGGAGGTCGACGCCGAGCTCTTTGGCCCGGCGACGGGCGGCGGGGCTGGCGAGGACGCGCTCGCCGGTGCGGTCGGCGGGGTCTGACGGCGTCTCTGGCTCTGGCTCCGGTGTTGGGGGCTCGGGAGCCTCTGCGCCGGTGTCGAGGAGGGCGATCACCTCTCCGACGGGGACCTTCTGCCCCGGCTCGACACGAAGCTCGGTGACGACGCCGCTCTCCCAGATCTCGACCTCGATGTCGCCCTTGTTGGTCTCGACCTCGCAGATGATGTCGCCGCGCTCCACGGGCTGTCCCACTTCGACGTTCCAGCTCGTCAGAGTCCCCTCGACCATGTCGGCGCCCAGGGAGGGCATCTTGAACTCATACATGGGGCTTGACCAGGTGGAGGGCGGCCTCGACGACGTCGTCGACCTGGGGGAGGGCAGCCTGTTCGAGGTGGGCGGCGTAGGGCATGGGGACTTCGGCTCGGCATACCCGGCGGATGGGGGCGTCGAGATGGAAGAAGGCTTCCTCGACGATCTGCATCCCGATCTCGGCGCCGATCCCGCCGGTCTTCCACCCATCGTCGACGACCACGGCGCGGCCGGTCTTTCGAACGGAGTCGATGAAGGTCTCGGTGTCCAGGGGGCGGAGGGATCGGAGCTCGACCACCTCGGCGTCCACGCCACGTTGGGCGAGCTCTTCGGCGGCGTCGAGGCAGGTAAAGAGATGGAAGCCGTAGGTGATCAGCGAGATGTCGGTGCCGGCCCTGCGGATGGCGGCCCGGTGGAGGTCGACGGGCTCTCCGTCGAGGGTCAGCTCTCCCTCTCGGTTGTAGAGCCCGGCGTGTTCGAAGAGGACCACCGGGTCGGGGTCTTCCAGGGCGGTCCAGAGCATGCCCCGGGCGTCGTCGACGGTGGCGGGTACGACCACCTTGAGGCCCGGGATATGGGCGTACCAGTTCTCCAGGCTCAGGGAGTGCTGGGCCCCGAGCTGTCGGCCGGCGCCGGTGGCCATTCGGATCACCACGGGGACGTTGAACTGTCCCCCCGACATGTGGAGCATCGTGGCCGCCGTGTTGAGGATCTGGTCCAGGGCCAGGAGGCTGAAGTTGACGGTCATGACCTCGATGATGGGGCGCATGCCCCCCATGGCGGCGCCGATACCGGCGCCGACGAACCCGCTCTCCGAGAGGGGGACGTCCCGAATGCGGTCCTCGCCGAACTCCTCGACGAGGCCCTTGGAGACGGCGAAGGTGCCGCCGTAGTAGCCCACATCCTCGCCCATCAAGAAGACCCGGTCATCGCGGCGGAGGGCCTCTTCGATGGCGGTCCGAAGGGCCTCTCGGTAGGTGATCGTCATCGGTCCTCCTCGGGTTCGCTGTAGACAAAGCGGAGCAGATCTTCGACGGGCTCCAGGGATCCTTTCTCGGCGAACTCCACGGCTCGCTCCACCTCCTGGCGAGCGCTCTGGTCGAGTTCGTCGTACTCCTGCTCGGTGAGAAGATCCCGCTCTCGGAGGTAGGTGGTGAGATTCTTGATGGGGTCGCGCTCTTTCCACTTCTCGACCTCCGCCTTGTCGCGGTAGAGCTCGGGGTCGAACATGGAGTGAGCCCGGAACCGGTAGGTGAGGAACTCGATGAACTGGGGTCCGCTGCCGTCGCGAATGGCGGCGACGGCCCGGCGGGCGGCGTGGCTGACGGCGAGGACGTCCATGCCGTCGACCTGAATGGAGGGGATGCCATAGCTGGCGGCCTTGAGGTGGAGGTCGGGCTGGGACTGGTGGCGATCGAGGGCGGTGCCCATGGCGTAGAGGTTGTTCTCGCAGCAGAAGAGGGCGGGCACCTGCCAGAGGGCGGCGAGGTTCATGGACTCGTGGAATTCCCCTTCAGCCACGGAGCCGTCTCCGAAGAAGCCCACGGTCACTCGATCGCGGCCCAGCATCTTGTCGGCCAGCGCCAGACCCACCGTGGGGGGCAGGCCGGCGCCGACGATGGCGTGGCCACCGAAGAACCGGTGTTCCTTGGAGAAGAGGTGCATCGATCCGCCGCGGCCCATGCTGCAGCCTTCGACGTTGCCGTACATCTCGGCCATGATCGATTCGGCGGACATTCCCTTCATCAGGGCGTGGCCGTGTTCTCGGTAGGTGCCCAACACGGCGTCGTCATCGCGGAGGGCGTCGATGACGCCGACGGCCACGGCCTCCTCACCAATATAGAGGTGCAAGAACCCGCGGATCTTGGTCTGGGCGTAGAGGTCGGCGCACCGCTCTTCGAGGCGACGGATGCGGAGCATCTGGTGCAAGAGGTAGTGGCCACGGTCACGATCGATGTTCTCGACGCGGGCCTGGGGCTTCTCGGTCATGAAGGACCCCCTTCCAGGGTAGAGGTGTCGCCCTCGGGCTCGCCGAGCTCTCGGGCTTTGAGCAGGCGTCGCATGATCTTTCCGCTGCGGGTGCGGGGGATCTCGTCGATGATCTCGATCTCCCGAGGCGCCACGGTGGGTCCCAGCCGCTGTCGGGCGAACCCTTTGAGGTCGCGGAGCAGGGACTTGTCGGCGGTGAAGCCGCTGTGGAGCTCCACGAAGGCTTTGACGACCTCGCCGGCGGTGGGGTGGGGCTTTCCGATCACGGCGGCCTGGGCGACGGCTTCGTGCTCGAGGAGGGTGCTCTCCACCTCGAAGGGGCCGATGAGGTGACCGGCGGACTTGATCAGGTCGTCAGCGCGCCCGACGAAGAAGAAGTAGCCCTCGTCGTCGACCTGAGCCATGTCGCCGGTGAGGTACCAGCCGTCGACGAAGCAGCTTCGGTAGCGCTCTTCCATGTCCAGGTATCCCCGGAACATGGAAGGCCAGCCGGCCCGCAGCGCGAGCTCGCCTTCACGGCGGGGTTCGTCGATGACGGTGACGCCGTCGTCGGTGCGCTCCACGACGGCGGCCTCCACTCCGGGGAGGGGGCGGCCCATCGAGCCAGGCTTGATGTCCATGGAGGCGTAGTTGGAGATCATGATCCCCCCGGTTTCGGACTGCCACCAGTTGTCGTGGATCGGGAGGCCCAGGACTTCGTCAGCCCAGAGGACGGCCTCGGGGTTGAGGGGCTCGCCGACGCTGGCGATGAAGCGCAGGCGGCTGAGGTCGTACTGCCGGGGCACGTCGGGGCCAGCTTTCATGAGCATGCGGACCGCTGTGGGGGCCGTGTACCAGACGGTGACCTCCTCGTCCTGCAGGATCTGGTACCACCGATGGGCGTTGAACTCGGCCTCGTCGACGATCATGGTCAGGCCGTTGGAGAGCGGTGAGAGGATTCCGTAGGAGGTGCCCGTCACCCACCCGGGATCGGCGGTACACCAGAAGATGTCGTCGTCGTGGAAGTCCAGGGCGATCTTGCCGGTGATATGATGGGCGACCACAGCCCCGTGGACGTGCATCACCCCTTTGGGTTTCCCCGTGGTGCCGCTGGTGAAGTGAAGCAGGGCGCGGTCTTCGCGGCCTGTGGGCTCAATGACGAACTCTTTGCCGTTCCCCTTCAGGAGATCCTCGAAGGCGAGGGTTCCCTCGGGGAGGTCTTCTCCGAGGGCGTCGACGATCACGACGTGTTCCAGGTGGGGGAGGTCGTCCCGTAGACCGGCGACCTTCTCGCGATAGATCCGCGCGGTGGTGAGCAAGACCTTCCCGGAGCCCCCCTGGAGGCGTTGCCGGATCGGCTCAGGCCCGAAGGCGGCGAAGAGAGGACAGAAGACGGCGCCGATCTTCAGCGTTCCCAGGGCAGCGATATAGAGCGGCGGGACTCGCCCGCAGAGAGAGAAGAGGGAGCTTCCCTTGGTGACACCCAGGTTTCGGAGGGCGGCGCCGAATCGGTCGGAGAGCTCCGAGAGCTCGGAGTAGGTCAACTCTCGACGATCATCGCCAGCGCCGATCCACCGAAGGGCGGTCTGTCCGGCCCGCGGCCCACGGGCATGTCGAACGACGCACTCGTGAGCGATGTTCAGGCCCCCGTCGGGGAGCCCGTCGAGCATCTCCCAGGCGTCGTCCCACCGAAACCGCTCATAGTACGACTGGTAATCGGGCATCACCGGGAGGGTGTCGGTAGGGGCGGACTTACGAATTCTCGTCTCGGTCATAGAGCTCCCTTTTGCCCGACCCAATACGGAGGTCGGGGGACGGTATGTTCCACTCCAGGCCCCAAAGACGGCGGCCGCGCGAATCTTGCTTCCGTGCGACACTATGCACCGGTGGGGGTCGGTCAATGGCGCGTGGGACGGCCGGTCACGAGCATCACCTCGAGAGCTTGACGTTCGCCGGGCTATGAAATGTCCTTGCGGCACCTGGGGCAGAGCGACGCTTCGGGGCGAATGGGGGCCTCGCAGTGGGGGCAGGGGACGCGGGTCCGGGCGTCGCGAGCGGCGTTGATTCGTCGGGCGATGACCACCAGGGCGGCCATGGTGAGGGCGAAGGCGAACACCAGGAGCAACGCCAGGATGGGGGCGAAGGGGAGGAGGATCAGGACGGCGAGGACCCCTCCGGTCTCCAGGATGGCGACGAACCGGTAGAGGAGGAGCTCCTGCAGGACCTCCACCAGGTAGGACCGGAGGGTGGCCAGGGCGTAGGCCGCGGCGGCTGCGATCCCGAACGCGGCGAGGGTTCCGCCGGGGAGCTCGACGTAGAGGAGGGTGGCCGCCAGGGCCTCACCGGCGGTGTCGGCGTCGCTGAGATCGAGCATGTCCGAGGTGAGGAGGGCTGCCGCTTCGGACTCTGGGAGCCCGAGGGAGGCCATGATCAGGGCCACCGTGCCCGATGAGATCGCCGCGGCGATGCGATCGACCTGCAGGGCGTTGATCAGGGTGGCGACCTCGGTCTGCTGGGTGGCGAGTGCCTCCAGGAGCGCCAGGGTCAGGGCGACGGCGAAGATCGGTGCGCTCAGAAACCACTGGAGCGATGGCGGGAGGCTGAGGAGGGCGGCCTGGTCGAGCCAGGACACGGCGATGAGAGTCCCCAGAAAGGTCGCCGCCGGCCGGGCCGAGGCGGTGATGATCGGCACCAGGATCAGGGCGATGCCGCGCAGGAGGAGGAGGCTCATGGGGTTCGCTCCGTGACGAAGTGGAGGATCTCCGTCGCTCCCGGGGTGTCGAGAGAGGCGACGAGGCTCACCACGGCGTAGACAGCGGTCACCGTGGCGAGGGAGGCGACCACCAGGCCCAGGAGGAGCGCCAGGGGCAGGGCCCACTCGCCAACGGCGATGGGGCGGCCCTCAGCCTGGCGATCCAGGCGGCGTCGCACCAACCAGATCGACACTTCCACGTAGAGCGCGGTCATCGCCGGGCCGACGAGGGCCAGGACGAAGGGGGCGACCCCCACCAGGGGCGCGAGGGCCAGGTTCAGGAGGAAGCCGGCGACGGCGATCAGCGCCCCGTAGATCCGCAGGGTCAGGCGGGTCAGGGCACGGCGCTTGCGGGAGAGCCACTTCAGCGAGCTGTGGATCACGAGGAGGTGTAGGACGACCAGGGCGAGGAGGTGAACCCCGGTCTGCAGGAGAGGGATCCACCCCGTGGTGAAGCTCGCCAGGGCGATCAGCCCGTAGCCGACCAGGCGGAAGCCGAGTTGCCGGTCTGCGATCTTGGTCCGGAGATCGGCGGGTCCGCGCAGGGCTGACTCGCAGTGCGGGCAGTCACTCTCCTGAACGAGAAGCCTGGGGGAGACCCGCTCAGCGCATCGCGGACACCGCCCTTGAAGCAGGAGTCGATTCTCGATGGACATCCGGTGTCTCCGGATTGGGTTTGCGGAATTGGGCCCGATGGTCTCCGCCAGGACATTACACCGGGGGATGGCATGTTCGTCAATTGAGGCACAGGTGTGGTGCCAGGGGTGGGATTCCACTATATTTCGCGGGTCGGTTTAAGAATCTGTGATTGGAAATTGTGGAGGCCGTTGATGGTGCGGTGGATTTCTCTGGTGGTGTTTTCATTGGTGTTTCTGGCGGCCTGCCCGCACGAGGAGGAGGTCATCCAGGGGGAGCTCGATGTGGGCGTCTCCGAAGATACCGGGGCCGAGGAGGATACCGGCGACGATCCGGAGCCCGATGTCGGGGGGGATGCCGACACTGACGGGGGAGACGGGCCCGACGCTGACGTCGGCGGGGAGGCCGACACCGGCGGTGACGAGCTTCCGTACAGCGAATTCGTGATGGTCGATCCCGAGGATCCGCGATTCTTGTTGCGTGGCGAGCCGTTCTACTTCGCGGGGACCAACCTCTACTGGTTGGTGCAGTGGCGGACCTACAACAACTCAAATGTCGACGATGCGCTTGATGTGTGCGAGGAACTGGGGATCCGAGTGATCCGGCTGTGGGGGTTTGCCGACGGCGAAGAGTGGACGAACTCCGACGACCCGGCGATCATGCAGTACGAGCCCGGGGTGTACAATGAGTCGGCGTTTGAAGCGCTGGACTATATCATCGCCGAAGCCGGGGAGAGGGACATCAAGCTGATCATTCCCCTGGTGAACTACTGGGATGACTTCGGGGGCATGCGGCAGTACGCCCGGTGGGCCGGCGGAGAAGGGCGAGAGTTCTTCTACACCGACGATGCGGCCCGACAGCTCTATCGAGACTACGTGGAGTACGTGTTGACCCGGGAAAACACCATCACAGGGGTGGAGTATCGGGAGGACCCGACGATCTTTGCCTGGGAGCTCGCCAACGAGGCCAACGCGTACTTCGATCCCAACGCCGCCGACGGCGTGCTGGAGGATTGGTACCAGGAGATGTCGGCCTACATTCGTTCCCTGGACAGCAATCACCTGATCGCCACCGGGGAGGAGGGCTTCGATGTCCCCGTCCACCGAGACGCCTACGGCAGCTACACCAACGGTTGGGTGCTCTCAGGAGAAGCGGGCACGAGCTATGTGAACAACACAGCGCTGCCAAACATCGACTTCGCGGGGGCCCACCTCTACCCAGACGTCTGGGGGTTCTCCGATGCCCTCGAAGACGGTCGACAGTGGATTCTGGATCACGTGGAGTTGGCTCATGAGGCGGGCAAGCCGTTTGTGTTGGGGGAGTTTGGTAACTCCGATCGGTCGGTCTACGCGGAGTGGCTGGAGACGATCGA
>SKON01000322.1 GCA_007120035.1 Myxococcales bacterium
GGCCTTTTACCAGATCGGCGTGATCCCCACCTCCACGCCCACCCATGACCCGACGGCCTCCGATATCCCTGAGACCCCGACCACGGTCTCCGCCAACCTCCTCGTCGAGCCCGACGCCATCACCGTCACCTTCGCCAGCACCAGCCTCAACGAAGAAGAACTCGCCGAGATCGCCGGCCGGTTCTCCCGGGAAGGCGGCGAATACGACGTCGACGGTCTGCAGCGACACCTCCGCACCATCAAGGAGCGATACCCGGAAAGCACTACGATGACCGTCCTGCCCCACGACCGACTGGATTATCAGACCCTGGTCACCATCCTCGACGCCGCCCGGGAGTACCCCGTCAACCCCGATGACCCCCTCGGGGAACACGAGGAACTCTTCCCCGTGACGGTCTTCTCCAAGCTGATCACCGACGACGGCGCCTCCGGCGACGCTCCCCCGGAAGGAGGCGAGTGATGGCCGGCAAGTATCTGAAAAAGAAGAAGCCCCCGGGTCTGATGCTCACGTCCCTTTTGGACATGTTCACGATCATCTTGATCTTCCTCATCGTCAGCTTCGAGGCCGAGGACCAAGACTTCCGACTCGATCCGGACATCACCCTGCCCGACTCCGCCGCACGGTCTGTGTTCATGCCTGCTGTCTCGGTGAATATCAACCCCGCTCGACTGGTGGTGGAAGGAGACGCCGTCGTCTCTCTGGAGAACGGCCGGTTCACCGATGAGCACTACCGGGAAGGTCGAATCGAGGAGCTCGTCACCGTGTTGTCCGAACACTTCGAGCGCGGCGACTTCGACGAACCCATCGTCATGATCCAGGCAGACCGGGAGATGGACTACCAGACCCTTTACCTCGTGATGCGTTCTTCCTCCCTGGCCGGCTTCTCGCGCTACCGGCTGGCGATCATGAAGAATTGACTCTTCCCTTCTGCGGGAGTGAACCATGCGACATCTTTCGACATACTTCTGGACGGCCCTCTTGACGGCGCTCCTCGTTGGGGCTCCCTCCGTCGCCGTCGCCGAAGATGGTGACGACGAAGCGGTCCTCGACGACGAGGAAGCCGACGAGGCAGCCGAGGAGCAACGCCCCACCTCGTCCCTCCAACGGGGCGGACGAATGGAGTTTGACGCCCGACTGATTCGAGGAGAGCGCGCCGGAACGGGAGCGGTCTTTCTCTTCCAGCGACCCCCTCGCCCCCTACCGTCCATGATCGACAGGCGAACCAGCTACCTCGACGGCACGGTGTACTCCGTGCTGGGCGATGAAGGGGTGGAGCGACTGCGCCAAAATCGGGAAGAAGAGTGAAGAGCGTCATCGCAAATCGCTACCACCTGATCTGCTCCCTTGACGGGCGAGATCTGCCCCGCCTGTGGGCTGCCTTAGACCAGCATGGTCAGGGGCGGGCTTCGCTGGTGGCGATCGAGAACGTGCCCCCTGACGGAGATCTCTTAAAACAGATCGCCGCCGGAGTTCACCGGGCCGCCGAGCTCTCCGAGCCCACCTTCAGCCGCGTGGTCGGCCTGGAGCGCGATGGCGAACAGTACTTTATTGTCCGGGAGTTCATCGCCGGTGAGTCCACGCAGGCCCTCATCGACCGGCTTCGACAACACCAGCAAACCTTGCCGCTCCCCGCGGCGCTGACCATCGTCTCTAACGCCGCGCGAGCCCTCGGCCGAGCACACCGAGTCACCACCGCTCCCCTGGTGCACGGGGGGGTCCACCCCCGGGCGATCTTCGTGGACATCGACGGTCGTCTCCGGGTCACGGACCTGGCCGTCGCCGGGCCACGCCAGCAATTCCACCAACGACGCGGGACCTCCCGCCTCGACGATCTTCGATACCTCTCGCCCGAGCAGTGTATCGGCAAGTGGGGCCTTCCTCAAAGCGATGTGTTCCGGCTCGGAGTCGTCCTCTGGGAGCTCCTGACCGGGCGGACCCTCTTCACCCAGTCCACTGATTTCGACCTGATGGAGGCCATCTGCGACGAGCCGATCCCGGCCCCCTCCAGCATCAATCGAAGCATCCCCCCATTCCTCGACTCTCTGGTCCGGAAGGCCCTGGCTCGGCCCGCTGACGAACGGTTCGCCGACGCCGCCCAGCTCGCCTCCACCGTGGACCGCCTGGCCGCCAAGCTCGGCATCCAAACGCCGGTGGACCTCACCGCCGTCCTTCGCCAGTACTTCCCGAACCGGGTCGCCCGCTGGGAGTCCGTGGACCGCGTCGCCAGCTTCCAGGAGTTCGAAGATACCGTGAGGTTGGTCGTCAGCCTCTTCCCGCAGTCTCAGCCCATCCATGAAGACGACACCGTCATCCGTCGCATTCAGGAGACC
This sequence comes from Myxococcales bacterium, assembly GCA_007120035.1. Lineage (GTDB taxonomy): Bacteria > Myxococcota_A > Bradymonadia > Bradymonadales > Bradymonadaceae > SKON01. The sequence continues at coordinate 2,332 of SKON01000322.1, forward strand.
ACCAGGCCCGTGCAGCCGGCGATCTCTTCAGACGCCACCACCGAGCTAGACGCCGTTCAGCGGGCCACCATTGAGCGGGTCGACCAGTCTCGGGACCGTGAGAGCACACAGATCGGCAAGCCCATCGCCGCCGCCGACGACACCACCGTAGATTCTCTGGCCCCTCGCCAGGCCCAGGCCCCCGAACCGGGCCTCACAGAGGAGAGCCTCTTCGGTGATCTCTTTGACGATGTCGACGAGGACTCCCTCTTCGACGGGCTCGGCGGCGAACCCTCCGTCAGCGCCGCAGTGGAGGTCGAGGCCGACGTCCGCGCCGACTTTGCCGACTTCGATCCTTTCCAACAGGACGACACTTCCGGGAGTCCCGGTGGACTGGAGACCCCCAGCTCGGCGAGCGATATCTTCGAGCCTGGCCCGGAGGTGACTGAAGAGCTCCGGGTTACCCGGGAAGCCGCAGCCCCGATTCCCGACGAAGCCCTGGGACCGACCGGGGAATACAAACACCGTATCGCTGAGCCACAGCCCGCCGCTGCTCAGCCACAGCCCGCTGCTCAGCCACAGCCCGCCGCTGCTCAGCCACAGCCCGCCGCCGAGCCTGCCCCTGAACAGGCCCCTCCAGATCTGACGTTCAGCCCCGTCGTCTGGGCCGACGATGGGGAGGAAGACGACCTCGCCATGTCCATCGAGCTCCGAGAGCTCGTAGACGGCGGCAAGGCCACCCGACTCCTTCGAGAGGACCAGCGCGCTGCTCATCCCGTCGCCGAGGTGGTCCTGGCCACCGAAGGGATCGCCCTGGAGTCTCAGGTCCTTCGATCGGGCCCCTTCAAAAGCAAGTTCAACGCCACCGGAGGTACCTGTCAGATCCGTCACAAGGGCAAGAAGCTGCTCATTACGGTCAATGACGACGCCTCAGGTCACATCTATCGCAGCCGCGCCGACGAGGTCGAGGGCCTGGCCGCTCCCGGCGAAGAGATCCTCCTCGATCCAGGCGACCGAGCCGAGATCCGGGGAGAGGGGCTCACCTTCTTCATCCGGTTCTTCTATCCTCCCAACCCGCCGGCCCGTCAGTCTCGCACCCAGGTGGCCCGTCTGGCCATGGCCGGGGCCCTCTCTTTTCTGTTGGCTGCCCTTCTTCATGTCGTCGTGGTCTTCGGATTCATCACTCTCTCCACACAACTCGGCATCAGCCTCGTCGTCGAGGAGGCCCCTCCAGAAGAGATCTTCGCCGAAGGAGAGCTGGTGGACATTGAGGAGCCCGAAGAGCCCGAGGAGCTACCTCCCGAGCCACCCCAGCCCGACCCCGAGCCCCCCCCGCGCCCGGCTGACCCCACGGAGCAAGAGGTCCAGATCCCTCAGGTCGTGCGGGAACAGTTGGACGAGCGTCTGCGGGAGCGCACGACCACCGACGCCGACTCCGCCGATCAGCTCGAGAACCTCTTAGCGATGGAGAGCAGTAGCGTCACCGAGGCCGTGAGCAATATCGACGCCATCGCCGAGACCCAGGGCGACGCTCAGTTCCGCGTCGGCGGCAGCCTGGGCGCCCTCGAGGGCGACGGCCCCACCCTCGCCCAGGGCAGCGGGGGCCGCCTCGGCGAACTTACCGAGCGAGGCGACAGTCAGGCCGGGCGTTTGGAAGCCCGGGAGGCCCCTCGACAGGTCCGCGGACAGGTCAGCAATATCACCGCCCTCACCCGGGTGGAGGGCTCCTTGAGCCGCGCCGAAGTCCAACGGGTCATCGACCGCCATCGCGGTGCCATCCAGGGGTGCTACGAGCGAGCCTTGAACGACAACCCCAATCTCAGTGGTCAGATCACCTTCGAGTGGACCATCAGCCTCGACGGCAGCGTCAGCGGCGCTCGCGAACAGACCAGCACCTTGGGCTCGGCCCAGGTCACCAACTGCATCCTTCGCATCATTCGACGCATGAACTTCCCCAGTCCTGAGGGCGGTCCCGTAGAGGTCGCCTTCCCCTTCTCATTCCAGGCCTCCATGTAGGCCTCCCTTGCAAGGAGAGAGAGCAATGGTCCGTTGGAAACTCCCTATCACCCTCGCCGTCGTCGGCTTCACCGTCTTTGGCTGTTCCGGTTCCGACGACGACCTCTTCACAGAAGTCTGTGAGGGACGCCAACTCGTGCCTCATCTTTCCCCCGTGTCCTTCGGAGAGCTCCGGCCCCTGGGCAACGCCACCGAAGACCTCCACGATGCCTCCCGCACCCCCTACTCCTGGCCCCTGATTCTTCACGCCCCCTGCGATCAAGAAGTCACCATCGACAACGCCTGCATCGTCGGGGACATCGACCATTTCACCCTCGAGGGCCCCTCCGACGATGTCGCCAGCCGTGGCAACGACTCCGCTGTTCGGATCACTTACAACCGGCAGTCCCCCAACTCTGGCGACGAGCAGGACAATGTCGCGATCATCATCGAATCCAACGCTGAGGATTCGCCCCTGGTCGTGCCCCTCTGCGCTCGGGTTGTCGACGGTTCCCCCGACAACAGCGAGCCCCTGGACTGTGTCCCGCCGTCTGAGACAAGCTGCCCCAACTAGCCGTCAGATGGGGCGATCGAAGACCGGATAAAACGGCGTCGCATCGCCCCCCTGCCGCACGAATGCGGAGTAGGCGCTCCACCACTGCTGGTGCACTTCGTCGAGACGCTCCATGTGAAGCGCGATGTCCCGGTCGATCTCTCGGGCCGACTCCTGGCGCCGTTCCAGGCGCTCCTGAAGGCTCTCCAGATCGTACACGGCCAGGTCGTTTCGAACCGCTACCCTGGCGGTGATCATCTCCAATTCCATCTGAGCCAAGGTGATGGCGAGCTCTGCCCGATCCATCCGCAACTGGGCCAACCGCACCCGGGAGTCCACCAGGTTGTTCAAGGCCGTCACCGGCGTCGACGATCCGTCGGGCCAATCGGTGTAGCTGCGAACCGCCCGCCGCCACTGCTCCATTCGGCGTAATTGATGCGCCGCTTCATCCCGCTTCGCGCGGGCGATGGCGACCCCGTCCTCAGCATCTGCAATCAGACGCCGCCCCTCTACGGGGACCCCAGGATCGTGGATGCTGATCGGCTCCACTCCGGAGGCGCACCCCGCTGAGACCAGCAGAGAAAACAAGATCAGTACCAGACGTCGTGCCACAGGTGCCTCTCCTAGAATCGCTCAGGGACTTCCTCGGCGAGCTCGGGATGACCGCTCTCTCGCAACAAGTTGGTCAGGTTCGTACGTCCTTCGTCATCACCAGCACGCGCTGCTCGAGCAAAGGCCTCAAACGCCCCCGCTACATCGCCGGACTCCCGACTCGCCACGCCCAGAAGGTTCAACTCCGTGCCTCCCCCTCCAGCCTGCACGGCCCGTCGGAAGATCACTCTCGCCAGGTGGGGATCGCCGGCCTCTAATGTCTTTCGTCCCAGCTCCCGCAGCGACTCCACGTCCTGGGGATCCCGGGCGACCCGCTCCCGAAGCATCTCTGCTTCGTCTCCCAGGTTCACAGCCCGCCGTGGTCGGGGGGACTCGTAGCTCGCCAGCACGGCGTCCCAGGGATCGCCCCGCAGGCATCCTCGCACCACCTCGTCGAAGATCAGGTTTTCCCACACTCGGGCCGAACAGGCGTCCAACGCCTCCATCGCCGTGGCTCGCATGTTATCCACGCGACCGGAGATCGCCGTTTCCAGTCGCGAACGCTGTCCGGAGTCCATATCGGCTGGGAACGAGGCGCTCTCCAATCGGTTCGCCCCGTAGTCCAGCGCAAAGGCCAGCCGGCTCAAGGACACCGTGGTGTATCGTCGACTCCCCTGGCGGGCAGCGTTCAGATAGTTCTGCTGCGTGATATCCGCCAGGGTGATGAACTCCTGAATCATCGTCAGGTCATCGAGGCTCTCGAATAAGTCCAACGTCGCCAGCATTACCTCCGCCAGGCCGTAGTAGGCCCGCGCTTCCGCCTCGGCCGACAGACCTGTGGCACTCAGAGCACGCTGGAAGTACCCCGATGCCTCCTGGGCGTTATCCCGGGCCAGCTCCGCCAACCCCAACCGCACCAGCACCTCCGGCAGCCCGTCGTCCCGGTAGGGATGGAGGTCGCCGGCCAACTGGCGAGCTGAGCCTCGTCGCTCCAACACCTGAGACAGGTGGGTCAACGCCGCCGCCCGCCCACCGGCTCCAGGGCTGGCCGAGATCGCCTGCTTATACAACGCTTCGGCGGCGTCGAACTCCTGCAACTCGTCGCGGAGCTCTCCGGCGGCCGTCAAGAACTGAACCCGCCGATCCGGGTTGTGCTCGGCGGCCCGCTCCAAGAAGCCCACCGCTTCCTCATACTCGAAACGACCCGCCGCCGACTGGGCCAGCGACGAGAAGATCCCCGCCAACTCCTCACTCTGGGGATAATCCCGAGCGATCTCGTCGGCGAGCTCCGCCATCCTCGACGTATCTCCCGCCGATCGAGCCGCCACGAAGGCGTTCAACAGCGCTCGCTCTCCGAGCTCGGTGCCCCGATGGATCTCGGCGAAGTCCCGCAACGGCGCAAGCTCCACTCCATCGTCCCCGGCCGCGGCCAGGGTCAGCACGTCGATCTTCTTCTGCTCGGCGGCCTCCAGAATGTTCCGAATATCGGCCTGCAGTTCTGCTGACGCCGGACTACCCCCTGCCAGGAACTGGCGGCTCGCGTAGATCAACCCGTCGAAGTCGTTGATCGTCTGATAGCTGTCGAGGACCAGGCGAATCGCCTCTTCGGCCTGCGTCGACCCCGGGTGCTCGTAGGCCACAAGGGTCAGCTTGTCGATCGCCTCGTCGTACTCCCCGGCGTCATAGTGGCTCTCGCCGATTGCAAACTTCACTCGGCGCTGGCGCTCTTCATCGACCCCACCCAACTGCAAGAGCCGTATCCCCGCCGATCGCATCGCCGCACGAGCCACGACGCTCTCATACTGGGTCCGGTCGGCCTCTCGCTCCAAGGAGGTTTGGAAATACGCGACCGCATCGTAGAGGGCGTCTCGAAGCGCCTCTTCATCGTCGAGCAGAAGCGCCGCCTCAAGGCTTCGCTGGCCGGCTCGGAAGTGTTCACCCTGCAGCGCCAGCACCTCGGCCAAGTTCAGGATCACGCTGGTCCGCTCCGGGCTCTCCAGGTAGGTGTCCAGATGAGCGGTGTATGCCCTGGAGACCCGCTGGGCCAACTCCCGCTGCGTGTCTCCCCGGGCTTCCATCATCTCTTCTTGGGCGCTCGTCACCAGGTCTCGCACGTAGAGCTCAAACTCTTCAAAGAGCTCTGTAGCCTGGCTTCGGCTCACACCGATCTGCCCATGGTACCGCGTCAGCGCCGCGTTGATCAGCCGCACGTCTTCGTCGATCGCCGAGAAATCCTCCAGCTCGGCCAGGGTAGAATACAAGGTCCGGGCGTCATCGAGGCGGTCTCGATTGGCCGCTCCGTATCGCAGCAACTCCCGTGACACATCCCGGGCGCCGGCGTACTCATCCATCAGCCGGAACCGGCGAGCCAGCCGGGCCAATCCGTTCAGATAGTCGCTGCGGTTGTCCGACCACTCCCGGAAGTACGCAAGCCCCTCAGAGGCTTCCCGCTCCTGGCTGTAGCAGTACGCCAAGTCCGCCAGGGAGTTCCGTCGCACGTCGACGGCCTGGTCCACCCCGGGAAGAGAGTCGATCAGCTCTTCCTGCGCCCGCCGTTCGCCTCGCACCTCTTCCCATTCCCGAGTGCTCTGGATCGCTCGCTCGAAGCTGGTGAGCGCCGGACGGCACTCCCCCTCGTTGATATGCACCCAGGCCATCTTGTAATGGGCCAATCCGGCCGCCGCGGAGAGATCGTCATTAGTGATCTGGGAGTAGTAGTGGGCCGCTTCTCTCATCTCATCTTGGTCGAACTGATAGTCTCCGAGGACGATCAGTGCCTGAAATCGCAACGGGGAGTCCGGATACTCCTCCACAAGCCGCTGCATGGCGACCAGCATCTCGTCGAAGTCCCCGAGCTCTCGGTATTCATGCCCCATGTTGAAGAGAAGCCGAGCCGCTTGCCGACTCTCGGGAAACCGTCGCAGCGTATCCCGATAGATCTCGATGGCCTCGTTCTTGAGCAGCCGCACTTCGGGGACAAAGAGATCGGCGCCGGCACCTCGCTCCCGGATCTGAGCCAACTGATAGTGATACCGGGCTTCCTCACTCAAGAGCTCCGCCAACCGGAGGTAGAGCTCCGGCAAGTAGGTCGCCCCTCGAGACCGAGCGATCGTGAACCGCGTCTCATCGATGGCGTTTCGGACCTTCGTGATCCGAAGCCGCAACGCCTCCACCTCGGCGGTGTCTCGCAGCTCGTAGGTGGGCGTGGCACACCCAGACCATAACGACGCGCCCCCGATCAGGAGAGCGCCGACCAAGATCAGCGTCCCTATTCGATACATCGGTCCTCCAGAGGCACGATCAGATCGTCGATCTCATCGGTCCAGAATTCGCCCGTAAACTGGTAGTACACCTGCTCCCCACCACGGGGCACCTCGAAGATCGCCTCCACCTCGGCGGCGTCTGCTCGGACTCGCCCTCGCAGCAGGGCCACGCTGATCTCGTGAAGGATCAACTGAACCCCCTCGGCAGCGCTCAAGAGCTCCGTCGCCAGAGCTTCCATCTCTCCCGAGAGCACCTCTCTCTCTCGACGGTCCACTTCGGCGATGCCCCGCTCGTAGATTTCGAGCAGCTCCGCCGAAAGAGAGTCCCCCAGCCGTGACGAGAGCCCCTCCACCATCTGCTGCTCCCGCAGTAGCCGGAGTCGGAAGTCGGCAATCGGCGTCGCCGCTTCCCGCAGACGCGCGGCCGACCGCAGGGCGTCGGAGTCCACTACCGCGACCCCCCGACGCATATCATCCAGCGCGTCCCCGTACCGGGCACCCAGCCGAACCGCCGCCGTCCGGGCGGGCTCAAACTGGCAGAGTTGCTGGAGGTTCAGCGCCTCCAGCATGAACCGCTCCGGCGCGATCAGCCGCGAGAACGCCGGCGCATCAAGGGCCAACAACAGACCCAATGACCGGCGGTGATTGTGCAAGTAGTACTCCGTCCAAGCCATCTCCAGCAGCAACTGAGGGTCGTCGGGAGCGATCGCTCGGATGTCTTCATACCGCTCCAACGCGGTCTCGTAGTCCCCGATCTCGAAGGCAATCCGTGCCAGACCTCGCCGGATGTCATTGTAGATGTCCTCCGGCAGCCGCCCTTCAAAGTCCTCCAGAATCTCTTCCAGCGCTTCCTCGGCCTCCCCCAGGTCGTAGGCAGCCAGAAGGCTCACCGCCAGCACATAGCGAGCCCGAGCCTTGTACGCGCTTCGGTCCGGGATCGAGTCAAAGAGGTCCAACCCCCACTCCCACTCTCCCCGCTGGAGGCTGTGAAGCCCCTGGTAGTAGTTCACGAACGCTTCCGCTTCCCCGCTCAACCCCGTGATATCCGCCGTGGCCACGAATCCGTCGATCAGGGTCCATTTATCATGGGGATAGGTCTCGATGATCCTCGCCAGCCCCACCACGGCGTACTCGACCATCTCAGCGTCCCGGCGGGCAGACGCGATATCAAAGTAGTACAACGACGACGCGTAGCTCAGATCCAACTCTTTGAGATTCTCCGCCAGCACCCGGCTCGCCCGGTCATACCTGGGATCATCCTCGGTCCCACCGCGCAGATAGTGATGGGCGGCCCTGCTGGCCAGCGGCGCGTTTCCTTGCAGGGAGGCTTCCACCGCCTGCGAATAGAGCCCGTCTCGGTCTTCAGCGAGCTGCACCCGGGAGCACCCAGACCACAACAGGCCACACACTGTCAGGGCGAAAACGATCTTAGACGTTCTCATCGATCAAAACCCCAGAGACGTGCCCAATCCAACGGCGATCTCGTCCTTGTAGGAAAAGTCTTGCAGGAATTGATCGTCCGGAAAGAGGAGATACCTCAAATCCAACCGGAACGAGATCCGATCACCGGCAAAAAACCGCACCCCTGTTCCCAGGCTCACCCCGGGCCTCACGCTGCGGGTGAACCACCCGTAGGCCCCTCCGGCGGTCAGGAAGAACTCCCCGTGGCGAATCGTCTCGTTCAACCACGATCCCTTCCAGTACAGCGGCTTAAACACCGCGTTGGACGTCACATAGTAGTCCAGCACCTCAAAGGGAGACGGGGTAATCTCCAGCGCCTGCAGCTGGCTGTACAGTCGGGTGTTCACGTGGAAGGAGTAGTGGAACTGTGCGATCTCCCAGGCGAAGAGCTCTGAGAAATGCAGCGTGTACCCCGCCGAAACGGTCAGCCCTTTCGTAAAGGCATCCAGTGGCAGCGCGCCTACCCCGCCTGTGATCTCGTGTCGTTGAATGAACTGGCGATTCTGCACCACCAGAGACGAGTAGGGTCGAAGACCATCATCATCCTGGGCGTGCGCCTCTCCCGTCGTCAGCGGGAGGGTCGCCGTGATGGTCAACAGGGCCAAGCCCACAAAGAAGCACTGTCTCATCGTTTTCGCTCCACTGCCCCGAAGGCACAGGTTCTATGTTCGAGTTCCTCGGGCAGGGTAAACCAAAATTCTCACCCTGACCAGCGACTCTTGCGCTGGAAACCACGAGGAGTGATTCTTGTTCTGGTCCGAACGGCCTATTCCTCCCACGAGAGATTCCATGCCTGCAGCATTTCTCCCGGTGGCGCTCCTCCTTGTCTTGGTTGCGGGATGTGATCGCTCCCCGATGGATTCAGACGACACGCCGTCTTCGGAGATCCCGTCGGCTGATGTTCAGCCTCCCCCTGACCAGGCCGCGCTGGAGTCACCTCCGTCGGAGTTCGTGATCCGTGACCTCTTCTTCGACGTGTTCTTCGCTTCTGATCGACGGGAGTCCACCGACCGTGGTCGGGCCTTCCACACCTTCACGTTCACCGACATGGAGAACCCTGAGCGACGCTACTTCCAGGCGCTGCGAGCGATCAACGAGCATCATCTCCCTCCGGGGGAAGGGTTTCCTCCTCGGTCTCACGCTCATATGGAGATTCTCACCTGGGTGATCGACGGCGAGCTCCGGCACCGGGACTTCGAAGATCGGCAGGAGATCATTACCCCCCGACGATTCCAACGGATCAACGCTGGGTCCCGGTTCCTCTTCAGCACTTTCAACCCTTCCGAGACCGCCGATGCCCACTACATCGAGATCTGGATGCGCCCCAACGACTTTGAGGCAGACCACCGCTACGACGCCGTCGATCTCGATCCCGCCGAGCGTCAGGGCCAGTTCCAGAAGCTCGCCGGTCCCGACGGGAACGAGGCCCCCGTGGAGATCTTCCAAGACGCCCGCCTCTTCGCCATCGACCTCACGGACGGGCAGGACGCTTCCTTCGCCCAGACCATGGACAGAGCCCTCTGGATCCATGTCGCCACCGGATCCGTCCAGATCGGACGATACGGCTTCGGGCCCGGAGATGGCCTGGCGGTCACGGGGAGAGGAGACGTCCAGATGACCGCCCTCGAGGCCTCCCAGGTTCTACTCGTCGATCTCGAGCGATGGGAGTGACGGTTGCCTCTTCCTTGTTCCGTTGTACACTACGATCCAGTGCCCACTCATCTACCGGCCCCGAATGTTATGAAGAAACTGGTCCTGATCGCTCTACTCTCTTGGCCCGCCCTTCTCTTGGCCGGCTGTCTGTCCGACGAGGCTGCCTTCAAGCAGGGACGCCTGCAGGCTTTCTGCGATCGGTCGATCATGTTGTGCTCCGGCAGCGCCAGCTGCATCTTGGATGAGGCCACGTTCGCTCGAAGTCAGTTTCCGGGAGGCCTTCGGACAGTAGTCCCCAATGATTTCGATCATGAGACGGTGATCGTCCGGATTCTACTCACCGAGGCCCTGGCGCCGGGGACTGAGCTCCACGTCGAACTCCTCTCCCCGGACTGTGGTCAGGTCGAGGAAGAGCGGATCGTCGACGTCGACCTCTTCGAGTACGCCGGGAACGAAGGGCTCTACGAATTTGAGTTCCCCTTCCATGGTCGCGGCGACCACCTGCTGTCGGTCTTCTCCGACATGAACGCCCAGTATCTCCTGGCGGTGGTCTTTAACTAGTACACCGAGTGCTAGAGCACTGACGGCTTTCAGGGTCCTTCGGGATCGGGATCAGCTTCCCCGTTATCCCCCTCGCCGGGGTCGCCTTCTCCATTATCCCCCTCGCCAGGGTCACCTTCCCCGTTGTCCCCCTCGCCAGGGTCGCCTTCCCCGTTGTCCCCCTCGCCGGGGTCGCCTTCCCCGTTGTCCCCCTCACCGGGGTCGCCTTCCCCGTTGTCCCCCTCGCC
>SKON01000086.1 GCA_007120035.1 Myxococcales bacterium
CGATGACACCGAGGTAACTCCCGAAGAAGAGCCGGCGGAAGAGCCGACTATGTAACCGATCCTCGCTCCATCTGAGCGATTTGAGTACCACAGTGGCCGCGCAACCCTTGCGCGGCCTCTGCTTTTTCCGGAGCCCCCTCCAAAAACAATCGGGACGCAATCCTTGCATTCCCCGGGTTTCCCGACCACTCTTAATAAGCTTTAGCATGGGGCACTGTGGATGGATGAGCTGGAGACAGTCACAAAAGTTCTGAAGACGCTCACCGCGGAAGAAGAACTCTCGGATCAAACGAGAGAGCTGATCGACACCGTTCTGCAGCGGCTCTCCGAAGACTCATCGATCCTGGACACCTTCGACGAGGTCCCGGTGGACCTCCAGAGCGCCAGCGAAGCTTCACGAGAGGCCCTGCAGGGCTTCCTGGAGCGTCTGAAGACCCCCGATCAGAAGCGGCTCCTGTCCGAGACGTTCGCCGAAGGCCCTCGCCTTGGTCGGTTCCCAAACCTGGGAGTGGTGGGCCGCGGGGGAATGGGCGAGGTGTTTCGGGTCCGCGATCCCGAGCTCCAGCGACAGATGGTGATCAAGGTCCTGAGGGCGGACCGCCGCGACGACCCGGAGGCGGTAGCGCGGTTCTTGGAGGAAGCTCAGATCACCTCTCAGCTGACGCACCCGGGGGTCGTCCCCGTCCATGAGCTCGGGGTGCTGGAAGACGACCGCATCTACTACACCATGCGCGAGGTCCAGGGGCGGACCCTCACGGAGGTGATCGCCGAGACTCACGCCGAATTCGCGGCGTTGGGGGAGGATGAGAGAGATTGGGATCAGTGTTTTCGGGGCCTGATCGACATCTTTCGCCGCCTCTGCGAGCCCCTGGCCTATGCCCACGCCCGAGGGATCATTCACCGGGATCTGAAGCCATCGAACGTGATGGTGGGGAGCTTCGGGGAGGTGCAAGTGCTGGACTGGGGCCTGGCGAAGGTGCTGGGCGGCCTGGCGGAGGACGACACCGCGGCCACGGACGCCGCGGACGTACGACCGCCGGGACGGCCACCGGGAATGGACACCCAATTTGGGAGCATCGTCGGGACGCCGGCGTTCATGCCGCCCGAGCAGGCCCGGGGGAAGCTCGACGAGATGGGGCCGGCCTCCGACGTGTACTCTCTGGGAGCGATCCTCTTCACGATCCTCGACGGGGATCTGCCCTTCTCGGGGCCGAGCACGGCGGCGGTGATCTTCGACGTGATGGAAGGACTGAAGCGAGAGCCCGGTGCCGGGCTGGGCGTGCCGGTCCAACTGATGGAGCTCTGCTTGCGTGCCATGAGCATCGATCGGAGGGTTCGGCCGGCGGACGCCTCGGAGCTGGCCGGGGAGATCGAGGAGTGGCTCGCCGGCTCGGATCGGCGGGCTCGGGCCCAGGAGTTGGTGCGGGAAGCCGCCGAGATCCCCAGCCAGCTAGAGGAGCTTCGAGAGCGAGCTGAGGAGCTGCGCCGAGAGGCCCAGGTTCTCCTGGATCGCGTGGATCAGAGCGCACCTGTCTCGGAGAAGAAGGCTGCCTGGAACCTGGAGGATGAGGCGAGCTTCTTGGAGCGGGAGGTCGGGGCTCGCCGGGCGCGGCTGGTGCGCCTCTTGGAGACGGCCCTGGCCTCCGTTCCCGATCTCAACGAGGCCCATGACCAACTGGCCGAACTCTATCGCCGAGACCATCAGATCGCCGAGGAGTCCCGAGACGTGGAGATGGCCACCATCTACGAGATCTATCTCCGAGCTCATAACACGGGGAAGCACGACGAGTATCTGGCAGGGCGAGGAATGCTCACGCTCCACACCTCGCCTGGGGGGGCCCGGGTCGACCTCTATCGATACGTGCAGCAGAACCGGATGCTCGTGCCGGGCCTGAAGCGGTTTCTGGGCCTGGCGCCGGTGGAGGTGGAGCTCTACATGGGGAGCTACCTCCTGGAAGTGCGTGCCGCCGACCGCGCCGTCGTTCGGTATCCCCTGCGAATCGGACGGGGGATGCACTGGACCGGGGGTCCCCCCGGCGACGCCAGCTGGTCCCTTCACCTGCCGGAGCCCGGGGAGCTGCGATCAGAGGACTGCTACATCCCAGAGGGGGTCTTCTGGTCCGGCGGCGACTCCCGGGCGATCAACGGGCTGCCCCGAGAGGAGGTGTGGCTGCCATCGTTCGTGATCAAGCGCGATCCCGTCACCAACCACGAATATCTGCGGTTTCTCAACGATCTGGTCGACAAGGGGCGCCACGAAGAGGCTGACCGATGGTGCCCCCGGGCCGCCGGGAACGCAGGTGCCACCACGGGAACCTCCGTGTATCGCCGCGATGAGATGGGGTACTACCGCCCCGAGACCGAAGACGAGTATCGCCAGCTCCCGGTGACCCTGATCACCTGGCACGCCGCCCGAGCCTACGCCCAGTGGTATTCGGACCAGACGGGCCAGAAGTGGCGCCTGCCCACGGAACACGAGTGGGAGAAGGCCGCCCGAGGGGTGGACGGCCGTTTCTATCCCTGGGGAGACTTCCTCGATCCCACCTGGTGTCGGATGCTCCCGAGCTCACGAAACCAACCCAGCCCGGCCCTTGTGGGGGCCTATCCAGACGATCTCAGCCCCTACGGGGTTCGGGGAATGGCTGGAAATGTTCGAGACTGGTGCTTACCTAACGATCCGGAGGAGATGAACGCCCCCCACTTTCAGGCCCCCTTTCGCGGCGGCTGTTGGTTCGCCACCGCCGATATGTGTCGGTTGGCCAGCCGGGAGTTGAAGCCCCCGGGGGCTCCCTCGGCGGGGACGGGCTTTCGACTCGCTCGCAATTATTAGGTCGAGACCACCAGATCGCTTCGTGAGCAATCGATGACTGATTCCTTGTTGAACCATTCGGCCCTGACGGGCTCCTACTTTTTTCCTCGCCAGGAGACTCCCAAAGAGATCTTCTGGGTGGAGACCGCCACGGATCGACTCGCCTGCGCCTATCACCAGGTCGACGGCGCCGAGCGGACCCTGGTCCACTACCACGGCAACGGGGAAGTGGTGGCCGATTACGAGCCCTACATGGCGGAGATCTTCGCCGGGTTCGGGCTGAACACCCTCTTCGTGGAGTACCGAGGCTACGGGGCGTCCACCGGCGAGCCGGCCCTGGCGGCCCTCCTGGACGACGTCCCGGCGGTCTTTGAGGCCCTGGATCAACCCGCCGAGGATCTCTTCGTCTTCGGCCGATCCATCGGCTCCCTCTACGCCGTGGAGTTCGCTTACCGGTATCCGGAGATCGCCGGGTTGATCCTGGAGAGCGGGATCGCCGATGTGTTGGAGAGGATCCTGGTCCGGGTCAGCCCCCGTGATCTGGGCGCCGACTTCCAGACGATCCGGGACGAGGTAGAGCGCCTCTTCAACCAGGAGGAGAAGCTCGGGGCCTACGAGAAGCCCCTCCTGGTGCTCCACGCCCGCCGAGACCACCTGGTCAACGTCAG
>SKON01000084.1 GCA_007120035.1 Myxococcales bacterium
CCGCCCGCTACGACGACGGCACAGCCCTCACCGAAGAGGACCTCCGAGCCCACCTCGTCACCCTCCTCTTCGCCGGCCACGAGACCACGGCCATCTCCCTGGCCTGGGCCGTCCACTGGCTGTGGCGAAACCCCGACCTCCTCGACGAACTCCGTGCAGAGATCACCGACGCCGGCCCCGACGCCCCCCCGGAAGACATCGCCAAGCTCCCCCTCCTCTGCGCCGTCTGCGACGAAACCCTCCGCCTCCACCCCATCGTCACCGAGAACCTCCGCCTCCTCCGAAAGCCCCTCAAGGTCGGCGACTACACCGTCCCCGAGGGCATCGGCGTCGGCGTCGCAATCGCCATCATTCACGAAGATCCCGACCTCTACCCCGAACCCCAGGCCTTCCGTCCCCACCGGTTCCTGGACCGCAAGTTCAACGCCTTCGAGTTCCTCCCCTTCGGCGGCGGCCACCGACGATGCATCGGCGCCTCCTTCGCCCACTACGAGATGCGGCTTGCCATCGCCACCCTCGTCACCTCCGGCATCGACCTCGAGCTCCTCGAACCCGACGAACAACCTCGACGCCGCTCGGTCACCATGGGCCCCGCCAGGGGCGTCCCCGTCCGCGTGAGGGGTTAACCGACGACCAGGGCGTCCTCATCACCGCCTTCTCCTTCAGCCATGACCCTTGACCGGCACCGGATCGACACCATTCTCTCATCATGACATCCCTGACCACCCGACATGGTGACCTCTTCGTCGATCTCGACGGTCCCGACGACGGACTCCCCGTCGTCTTCACCCACGGGCTGACCATGGATCACAGGACCTACGCCTCCCAGGTCCAGGCCCTCCGAGACACCTATCGAACCGTCACCTGGGACCTGCCCGGCCACGGCGAGAGCTTCCCTCTGGCTCCGGAGAAGTTCCGGTTCACCCTCCTCACCGAGGTCCTCCTCGACCTCCTGGACGGCCTCCATCTGGACCGCGCCGTCCTCGTCGGCCAATCCGTCGCGAGCCTCTTCCATCAGTACGTCGCCTGGCACCACCCCACCCGGGTGGCAGCCCTGGTCGACATCGGCGGCCTCCCGCTCCATCAGACCATGAGCAAACCCATGCTCGCCATGGGCAAGCTCGGGGTCTCCATGAGCGCCCTCCTCCCCGAGAACTCCTTCTACGGCTGGTTCGCCAACGCCCGCTCCATCACCGACGAGACCCGGGCCTACATGATCGAAGGGATTCGATCCTTCGGAAAACGGCCCGTCATCGACATGACCCACGCCTACTTCGAAGACCAGGCCCAGGGCATCCCCGGCCCCCCCGACGCTCCCCTCCTCATCGTCAACGGCGACCAGGAGATGGGGCTGGTCCGAAAACCCGCCATCCGCTGGGCCGCCGAGGTCGACGCCCCCCGCGTCGTCGTCCCCGACGCCGGCCACATCGCCAACCAGGACAACCCCGACGAATTCAACGCCCGACTCCTCGATTTCTTGAGCACCCTCTAACCCCCCAAACCAATTCCCACCCCGGGGGTAGGGATTCCCTCCCCCCCACAAACCGCGTCGTTTCCCCACCAAGAAGGGGGGCTTCTCCCCCTCCGCCATTGGCATTTCACCCACAAAAAAATTAGGCTGCACTCGTCCTACACTTCCTCTTCCACGGAAGCCCCATGAGCGCAGCCCTCATCATCGCCGGCATCGTCTTCGTCGTCTCCGGGATCCTCCTCCTCACGGGGATCGTGAAAGCGGCCCTCACGGTCGCAAAGTACCTCTTCTTCGCTGCCCTCCTGGCCATCGTCGGACTCGGGATCGCCTTCTTCGTTCTCTGATCACTGGACACCGCCATGCCATCTCCGCGCTTCACCACCGTCGATGACCTCTCCATTGCATACCGGGAGGTGGGCGACGGCGACCCGGTCCTCTTCTTTCACGGGTGGCCATCGTCGTCGTTGCTTTGGCGAAACATCCTCCCCATCGTCGCCGGCGCTAATCGCCGGGCCATCGCCATCGATCTCCCCGGCTTCGGCGACTCCGACAAGCCCGTGGACCGCACCTACAGCCTCGACTTCTACGCCAAGGTCATCGACGGCTTCTGCGACGCCCTGGACCTCGGCCCCGACCTCGGCATCGTGATTCACGACCTCGGCGGTCCCGTCGCCCTGTACTGGGCCATGCACACCGATCGCCGCCTGAGCCACCTGGCGATCTTGAACACACTCATCTTCCCAGAACTCTCCTGGATGGCTCGCAGCTTTCTCGGGGCCTGCAAGACCCCGGGCCTTCGGAGCGTACTCGTCACTCCCTGGTCCCTCCGCAGAACCCTCCGGTTCGGCGTGAACAGCCCCGAGCGGGTCGCCCCCGAAGCCTACGACGGCTTCTGCGCTCCCTTCCCCGATCGGGCTTCCCGAAAAGCCCTGATCAAGACCATCGCCGATCCCGACCTGGCTTCGCTCCACGACATCGCCGCCTGGGTCACCGCCCTGGATATCCCGGTCCAGATCGTCCGCGGCGCCAAGGACCGCATCCTCCCCCGCATGGACCACACCGCCGACCGAATCCTCGCCGCGCTCCCCCAGGCCCAGCTCGAGACCTTCGACGACTGTGGCCATTTCCTCCAAGAAGAGCGACCCCAGGAGATCGGCGACGTGCTCGCCAGGTTCTTCGCGCCCCCACCGCTCTAGAACCCCGCCAGAGCCTCCTGAATCTCTCCGTCGTCCACCTCGACTCCGAAGAAGTCCGACGCCGACGACTGCCCCGGAACCCACAGCCGCGCCCGCCCACCATCCTGGATCACCGTGGTAAACTCTCGACCCTCCCGTAACGTCACGTACCGGTATTGTTGCCCCCGGGCGACCCGATGGGTGAATCGATGATGGCCGATCGGCCCCTGCATCGCCTCCTCGACCCCCTCCACGATCACAAACACCTGCTTCGTATCCTCTTCCATGGGCACCACCCACACCCGGGCTCGAAGCTCATTCTCGAAGACCAGCACCTGGCTCACCTTGGCCCCCTCGGGATCCCACTCCAAGTCCTGGGCCGTCACGACCTCTTCTCGGGGCTCCGACGCCGCCTCACGTCGCTCCTCGGCCTCCCGCTCCGCCTCAGCCACGGCGGCGTCATTCTCATCACACACCTCGTATCTCCCCTCCTTCTCCCTCGCCAGGGCGCAGAAGTTGTCCACGAACGCCCCCGTCCCCGACACCTCTTCGGCCATCTGCTCATGCAGCTCGTCCCAGCACCGCTCACCGAGGAGATACTTCGCCCCCTGGATCACCTCCTCTCGGAAATCCGGCGATGACAGCCCGGAGTCGATCGCCAGATGCAAATCAGAGTCCTCGCAGAAATCCTCAGGCACATGCCCCTCCCGCGCCGCGGTCTCGAAAAACTCCACCGCCACCCAGTGATTCGCCTGGAGCCGAATGAACTTCCCCGTCTCCCACGCATCCTGCGGGTTCTCCCCCGCGTACTTCTGGGC
>SKON01000078.1 GCA_007120035.1 Myxococcales bacterium
AAGAGGAGGGCCGTGAGGGTCTGAGCGATGGTCCAGTTGAGGTGGACGAACTCGGTGAGGTTGACGACCTCCATGCTGAAGCCGTGAAAGGCGAGGAGGTGAAAGAGGGTGATCGCGGCGCACCAGGTGGCGACCATGCAGACCAGAGGAGAGGCCGGTTCCCGTTGTGCGTTGGACTGAACGAAGGCGAGGGAGGCGATGGAGAGAGCGAAGCAGACCAGGGTCCACTCCAGGAGGGTGTAGCCCGTGGAGCCGAGGAGGAGGCGGTGGAGGGCCTGAAGGGAGGGTTCGCCGGGGAGCTCCGTGGGGAGCGAACTCACGTCCACAGAGTCCCATATCGGGGCCGGGCCAAAGTAGAGACAGAGGCCAGGAGCGATGCTCAAGAGCAGCGCGATGAGAAAGACGGTGAGCCTTCGGTACAGCCTGAGGCGCCCCTGTCGCCGTGAGGCCATGAGGAGTCCGAAGCGTGCAGAAGGTTAGAAGCCCATAGCTGCGGCGAGGTGGTCGTCACAGAGGGCGGTGTCATCGCCGGATTCGTCCCGGAGCGCGGCGCAGTCCGGGCAGACGCCGGATTGGTCGTAGGTCTTCTTGCTGCGGACCTGTTGATCGAGGCGGTGGAGCTCCTCCATGGGGTCTTTGCTCTGGAAGTTGGAGACGTCCCATCCGGGCTTGTTCTTCAGGGCCCGGAGGCCCTCTTGGACGATCTTCTTCTTCTGGCGTTGGCTCTTCTGGGAGTCCGACATGGA
This sequence comes from Myxococcales bacterium, assembly GCA_007120035.1. Classification (GTDB taxonomy): domain Bacteria; phylum Myxococcota_A; class Bradymonadia; order Bradymonadales; family Bradymonadaceae; genus SKON01. The sequence goes on from SKON01000078.1 coordinate 747, forward strand.
GGACCTCCGGAAAGAATCAGTCGTCAAGGGTAAAGCCCACCTTGAGCTTGACCTGGTAGTGAGCGACCTGGCCGTCTTCGATGTGGCCGCGGGTCTCGATCACTTCAAACCATCGCATGTGACGGATGGTTTCGGAAGCCTTCTTCAGGGCGTTGTCGATGGCGCTCTCCAGGGAGTCTGGGGAGGAGCCGACGAGCTCGACGATCTTGTAGACGTGGTCGGACATATGGGGACCTCGGGACAGGAGTACTGGTTGGCGAGGAGGATCGTAGACACGAGGAGGCCGGAGGCCAGAGATTGACTTTCCAGGGGTGGTGCCGAACTGGTCAGGGAACGGGAAGCGTGATCGAGTCAGTGCGAATGGAGAAGTGATGGAGTCGATGGTGTCGCCGTTGCGGGTGAGCCCCGTGAATGAAGTACCGGTGCGGGAGCAAGGGCGGTATGTCCTGTACTGGATGACCGCTTATCGACGATCTCGGTACAACCACGCCCTGGAGTACGCCGTGGAGATGGCCAGGGATCTGGACCGACCCCTGCTGGTGATGGAGGGGCTGCGGGTAGGGTACCCCTGGGCCTGTGACCGATTTCACCGGTTTGTCCTGGACGGGATGAGGGCGAATCGGGAGGCCTTCGAGGCGGCGGGGGTTCGGTACTATCCCTATGTGGAGCGAGAGGAGGGGCAGGGCAAGGGGTTGTTGAAGAGACTCTCCGAGGAGGCCTGCGCCGTGGTCTGTGATGATTGGCCGGCGTTTTTCTTGCCCCGGATGCGGAAGGCGGCAGCAGAGCAGGTGACGACGGCGCTGATCGGGGTGGACTCCAACGGGATGGTGCCCGTGAAGGCGCCGGAGAAGATGTTCCTGCGGGCCTATGATTTTCGCAGGTGGATCCACGATCGGGCAGAGAAGATCGCAGCGGCCCCGATCCGGGAGGAGCCCCTAAAGGGGGTGGAATGGGGTGATCCTGTGGCGGTGCCCAAAGGGGTCGAGGAGCGGTGGCCAGAGGCGACGGAGGAGATGCTAGAGGCCTCGGAAGAGGTGTTGGGAAAGCTCGGGATCGATCACTCCGTGACAGTATCCGAGTTTCGGGGAGGGTACCGGGAGGCGTCAAACCGGCTCAGAAGGTTCGTGGAGGAGCAGCTGTCGGACTATGAGGATCGACGAAATCATCCCGGGGAGCAGGCGACGAGCCAGCTGTCGCCCTACCTTCATTTCGGCCATATTAGCGGCCGGGAGATCTTCGAGGCGATTCGGGCCAGGGAAGGGTGGGAGCCGGAGAAGATCGACCGGTCAAGACATGGGAAGAACTCCGGGTTCTGGGGGATGAGCGGGTCGGCGGAGGCTTATCTGGATCAGGTGTTGACCTGGAGAGAGTTGGGGTTGAATCGATGTGTGTGGGACCCGGAGGGCTATGATCAATACGAGTCGCTTCCGGAGTGGGCCAAGGAGACCTTGAGGGAGCACGCCGAGGATGAGCGCCCCTACGTGTACAGCCTGGAAGAGTTTGACGCGGCGGCGACCCATGACGAGCTATGGAACGCGGCCCAGCGAGAGCTGAAGCAGACCGGGATCATGCACAACTACATGCGGATGCTGTGGGGCAAGAAGATCCTGCACTGGTCGAAGACTCCCCGGGAGGCCCTGGACATCATGGTGGAGCTCAACAATCGATACGGGTTGGACGGGCGAGATCCGAACTCCTACTCGGGGATCTTCTGGGTGTTGGGTCGGTTCGATCGACCCTGGGGGCCCGAGCGGGAGGTGTTCGGGAAGGTGCGGTATATGACGTCGAAGAGCACTCGACGAAAGTTCAACGTCGATGCGTACCTGGAGCGGTTTGGGGCATAAGGTCAGAGTGACGACCAGGATCAGTCGTCGGACAAGGAGCCCGTGGTGCGGTAGATACGCTGGATGCCGGTTCGGACCCGCTCGAAGCCGTGAGCGTTATCGATGGTGGGGGGCATCACGGCCAGGAGGAAGAGGGGGATCTCGTCGAGTTGGAGGCTCTCGCAGTACACCTGTTCGGGAGTGACCCCGGGGAGATACTCCTGCAGGGACGGGTCGAGGTCATCGCTGGTGGCGAGGTGTCCAGCGAAGGCGGCGAACGCCCGGGCGGCGTTCTCGTCCCCGGCGAAGGCGATGGTGAGCCCGAGGTCGTCGGCGAGGACCAGGAGTTGTATGTCGTAGTGCTCGAGGACGTGTTCCAGCTGGTAGGTGATGGCCTGGACAGTCTCTTCGCTGCGTCGTTGGCGTTGATTTCGGCCCATGGGGCTCTCGACGTCGGGGGTTCAAGGGGAATCTTCCGATCTCATTGAACCACAGAGTGGAGAGAATACAAGAATTTACCCGTTGATGGGGGTGGGCTCTTCGTTGGCCTTGTCTCGTGGCCACCAGATCCAGGCGAACCCGAGGAAGACGAGGACCGTGGCGAAAGCCTCGAAGTAGATCTGGACGTGAGGTAAGAGAGAGCCACCGACGGCACCGATGGCGAAGAAGAGGGACATGAATACGATCCGGCGATCCGTCATCAGGCCGATGGTGAAGAGGGCGAGCGTGTAGACCGTGAGATCCGCGGCGTGGGCGAGGACGACGTCGGCTTCGATGCGCCAGGCGGTCCACCGAAGAAAGCAGACGGCGAGGATGGTGGTGACGAGGACGAGGACCAGGTTTCGATTGGCCTTGTTCGTGACGATGTGACGACGAAAGAAGAAGAGGACGA
>SKON01000343.1 GCA_007120035.1 Myxococcales bacterium
CTCGTGGCCGACGAAGGGTGGCTGGCGGAGGTTGAAGAGGCCCGTGCCGGTGCCCAGGAGCTCCGCGGCGGTGGGAGTGGGTTCGTAGGGCCGCCAGTCCGTTGGGATCGGGATCTCTGCCGGGGGCAGGAGGTGCCAGTTCTTCGAGGGCGCCGGAAGGGTTTGCGGCAGAGGGGCTCCGGTACTTATGGCTCGGAGGGCGGAGGCGGCTTCGATGGCGCGGCGATATCTTAGGGCCGGCTCGGTGTGGAGGAGGCGGTAGAGCCAGTCCTGAAGCCCAGGAGGCACGTCGAAGAGGGGAGCAAAGGCGGGCCGAGGGTCTTCATGGTGAAGAGCGAGCTCGAGGATCGAGCGGCCTGTGAACGGTAGGTGGCCACAGATCATCTCCCAGGCGATGCATCCGACGGCGAAGAGATCGGTGGAGGGGCCGTAGACGGAGTAGTTGGACCGGAGCTGCTCGGGGGCCATGTAGTGGGGAGTTCCGGCGAAGGCGGCGAGGTTGTCGGGGGTGGTGTCGAGCCAGAAGACTCGGGCGAGGCCGAAGTCTGCGATCTTGACCCGGGGGGAGTCGCCGGGACGGTCGAAGAGCAGGAGGTTTTCGGGTTTGAGATCGAAGTGGACCAGATCCCGGGAGTGGGCGAAGGCGAGGGCGTCCAGGATCTGGAGGAGGAGATCTCGGGCGGTGTCGAAGTCTTGGGAGGGCAAGAGGGTGCGGAGGGTCTGATCGGCGAGCTCCATGACCATGAAGGGTCCCGGGGTGAGCAGTCCCCGGGATCGGTCGGCCGTGGCCTGGTCGATAGTCCCGTAGTCGAAGACATAGACGATACCGGGATGATTCAGGGAGGCTTGCTCCTGGACCTCGCGGTGGAAATCTGGGACATGGTGGCCTCGGGAGGGGCTCAGGGTCTTGATCGCGGCGTTGACCCCGGTCTGGACATGGCGAGCCTGGAAGACCTTTCCGGCGCCGCCTTCTCCGAGGAGAGGCCCGACTTCAAAAGCACCGAGGCGGAGAGAGGTGGGGTTCAACTGGCACGGACCTGGGAGAGCTCGACAGGCCGGGGGGCGCGCTCAGGGGCGACCATATGCATTCGCCAGTCCACGGCGGCGATCTCACCGGGGAGCATCTCGAGCCAGACGTTCTCGCCCTGGAGGGGTTCGCTGGAGACGATGAAGTGATTGACGAAGCCGGAGCGAGAGAGGGCTTCGCAGCAGGGAGCGAAGCTGGGGCAGGCGTCGCGCTCGGGACAGGCGGTCTTGTGGGTGCTGTAGTAGAGCTCCTTGCCGCCGTGATGGGCGAGCATCAGGTGGCCGTTGGTCAGCAGAAAGGTGAGGTAGAACTCGTTGTCGCCGCCGTCGGTGTAGCAGTCCAGGCCGGTGACCTCGTGGATATCGTCGATGGCGGTCTTGACGGCGGTGACGACATCGTCGACGTCAGCGCCTTTTCGGTGGACGTCGATGCGGTGAGCCAGGTGGGACATCAAGAGGTAGAAGATCACCTCGCTGTCGGTGTCGCCGAGGATGTACCGTCGAAAGAGGGGGGAGATCTTCTCGACGATGGCCTCTCGGTAGTCTCCGAAGTCGGGGATCTGGCCGTTGTGGGCGAAGATCCAGTTGCCGTACTGGAAGGGGTGGGAGTTGATGATCGAGAGTTCCCCGACGGTAGCCTTGCGGAGGTGTGCGACAACGGTCTCGGAGGCGACGATGCCGGAGACCCGGCGAAAGAGGCTGTCCGAGACGGCGGTGGAGACGCTCTTGACGACGTGGGGGAAGCCCTGGATGTAGTAGCCGACGCCCCATCCGTCGGGATGGGCGGTGCTCTGGCGCATCAGGGCGTTATCAGCGCTGACGAGGCTCCGGTGGACCTGGCTGGAGATCACGGAGCGGAAACCGAAGAGTCTGCACATGGTTCAACCTCCTGCGGGGATTGTAGCAGGAGTGGAAGGGAAATCTAAACGGCGGATGCCTCGGAGAGGCTGGCGCTCCGTTGGATGGCCCGCTGGAGCTCTTCGGAGGAGAGGCCGGAGTGACCCTCGACGGTGATGGATTGGGAGGCCCCGGTCTTGAGATCCCGAGCGGAGACGTTGACGATGCCGTCGGTGTCGATCTCGAAGCTGACCTCGATGCGGGGGCTGCCGGCAGGAGCGGGTGCGACGCCGGTGAGGTTGAACATGCCCAGGAGCTTGTTTCGGCTGGCCATGTTCTCCTCGCCCTGGAGGACGGTGACGGTGACCATATCCTGGTTGTTCTCGGTGGTGGTGAAGACCTTGTTCTCCACGGTGGGGACGGGGGAGTTCTTGGCGATGATGGGGCTGAACCGGTCGCCGCTGACGCGGATGCCGAGGCTGAAGGGGGTGATGTCGAGGAGGATCACCTCCCGGACCTCGCCGCCGAGGATCCCCGACTGGATGGCAGCGCCTTTGGCGACGACTTCGTCGGGGTTGACGCCTTTGTGGGGCTTCTTACCGAAGATCTCCTCGACCCGTTCCTGCACGAGGGGCATGCGTGTCATGCCGCCGACGAGGAGGACCTCGTCGATGTCGGAGTTCTTCAGGCGGGCTTCTTTCATGGCCTGGTGGCAGGGGCCGTCGAGGCGCTCGACGAGCTCGTAGACGAGGTCGTTGAGCTGAGAGCGGGAGAGAGAGAGGGAGAGGTGCCGGGGACCGGAGTCGTCGACGGCGAGGAAGGGGAGGTTGATGTTGGTCTCGGTGAGGGTGGAGAGCTCGCACTTGGCGTTCTCGGCGGCCTCTTTGAGGCGTTGGAGGGCCATATTGTCCTCTCGGACATCGATGCCGGTCTCTTCTTCGAAGCGCTCCATGAGGAAGTCGAGGATCGCGCGATCGAAGTCTTCACCGCCGAGGTGGTTGTCGCCGGAGGTGGAGACGACCTCGAAGACGCCGCCGCGGATCTGGACGACAGAGACGTCGAGGGTGCCTCCGCCGAGGTCGAAGACGACGAGGTTGAGGTCGTCGGATTGGTCGAAGCCGTAGGCGAGGGCGGCGGCTGTGGGCTCGTTGATGATACGGCGAACCGTGAGTCCGGCGATCTTGCCGGCGTCCTTGGTGGCGCTGCGTTGGGCGTCGTTGAAGTAGGCCGGGACGGTGATCACCGCCTCGGTGATCTCCTCGCCGAAGTAGTCCTCGGCGGTTTGTTTCATCTTGCGGAGGATCCGAGAGGAGATCTCTTGGGGGCTGAACTTCTGGCCATTGACCTCGACCCAGGCGTCGCCGTTAGTGTTCTCGACGATCCGGTAGGGGAGGGTCTCGGCGTACTTGCGGACCTGAGAGGAGTTGTACTTATGGCCGATCAGACGCTTGATGTCGTAGATGGTCTGTTCGGGGTTGATGATAGCCTGTCGCTTGGCCTGCTGGCCGACGAAGATCTCGTTGTCCTCGGTGAAGCCGACCATGGAGGGGGTGGTGCGAGAGCCCTCGCTGTTGGGGAGGACCAGGGGCTCGCCGCCGTCGATGACGGCGACGCAGGAGTTGGTAGTGCCCAGATCGATACCGATGATCTTTCCCATAACCGTGGGTTCCTAAGCGGAAGTAGGTTCTAAAGTCGACGATTCCGAGTTCGCCGGAGCGAAGCGGGATAGATGGTCGAAACGATAGCATCCTACGCGGTGAAGGCTATTTTTTGAATAGCTTTTTGAAGAGCCCGCCTTTGTTGGACTCCGTGCGCTTTTGGTGGAGGCGGACCTCGCGCTCGGCCTCGCGGCTGTTGGGGTTGAGGCGGAGGGCTTCTTGGAAGTGCTTGTAGGCGCGGTCCGGTTTGTTGTCGACCTTGAGGATCTTGCCCAGGAAGAGGTGTGCGTCGGGAAGGGCCTGTCGGTTTCCGGACTTCACGGCGTCGGCCAGGAGAGCGCGGGCTTCGGAAGCCCGAGAGGGGTCGACCTGGAAGAGGCAGTAGCCGTAGAAGGTGGAGTAGAGGGCGTGGTTGGGGTCGGCCTCGTGAGCCTTTCGAAGGGACTCCAGAGCTTTGCGGTACTCTTTGTCTTTGAAGTCCTGGTAGCCTGTATTGAAGAAGGCTTGAGCGTTGTCGGCGGGCGGAGGCACCTTGACGCCGCCGGCGATGGGGGTGGGCCGGCGGGTGGGTTTTCGCTCCAGACGAGCCATCTGCTCCTTTCGCCATTGGGGGTCTTCGGAAGACTCCTCGAGTCCTGGGGAGGAGGGGGGACGAAGGCGCTTTCCGTGACCCGACGAGGAGCGCCGGCGAGCACCGGAGAGAGAAGCGGTGCGGTCCTTGCGGGAGGGCTGTGGAGAGGGGGAGTCCTTGGGGGTGGTGGTAGGGCGGACGACGGAAACCGGAGTGGCCTGGGGGCGGCTTCTGGAGGTGGACGCTCCCGGTGAGGTGAGGGGGCGGTCACCAAAGCCGCGACTCTTGAGGTCCGGGTGTTGGGAGGTGGGTGCGCGACCCATCTCGATGGGGGTAGAGATTCTCTTGGTACGGTGGGGAGTGCGGGCCCGGCTTTCGTCGGGCTCGGAGTCCTGGTCCCCGAGGCTGGAGACTTTGACCTGCCCGGGGCGGAGGGTGGAGAGCTTCTTGCGGCCCGGCTGCTGGGCCTGGGGTCGGTCTTCGGGGGCGACGGTCTGTTCGCCTTCGAGCCTGAGGAGATCGGCGTAGGCTTTTCGGATGGCGATGAAGATCTTCTGGGAGAGCTCGCGGATTTCAGGGGAGACGTTGCCGCCATAGACGTCGGGGTGGTGCTCTTTAACGAGGGTGTAGAAGGTCTCTTTGACGACCTCTCGCCCGCAGCCTTTCCAGACTCCGAAGGCTTCGTGGGGAGACATGCGCTGCAGGGTGGAGTGGAACTTTTTGAGCTCTTTGCGGAGCTCGAGGCGGTCGGGGCCGGTGGCGCGCTCGGCCTTGGACGCCTCGGCGGGGCTGGGTTGGCGGGAGGTGGAGGTGCGGGTCTGTTGGTCGTAGACCACCCGGCAGCCCTGGGGGGTGGGCTGAGAGCGGAAGATCAAGAGATCCGTATCGCCGGCGACGACGGCGGCCCGGAAGGCTTCGGTGACATCCCGGCCCATGGCGCTGAAGAGGTTTTCCAGAGACTGAGAGCCGGTGCAGCTATCGAGGAGCTTGGTGAGGACTCGCCAGGAGAGCTCGTCCTGTCGTTGGGTGCGCAGGTTGGTGACCGTGGGGTAGCAGGCCATCCTGGGCATGAGGGTGTCCATGAGTTGCCGCTGAGGGCGGAAGGCCAGGCCTTTTTCCAGAAGGGGGTAGAGGGCCAAGGGAGTGCCCGAGACGGCGGAGCGGGCCTGGAAAGCGAAGTCGCCGTCGGGCCAGGCGAAGGCGCTCAAGAGGGCCTGGAGGTCGTCGGCGCCGGCGGCCTCGGCGAAGCGGCCTTCGACGATCCCGAACCGACGCTGAACCCGACCGGACCGAAGGTGGAGAATGCCGGTGTGGCCATGGGCCTGGAGGCTATACAAGATTCGGGTCAGGGAGAGGTTGGAGAGGCTGCCGGAGGTGATGTCTGGCAGACGGACCACGATCTCTGCGGGTTCCTTGGGGGAAGCCTGAGGGCCACCGCCGGCGGCGGAGGGTTGAAGATGAGCTCGGACGAGGGGCCGGAGGTTGGCCCACTCCCGGGGGGTCTTCGGGACGGGGAGGACGGCCTTCAGGGAGGGAAACATGTCCGGGAATTGATCGAAGCCGGAGGTGCCGGGTTCGGTGAGGAGATAGGCATCGCAGCCGGTGTTCTTCAGGAGGCTGTCGAGGCCGACCATCTCGGTGATCTGTGCCGGGGAGAGCATGTCGGGGCCGACAAAGACGGCCAGGGGGGTCTGGCGAGCGAGGACGCGATTGACCTCGGGCCAGGAAGAGATCCTCGCCAGGCATCGGGGGGAGTCGAGAAGATCAGCGAAGCTCTTCTCGACGGCACCGGATCGGGATATGAGGAGGATCTTCTCCATTGGTAGTCAGACCATTAGGCGTGTTGGTGATCGGCCCGGGGGCCCGTATGGAAGAGACCCCGAGACCGGACGACGCGAAGAAAGGCTATTGTAGAGGGAATCCGGCGACTCATCCACCGAGATCTCGGATCTGGCGGAGGATCTCCCGTTGGTCTCCTTCAGCGAGGTCGTCGCCCTTCTCGACGAGGTAGCTTCGGAAGGCCTCGACGGCCTGATTGCGCTGGCCCATCTCGCGGTAGAGAAAGCCCAGGGTGCGATAGATATCGGCCCGCTCCGAGCCGTGGTGGAGGGCGAGCTGGAGATGGCGAGCGCCGCTCTGGTTGCGGTTTTCGTAGATGTAGGCCATGCCGAGGCGGTACTGGGCCTCAGGGTGTTCGGGCTCTTTCTCCAGGGCGCGGCTGAAGTGGCGGATGGCCTCGGCGTAGTCGTTCTCGGCGTAATTGGTTTCGCCCATGGCGAGGAGGGCCTCGGTCAAATCGGGATCGATCTCGAGGGCCTGGGCGATATCCCGCTTTCCCTGGCGAGTGAAGCCCATGCGGGTCAGGAGTCGCCCCCGGCGCACGAAGATGGAAGGGGTGCGGGCGGCGAACTCGGGATCGACGGCGGTGGCTCGGCGATAGCTATCGAGGGCCTGGCCATCGGAGCCATCGGCCTCGAAGGTCCGCCCCATGTAGTAGTGGAAGCGGCCGTTGTCGGGTTGGTAGTCGAGGACGTGGCGGAAAATCCGGGCCGCCGTGGTGTAGTCCCCCTCAGCCAGGGAGGTGCGGCCGACGAAGAAGTTGGCTTCGTGGAAACGGGGATCGAGCTGGTAGGCGTAGTTGAAGTCTTCCCGGGCGGTGGCGTAGTTGCCCTGGTCGAAGTAGATACGGCCTCGGGTGTAGATGAAGTCCCGATCGTCGGGGCGTTGAGAGATGACGGAGTTGATCTCGTCGATGGCTCGATCGAACTGCTCGTTCTGACGATAGGCTTCGGCGAGGTAGCCGGAGAGGCGGAGATCCTGAATGCCTTCATCGCGGGCACGCTCCAGGAGTCGAAGGGCCTGGGAGGTCCGGTTCTGTTGGAGGAAGAGCCGGGAGAGGGCGAGACGAGCCTCCCAGTAGTTGGGGTCGAGGCGAAGGGCCTCTTCGTTCCACTCCTGAGAGAGCTCGAGAGCGCCGGTCTGGCGGTAGAATTCGGCGACCTGGGCGGCGATGGGAGCCTCGATGAGATCCGGTCGTTCGACGATGGCTCGGATCTGGTCGGCGGCCTGGGTGGCGTCGGAGTCGAGGCGCCAGTAGAGGGTGGCGAGGTCGGCGCGGGCGTCGAGGAGGTCGGGGTCGAGCTCGACGGCGGTCTCAAAGGCCCGGCGAGCTTCGTAGAGGGTACCGCGCTGAAGGTTGAGGCGGCCCAGGTAGTAGGGGAAGCGGGCGTCTTCGGGGAACATCTCTTCGCCGGCTTCGAGCTGTCGGATGGCGCTCCCTTCTTGTTCCAGGCCCATGTGAGAGCGGGCGATCCCGAGCATCACTTCGGGGTCTTCCTGGCCCAGGTTCTGGTTGGTCGTGAAGAAGTTCAGCGCTTCCTCGTAGAGGCCAGCCCGCTCGTAGGTGCGGGCGAGAAAGCGGAGGGTGTCTTCCCGTGAGCTGTCGGCGTTGAGAGCCCGTGTGAACATCTCGATGGCCTCTTGGTTTTCCTGCCGTGCCATGTGGACCATCCCCATGAGGTGGAAGGCCAGGCCGCGCTCGACTTCGCTGCCGAGTTCGGTGAGGTCGTTGACGACGTGGCTGAGGTGTTCGCTGGCGTCGTTGAGGTCGCCGCGCTCGTAGTAAACGCGGCCGATGGTCAGTCGAGAGGGGAGGTGGTCGGGGTTGGCGTCGACGGCTCGTGAGAGAGCGTGGATGCCGTCGTCGACGGCTCCTTGGGCCAGGTGGAAGTGGGCGGTCCAGTAGTGAGGGTGGGGCGCGGCGGGATCGGCCTCGGCGGCGCGGGTGAGTTCTTGGAGGCCTCGCTCGACCAACCGGGGGGTGGGTTCGTCGCCGGCTACTTCGGTGTCTTCGGTACCCTCGATGTCGGCGGCATCAGCGACTCCGGTTTCGTGATCGCCAGCGTCCTCGTCGGTGGCCTCTTCGTCGTCGACCTCGTCGTCGTCGGCGGGCAGCGCGGGGTCTGGGGTGTCGTTGTCCTTGAGGTAGGCCCGGAGGTCGGCGATCCCCATGGCCAGGTGGGCGAAGAATTGGAAGTCTGGATCGGCAGAGATCACCTCGGCGAAGGCCCGGGTGGCGTCGGCCTGTCCGTGTCGGGCTTCGCTGATGGCGAGGGCGGCGGCGACGGAGGGCTCACCCTCCTGTCCGGCGAGTTCGGCGGCGAGCTGGGAGCTGCGCTCGTCGATGGTCTCGTCGTCGTAGCGGAGGAGGAAGAGATTCTGGGCGAGGAGCAGTAGTCCGCGGTTAGCGGTGTCGAGATCGCTGTCGTGGCCGAGCTCGATCTGGCGGCGGAGGTCTTCGTAGTTGTCGCGGCGGATCTCTTCGAGGTCCAGGGTGACCGCCGTCGGACCTCGGTCGACCTGTCGAGTGGGCCCGTCCTCATCGCTGGAGAAGAGGTTGTAGAGGGCGAAGCCGCCGCCGCCGAGGAGCAAGACCGCCAGGATAGGGACCCCGATCAGGGTCATGAGGCCCCGCTTTTTGTCGGCGTCGACGGTGGCCTCGACGTCGGCGGTGGCCGCCTCGGAGGGCTCCGGTTGTCGGATCCCCGTGGAGGCCGGGCGGAAGGGGTCGTGGTCCAGGGGCTCCTGGGGAGCTTTTCGGGAGGGGGGACGGGGGGTCTCAGGGGCCGGTTCGCCGATGAGATCGTCGCCCCACTCGTCACCGGCGACGTCATCGCCGGTGAAGGCCTCGTTGCCCTGGATCTGCTCTTCCCAGTCTTCGAGACCGCCGTCATCGAAGGGATCGTCGGCGCCGTCATCGTCTTCAAGGAAGGAGAATCCCTGGTCGCCGCCGAGGAAATCGTCGTCGTCGTCGGGGGGGGCGGCGAAGAGGTCGTCGTCGTCCATGGGCGCCGCCTCGAAGAGGTCGTCGTCGCCCTGGTCGAGGGGATCGTCGCCGGGAGGAGGGCCGAAGAGGTCGTCGCTGGCTTCGCTGAGGCCGGCGGGGGCGGCGAAGAGGTCGTCGCTGTCCTCGTCGATGCCTGAGGGGGCGGCGAAGAGGTCGTCGCTGTCCTCGTCGATGCCTGAGGGGGCGGCGAAGAGGTCGTCGCTGTCCTCCTCCATGCCGGCGGGGGCGGCGAAGAGATCGTCGCTGTCGTCGAGGCCGGCGGGAGCGGCGAAGAGGTCATCGCTGTCCTCTTCCATGCCCGGAGGGGCGGCGAAGAGGTCGTCGTCCGGGGGGGACTCAAAGAGGGTATCTTTGGAGGTCGGAAGCTGGCTGCCGGCGGCGCGGGGGAGGTTGCTGGCGGGCTGGGGGAGGTCGCTGCCGGCGGAGCGGGGCAGGTCACCACCGACGGGGCGGGGGAGGTCGCTGCCAGCGGAGCGGGGCAGGTCAGAGATGGCCTTAGGGGTGGGGAGGTCGGGCATTCCGGCGGGGCGAGGCAGGTCAGAGACGCCCTTGGGAGCGGGGAGGTCGACGGCGCCCCTGGGGGCGGGGAGGTCGGGGACTTTGGGTGCTGGCAAGTCGGGGGGACCGGCTCGACGGGGCAGGTCCTGAACGCCGACGCCGCCGCGGGTTCGGGAGCCGAGGGCGTCGGCGAAGGCGTCGACCTGGGAGATGGGGATCCAGGATTCGTTATCGGTCGAGACCTGGGCGTCGCTGTCGAGCTTGTTTCCCTTGAGCATCAGCCGGATGGCGTTCTCATCGAAGGGGCCGAAGACTTTCCCGGTGGGGCGTTTGACGTAGTAGCGTTCCATGTTCTCCGCACTTCTTCGACGGGTTCTAAGGCACGAGGCGGACCTCGGCGGGCGTAGATCTCGCGGGTCTGATACTCGGCAAAATTGTAACGTGGCGTCAACGGGGTGGCAAGGAAACGGCGATCCCCAGAGGGAGGTCGATTTTGATGTGCTCAGTCCGGGGGGTCGGGGAGGACCTGGAGGCCCAGTTCCTCGACGAGCTCGTCGAGGAGGGCGAGGTGCTTGGGGTGAACCGTGAAGGTCGTGGGGCCCAGGCGACGATCGACGAGGTCCTCGGCCTCGGGGAGTTCGGCGAAGGTATCAGCGTCGAGTTCGGTGGTGAAGGTGAGGACCACGACGTTGGTGGCGACGTGGTAGGAGGCCGGTTTGGTAAGCTCCGCTCGAAGTCGGAAGGACTGGGCCGGTGGGAGGCCGCCGGGGCAACGAGGGTCGAGGAAGTCCCGGAGCGCGGCCAAGGGATCGTCGGGGAACCGCCGGCGAATCTTGTCGATGTTCAGCTCGAAGAAGGTGGCCCGCGGTGAGGAGTCTTCTTCCAGGACGTCGGCGATTTCGGGGAGTTCCACGGCGGTGAAGACGTCCCACTCGTAGGGGTCCACGAGGAGGACCAGGGGGTCGACGAAGTGAAGACATCGGGGAGGCTCGCCGAGGGCGTCGAGGCGGACCGACGGCTGGGCCGAGAGGGCCCGCTCCACGGCGGGATCGCGGGCGTCGGTGACGAAGGCGTCCCGGGCGCCGAGACGGATCAGCTCGGCGTCGCTGTCTCGAAGGTCGTGTTGAAGCTGACCACAGATCAGGTCGAAGGCTTCCGGGTCGGGGTGACGAAGGGCGATGCCGCCGATGTACACCGAGACCTGGCGGTGGACTCGCTCCCAGTCTTGGAGTTGGAAGGCCACGGAGTCCGGCACCGGGGTGTGGCCCATGTCGGAGAGGACCTTGAGGACGTCGTCGGCGGAGGACCCGAGGGCGTAGCCCCGTTGGACGGACTCGGTGGTGAGCTGGAAGGTGGCGACTCGATCGGAGAGCTTGCGGCGGTCCCCGACGCGGTAGAGTTCGTGGAGGATCCCGACCGGGGCGTTGTCGAGGAAGACCATCACTTCCAGGTTGGGCTGGACGATTAGGCAACCGCCCTGGACGGGGTGGTCCGGGTCGGAGTGGAGGCCCAGGGCTCGGGCGCCCCGTCGGGTGATCTGGAGGACATCGACGCCGGTGTCGGTGCGGCCCGTCTTCAGAAGGCCCGCCCAGATCAGGGTGCGGCGGATCACGGCGGTGATGAACTCCTCCGGTTCTGGGGGGCCCGGAAGCTGTGAGAGAGAGCGGGCCAGGTACTGGCGATCCAGGCCGGTGCAGAGCTCCACCAGGGCGTCCAGGGAGATCCAATCGGTGAGGTGGGCGCGGCGAAGGACGGAGACGATGAAGCCCCGGGCCCCGATCAGGGGCTGGCCCGTGGATCGATGTTGGGAGAAGTGACTGTCGTCGACGGTGCGCACCGGGACCTTGTCGAGGCGGAGGCTGTCGATCTCGTTCCAGAACCGGAGGCGCTGGACGCCGTCGAGGAGGCGGCGGTCTCGCTCGGCGCCAGCGCACTGGAAGAAGGCCTGGAGAGCGGGCTCGTTGGTGCGGTAGGTGTCGTCGACCTCCATCAAGAGCTGAAGCTCCCGGGCCAGAGAGACCAGGAAGGTGAGGTAGTCGAGCTGCTGGGCGTCGTGGAGGTCGAGGTCGGCGGCGACCTCGCCGGCGATGCCAGGCATACTGATGCCTCGGGCGGCCCGCTGGAGGTTGCGGCGATTGGGTGTGCCGTCTTTGTTGATCTTCAGGGGGTCTCGACGGATCAGAGAGGAGAGGTGGAGGAGGTTCAGCTCTAGATCCTCGACGGTGCCACGTTGGTCGTCTGCGTCGACGGACTCCCAGGGGGTCTCGACGAGGGGCTCCTCACGTTCCATGGCCTCGGCGGCCTGAAAGAGAGACGCCGGCAGGGCGAGCTCCCGTTGGAGGAACTCTTGAGAGTGGATGACCTCGTCCAGGTTGGATTGGTGCTCCGCAGGCGCCGGAAGGGCCAGGATGGCGCCCCGGGAGAGGAGGGCCCGGATGTCTTCGGTGAGGTCTCCGAAGCCGTGGAGGAGGAGCTCTCGTCGGAGGGTTTCACCGCGGAGGCGGCCGCCGCGGCGCAGGAGCTGACCGAGTACGGCTCGCTCCCGGGCGGAGAGGGCCGAGAGATCCAGGGGGAAGGAGTCCTGAGTAACGACGGCCGCCAGGGAGTCGGGATCGGCGTCAGCGTTCCAGCACCGAGATAAGAAGCCGATGCCTCCCTGTGACCAAGGGCCGTCGAGGAGGCGCCGGAGTTCGTCTTCGGCCAGGGGGCCGGCGGCGTGGGTGGGGATGTCGGTGGTCACGACGAGGCCTCCTCGTTGGTCTCCGTGTCGTCTCCGTCGTCGGTGTCGTCCTCCCGGGCCTCGGGGACCCGCAGGATCCGGGGGAAGGTGCCGGAGGCGGCCAGGGTGTCCAGGATGGAGTCGATCTCGGTGACGGGGATCAGAAAGCCCCGGGCGCCGAGGCGTCGCACGTGGAGGTCGAGCTCGTCGAGGGCTTTGAGGGTCTCCTCCAAGACGGAGACTTCGTCACAGAGCATCAGTGCTAAACCGCGATGCCCAACCAAAACGTCGTCAGCCAAAC
>SKON01000291.1 GCA_007120035.1 Myxococcales bacterium
GGGCTCCGGGGTATCGTCGCAGGCCAGGGAGGTCAGGGCGAAGAGGAGACAGATTCCGACGGTGAAATGGCGGGTCATGGACTCTCCTGTAAATCATTCTTCTTCTTTCCGATCAGCAGATACTCGTCGGTGAGCTCCGGGTGGAGCTCGCCGTCGTCGTCGAGCATCCAGGCCAGGGCCATGCGGCGGGGGACCTTGACCGTATCGGGGACCTCAAGGGTGCCGAAGACGAAGTCCCAGATCGGGGTGGTCACGCCGTGGTTGAGTTGGGGCCGCCGATAGTGATGGTAGAGGTGGTGTCGACGGGCCCACCGGCCATAACGAGTGCGTCCGGCGTGGGTGTGGAGGAGGCGGTGGATCACCTCGTAGGTCACGTACATCACGACGAACCCGAGGGACGCGAAGAGGCCCGTGATGCCCAGGAGGAGGAAGAGCACCGTGCCCGTGGTGCCGCCGACGAGCGCCGTGGCGATCACCTTCTTGTAGGTGGGGGCGAAGTAGCTGACGTCGGCGTGGTGGGCCAGGTGCTCTGTGGAGAAGGGGTTCTTGGCCTCTCCCCGGTGGCCCCACCCGCGGTGGAGCCAGTACTCCGTGAGGGTCCAGCCCAGGGCTCCGAGCAGAAATGCGATGGCGTAGATCATGAGGATTCCTCCAGTACGGTGGCGAAGAAGTCGAGGTCTGGGCGCCCTTGCAGAGCTTCGGTCAAGGACTCCGGCGGGGCTCCCCAGCCGGTGAAGAGGGCCGTGAGGAGCTCGTTGAAGAGAGCGTCGGGGTCCAGGGGGACCTGGGGGAGTCGGGTGAGCTTGCGGTGGTTGATCAGGCCCTGGAGGCTCGACCAGGTCAGGGCCGCGCGGGTCATGGCGTCACCGTCGCCGAGGCCGCCGTCGCCGGCGGCGACGTCCAAGGCGGTGACGAAGTGGCCCACGACCCGGAGGGTGGGGCCCACCACGTCGGCGGCCAGGGCGTCGTCGAGGATCGGGTCGGGGCCGGCGACGAACTGGCTGATCAGGCGGAATCGCTCCGGTTGGAGATCCTGGAGGGCCATGTAGCCGGCGGCGAAGATCACCAGGCGGCGGAGCCCGCCCTCGTCGGCGGTGCGGCGGGCCAGGGCCTGGAAGTAGGCGTCGAAGGCCTCTAAGACCTCGACCTCGACGGCGGCGAGGATGGCGTCCCGGGAGTCGTAGTACCGGTAGAGGGCCCCCGGGGTGAGGTCGAGGCGGTCCGCCAGGGCGTGGATGCTGAAGGAGTCGATGCCGTCGCGGACGATCAGGGCCATGGCCTCGTCGCGGATCTGGCGGAGGCGGCGGGTGCGGCGTTTTTGGCGAGGTGTGGGCATGGCGATGGCCGTGGGTCGTGAACAGTGTTTACTTTGTAAATGGTGTTCACGGTATTGTCAAATGGGAAACTTTGGGTACTGCGGGGCGCGGTGGGTGAACGTGTGGGCGGTGCGAGCGACCCCTCCGCCCTACGGGCACCCCCCCGCAGGCGGGGAGGGGGCCAGGGGCTTCGCTGTTTCGGCTGGGGTTCGCGGTGAGACGACCGGTGGGGCGGTGCGAGCGACCCCTCCGCCCTACGGGCACCTCCCCGCAGACGGGGAGGGGGCCAGGGGCTTCGCTGTTTCGGCTGGGGTTCGCGGTGAGGCGACCGGTGTGGGTAACGGGGGCAGGTTACGATTCCTGGAGGTGCTCCAGGTGGCTCCGGGCGCGGGCGGCGTCGTCGTGGGCGTTCTGCCGGGTGTAGAGATCGGTGGCGAGGGTGAGGAGGCGACCGGCGAGCTCGGGGCGAGGGGTGAGGGCGCGGACGCCGGCGAGCTCGAGGTGGTGGGGATGGTCTTTGCCGAAGGCGGCGGCTTCGGGGAATCCGTCGGCGTAGCGGTCGGTGAGGGATGCGCAGGTGTCCCAGTCGCCGACGCCGGCGGCGAGGGCGATCTCGGCGCAGTGGAGGGTCTCCTGGTACATCTGGATGGGGTAGCGCTGCAGGAGCTTGCGGGTCTCTTTCACGGGTCCGCGGGCGTCCTCGAAGGCGCCGCGGTCGATGGCGTTGTGGGCCAGGTTTACGTGAGCGCAGATGCGGCCGGTGATGTTGCCCATCTCCTCTTCGAGTTGGCGATAGCGCTCGTAGTAGTGTTGGGCGTCATCGTGGTGGCCGGAGTATCGGGCGATCTCGCCGAGGGCGTTAAGGCATTCCGCTTCGCGGCCCCGGTACTCCGTGGCGGCGACGATGGGGAGGAGGGGTTGGAAGACCTTGCGGGCTTCGTCGAGGTTCCCCTGGAGGAGAGCGTGCCATCCGAGGGCGGCGATGGAACGGAGGCGAAATGGCTCGTTGCCGCCATGCTCTAAAAGCGTCCTGGCGAGGCGGAGCTGTGGCAGGGCGTCTTGGTATTGTCCCAGGGAGATGAACATCCATCCCAGGGTGAGGGCGAGCTTTCCGACGAGGGTCGGGTCGTCGAGGCCTGAGGATCGCTTCAGGCCGGTCTGTAAGTAAGTCACGGCCTGGTCGAGCTCGCCGCGACGTTGCATGGCGATGGCAAGGAGCTGGCAAGCTCTGGCGATGAAGGAGATCTGGTCGGTCTCCTCGGCGATCGCGAGCACCTCGAGGAGGTCGTCGACGGCGGGGTCGATCTGGCCGGCTTTGATGCGGGCGAAGCAAGAGTGGAGGAGATTGTCGATGCGGTGGGGGTGGTCGGCGGGGAGGTGGAGGTCGTCGAGGACTTCGGCCCGGGCGGCGACGCTCTGGTTCAGCAGGCGGATGTCACCGAGGTCGCGGAGGCGCTGGATCTCCTGCAAGTAGGCGGCCTGGGCCTCCTGGAGGTCACCGGAGAGGCGCCGGTGGTGGGCGCGGCGGCCGGCGGTAGCCGGGGTCAGGCCGTAGCGCTCCAGGAGCATCTCGGCGCAGTGATGGTGGTGGCGGGCCCATCGACGGTGCTCGCGGGCGTGCCGGCTCAGGCTGTCGACGAGGAGGCCGTGGGAGAAGGCCCACCCGTGGCCGGTGCGAATGGCGAGTCCCCGGGTGATCAGGTCGGGGATGATCCGGGCGTCCACCTGGCATTGGGCGCGGTGGAGGAGGGAGCGCCACTCTCCGAGGTCCACCTCTCGTCCGAGGGCGGCGGCGAGCTCCATGGCTCGGAGGCATTGTTGTGGGTCTCGGTCTTTGTCGGCGGCGAACACTTTTTGAAGGCGGGTGAGCCAGAGCTCGTGGAGCTCGTCGGGGACGTCGATCTCTTCGCCAGGGCTGAGGCGGAAGCCGTCGGGGCCGACCTCGAGGCGGTGGCTGGAGATCCAATCGCCGAGCAGGTGGGTGACGAAGAGGGGGTTGCCTTCGGTCTTGCGGGCCAGCTCCTCGGCCAGAGGGCGCTCCAGGGGGAGGACCCGATCGATGAACTCCCGGTGCTCCGTGGGGTTGAGGGGGGAGAGGGGCAGCACGAGGCCGTCGGACTCGGCGCTCAGGCCGTCGACGCGGCGGCGAAGGACCTCGTCGTCGGCGAGGAGGTCGGAGCGGACCGTGGCGATGATCAACAGCGGTGGGTGGATCTCGGGATCTTCGAGGAGGTACTCCACAAACCCCAGGGTCTCCCAGCCGGCGTGGAGGTCGTCGAGCCAGAGGAGGAGGGGACGATCGGCGTAGCGGTGGAGGAACCGGGCCAGGAGGGCGAACTTCTGGGTGGGGCTCTGGAATCGGAAGGGGGCCAGGTCGTCGTCGCTCAGGGGGGCGGTCCCGGTGGGGTGGACGAGCTCGGTGAGGGCCCGGGCGTCGGCGTCGCGATGGGGATCGACCTCACCCAGGGGAGGTAGGATCTCCAGGAGGTGGTTGTAGAAGCCCTTGCGGTCCAGCTCCCAGCCCTGGACGGCCTGTTGAACCAGGCTCGCCAGGCCCTCGCCGCGGCCCTTTCCGGCGGCGTGGACGGCGCGGAGGACCTGGGAGGCGCCGACCTCGTGGCTTCGATGGGTCGCCCAGCGCGCCAGGCGGCTCTTGCCGACGCCGGCGGGGCCGGAGATGACGAGGAGCTTCTGGGGGTAACCCTGGCCTACGGCGCGCAGGGCATCCCAGATCTGGTCTCGCTCTCGGTCGCGGCCGGCCAGGGGGATCTCTCGGAGGTTGAAGAGCTGCAGGCCCGTGCCCACCAGGTGTTCCGGGATCTGGCTGATCCGGTCCCGGCGCCAGGTCTCGGGGACGATGGCCACCGGGGCTGTGGGGAGTGGTCCGGCGGCGGAGGTCGGGCGGCCCTGGGAGGGTCCGGGTCCTTCCGAGGAGTCCGCCCGGGTGGCGCCCGTGACCAGGGTGTCCAGGATGGCCGTGGCTTCCTCGCTGGGTAAGGAGACGCGGGGGTGGCGAGGGGTCGGCGCGACTCCCGGGCGGCTCGCAGGCCCGAGGGCCAGGAGGCCGGCCAGGGCGTCGGCGGCCCGGCGAAACCGGTCGCGGGGATCGACGGCGATGGCTTTGTGGATCCAGTTCTCGAGGCCGTCGGGGGTGGCGAAGTGGGCCTGGACAGGAGGTCGGGTCGCTTCGCAGTGGGCGATGGCGATGGTGGTGATGCTCGCCCCCGTGAAGGGCCGCGCTCCTGTGGCGAGCTCGAAGGCGATGCAGCCCAGGGCGTAGAGGTCGGTCCAGGGGCCGTAGCTGCGCCATTCGGCGTAGATCTGCTCCGGGGGCATGTAGAAGCAGGTGCCGGCGATGGTGCCCAGGTTGCCCATGTCTAGAGTCTCGGCCCGAGCGGCGTAGGCGATGCCGAAGTCGGTGAGCTTGATCGTGGGCTCTGCGTCGGGGTCGGTGGCGTCGGGGAAGACCAGGAGGTTCTCGGGCTTGAGGTCTCGATGGACCACGTCGCGAGCGTGGGCGAAGGCCAGGCCGTGGAGGACCTGCACGAGGATCGACCGGAGGGAGTCCCAGGAGTCCAGGGGGAGCAGGTCCTCGACGGTGCCGCCTTCGGCGAGCTCCATGGCGATGTAGGGGCTGCCCGCCAGGAGGTGGTCGGTGGACTCTGCGGCCACGGGGTGTACTTCGCCGTAGTCCAGGAGGTAGACGATGTTCGGGTGGACGAGCTCGGCGTGGGCCTGCACCTCGCGTTGGAAGAATTGGCGGTGGTGATCGGTGGAGGCTCGGGTGATCACCTTGATGGCCACCTCGACGCCGGTCATGCGATGGACGCCGCGGTAGACTGTGCCCATGCCGCCCTTGCCGATGGGCTCGTGGAGTTGGAAGGGGCCGAGGAAGGTGGAGTCGCTCATGGGGTGAATTTGGCACTGATCGCGGTGGGGCGTCAATTGGGGTTCGCGGTGGGGTGAATGTTCGGGCGGTGCGGACCGGGAGGGCTTGGGGCATCGCTGTTTCGGCTGGGGTTCGCGGTGGGGTGAACGTTCGGGCGGTGCGAGCGACCCCTCCGCCCTACGGGCACCTCCCCGCAGGCGGGGAGGGGGCTTGGGGCATCGCTGTGTCGGCTGGGGTTCGCGGAGGTGAACGTTCGGGCGGTGCGAGCGACCCCTCCGCCCTACGGGCACCTCCCCGCAGGCGGGGAGGGGGCTTGGGGCTTCGCTGTGTCCGCTGGGGTTCGTGGTGAGGTGACTGTGGGGGGTTGTGATAGAGTAGGAGTCGCGGAGACTGGAGAGGGTGAGAGGTCATGGTTGAGCCTGAGGTCACAAGAGGGATGCTCCTGGGGAAGTTTATGCCCCTCCACCGGGGGCATCTCTACGCGATCGATTTCGCGCGGAGGTACTGCGATGAGTTGACCGTGCTGGTGTGCTCGGTGGCTGCGGAGCCCATCGACGGGGGACTGCGGTACCGGTGGGTGCGGGAGAGCTGTCCGCCGGAGGTGGGGGTGGTGGACGTGCGGGATGAGGTGCCTCAGGAGCCGTCGGAGCATCCCGACTTCTGGGAGATCTGGCGGGAGCTGGTGTGGCGGTACGCCGGCCGGGAGTTGGACTTCGTGTTTGCGTCGGAGGCCTATGGGGAGCGGCTCGCCGGGGAGGTGGGGGCCCGGTTTGTGCCCGTGGACGTCGCCCGGGAGGTGGTGCCCGTGTCGGCGACGGCGATCCGAGCGGACCCGCTGGGGCAGTGGGAGTTCTTGCCGCCCGTCGTGCGAGCGCACTACGCAAAGCGGGTATGCGTGTTTGGACCGGAGTCCACGGGGAAGACGACCCTGACCTTTGAGCTGGCGCGGCGGTTTCAGACCCGGGCGGTCCATGAGTACGCGCGACCCTTGCTGGCGTCGCAGGGTGGGGAGTGCGGGTACGAGGACATCGAGGCCATCGGCCGGGGCCAGATCGCCGCCGAAGAGGCCCTTTCGAGGCAGGCCAATCGGGTGCTCTTCTGTGATACCGACACGTTGACGACGGTGATCTGGAGTGATGTGCTCTTCGGGAAATGCCCGCAGTGGATTCGGGAGGAGGCCGACCGCCGGCGGTACGATCTGACGCTCCTGTTGGACGTGGACGTTCCCTGGGTGGAGGACCCGCAGCGGTACCTGCCTGAGGGGCGACGGGAGTTTTTCGAGCGGTGCGAGGAGGAGTTGAAGAAGCGAGGGCGGCCCTATGTGGTGATTCGGGGGAGCTTCGAGGAGCGGCTCGAGCGGGCTGTGGAGGCTGTTCAGGACTTACTTTGAGACTGAGGAGTTCGTTGTGGGAGAGCCGGGATATCTGGAGAAGCCCGACGAGGCCGCCATGGAGCGGGCTGACAAGCATATTCAGCGAGTCGGGACGATCGTTTTCTTTGTGTTTCTTCTGGTCGCCGTGGGTGGGTACTTCGGGTTGCCCCTTTTGTTTGAGTTTCCCACGGAGCTCGCCGAGAGGCTGGGGTTTGCGGCGGTGGCCAGTGTCTTCCTGTGGGTGTGGGTGCTGATCGGGGTGGGGATGGTCTCCACGGGGCGGCGGTTTTCGCCGGAGGATATCGGCGGTTCGGCGGCGGGGCCGCCGAGCGAGAAGATCGCCATTCCGGCGGCGTTCTTGCAGAACACCCTGGAGCAGGCGGCGCTCTTGAGCGCGGCTTTGTTGGGGCTCTCCGTGTTGGTGAGCGGCGACTACCTGGCGGTGATCCCCGCGGCGGTGGTGTTCTTTGGGGTAGGCCGGGTGCTCTTCTACCGGGGTTACGCCAGAGGCGTGGAGGGGCGGGCGCTGGGGATGAACCTGACGATGATGCCGGCGATCGTGGGGTATCTGTGGATCTTTGGGCTGGTGCCGTGGCGGTTTTTCGTGGGGTAGTTCGCGGGGGGCATTGATCGAGGCGTCCGGGTTGGCGATGGGTCCATTCCTCACCGAGTTCAGGACCCCCACGGTCTACCCCCGGAAAATCCCGGGGGCTATAATTTAGTGGGGCTACGCGGGCCCCAAGGGGCCGCTCCGCCACCATGTTTTGAACCGTCGTGGGCGACCCGGAACAATGCCATCACTGGATACCCCCACGAACCGGAACCGGATCGAATGGGTCAAAGGGGGTTGAGCTTCGTCAGATCCAGGCCGCCGGTGTAAGCGTAGGAGACGTAGTTGTCGTAGCCGTAGACGATCAGGCCGAAGGGGATGTTCGAGGAGATCTGGTGGGGGCCGGGCTCGACCTCGATGTGGGCCATGATGTGGGTGCCGCCGTCGAGGATCTCGTGGTCGAAGTCGGTGGGGTCCAAGACCTCGCCGTCGAGGACGATGTCGAAGCCGGTGCGCATGGTGATCGTGATGTAGCTCACGAAGTAGGTGGCAGGGGTCAGGAAGGTGTAGGACGTCCGGTATTGCTCCTCCGGTGGGAGGAGGAAGAACGAGGGGTCGCCGGCGTGGTCGCCCCAGTCGACCTGGTCAAAGACGGTGTTCTGGCCGCTCATGAAGGCCCCGATCATGATGGGGCGGCTGGACTGGGCTCGGAAGGGGTGGCGGGTGCCGAACTCGCAGGACTGGCCGGCGTTGAGGGTGAACTCGCCATCGGCGGGGGAGGCGGAGAACTCGGAGCATCGAGGGACCCCTTCGCCGCTGGGGGGGAGCACGTCGCTGGGAGCGATGGAGGTGGTGACCGTGATGGAGGTGTTGTTCTCACGGGCCAGGAACTTCCAGTACGTGCCTTCCCGGGAGCCCGGGGGAGGGTCGGGGTTTCGGATCTTGAGCGGAGAGGCGATGAAGTTGGTCGCCCAGGTCTCCAAGGGGAAGAGCTGGGACTCCAGGTGGTCGCAGGCCGCCGAGGTGAAGGGGATGTTGGTGCAGGTGTGGGCGCCGAAGACGCTGACGGGCTTGGAGGCCGTGATCAGGCTCCCGGTGAGGTCGACCACGGGGCTCGTGCCGGCGCCGGCGACGTTGAGGACCTGGTGGGCGTTGAGGGTGGCGCGCATCACGCCGGAGCTGTCGGGGCCTTCGATGCCGTCGGCGGAGCGCACGGGGTAGATGATGTCGGAGTAGCCCTGGTTGTCATTGACCGTGCCGTTGAGGCGGATCTCCACCTCGGTGTTGTCCTCCATGGCGACCACGGTGATCGTCGGGGATCGGGGGTCGGGGAGGCGGTTGGTGGCGCCGCCGGCCCACACGGCGTGGCTCATGAACATGTAGTTCTCGGTGAGGGCGCTGGTGGGCATCAGGAGGCTGGCGTCGTTGGTGTAGTTGTAATTGCAGCACAGGGGGTTGAATTGATAGGCCACCACGGGCTGGGTGGACACCACCCGGTAGGCCGTGGAGGTCACGGTGGACTCGCCGAAGGGGATGTCCTGATTGGGGAGGATCAGGGTGAGGGTGGCGTTGGGGGGCAGAGCGATGCGGTCGATGGGGCCGGAGTGGGGGCCGGCGATGCGCTGGCCCGCTTCGTTGACGGTCTCGGAGTGGACCGTGACCCACTCTTCGCCGGGGTTCTGGCGGTAGGAGTGGACCTCCCGGGAGGAGATGGCTTCGGCGAGCTCACCGTCGGGGCCGTAGATGGAGACCTGTGCGGTGACGTCGGTCTCGTCGTTGACGAGGACCACGGCGAAGGGAGGGCGGTTGGCGGCGGGGACGGCCGGGTTGCCCTGGCTGTCCTGGTAGAGGAGGACGTTCTCGGTCTCTACGGCCCAGTACTCGCAGCCCACGTAGGAGTCGATGAGCTCGGCGAGGCCGCACCGGTCGAGGCAGACACCAGCTTCGCAGGTTTCGCCGTCGCCGCAGCTCTCCTGGGGTTGGAACTCGTAGTCGCCTTCGCCGTCGGGGACGCATCGCAGGGGCTGTTGGCCGTCGCAGATCCCCGTGCCGGGGCGGCAGTTGACCTGGACACACTCCTCGTCGCGGCAGACCGAGACGCCGGGGCATTCGCCGGCGTTGGTGCCGTCGCCGTCGGCGTTGCAGACCAGGATCCCCGACTGCTCTTCGCCGGCGCAGGCCACAATCTCACCGGGGTTGCAGGAGATCTCTTCTTCGACGTCGGGCTCTTCGATGACGTCCGGTTCGCCGGCGTCGAGCTGGGCCTGATTGTCCACGGGGTCATTGGGGCACCCGTAGAGGGCGACCAGACAGAGGAGGAGCGCAGAGAGAGCGGGGCGGAGACGGCGTTGAATCATCGAGTTCCTCATCACGGGCCGGACTGAACCTGGCCGAGTATAGAGCAGAAGCGAACGTTAATCACGGGCTTCGCCGCAGGGGTATCCGACGGAGGCCGCCCAGACCCGGAATTCCTCGAAATTATCGTCGATGGTCAAGAGCACCTGGTCGCGGAGCTCCTCAGGAGTCTCCCAGAGACCGGCGCGTTCTTCGACCTCTTCGTCGTTGAGGAGCTTGATCTGGCGATCGGCCATGGCCTCGATGAGGCCGAACTCGTGGATCTGGTTGTCGAACCATTCGCGCATCTGGGATCGAGACTCGGGGATGCGAAGGTTGGCGTCATCGACGCGGCCTTTGAGCTCTTCCATGCGGGCGGAGAACTGGCGGGCGATCTCGACGATCTCGTGGTGGGCCTCCTCGTCATCGGTCCAGAGGTCCTCTTCCATGCGGGGCTCTTCGGTGGACCAGTCGGCGGCGGCCTTCCGGACGTCGTCGAGGATGGACAGGCAGATGGGATCGTTGGATCGGGCGGCGAGTTCTTGTTCGGAGGCGTCGACGTCGAGCATGGGGGTGAGGTGGGCCCGGCCGCCGGTGGCGAGCCAGGCGCCGAGGGCGCCGAGGAGTGCGGCGACCACCAGGACGATGATGATCACCCGCCGTTTTTGGGCGCGGTCCTGGCGACGGAGCTGTTCGATGAGTTCTTCGTCGCTGTTGTGGTCTATCATGGGAGCACCTTGATGTCGGTGGGATCGCCGGCCTTGCCGTAGACGGAACAGGTGGGCTCCCGGTTGTCATCCCTGGGGTCCCGTGTTATGGGCACTCGCAACCATGGGCGCAGTTTCGCCAGAGCCCCGTTGTACGGGCGCTGCGAATAACCCGTGGCTACTGCCGGTTGTACGGCCGAAGGGTTGATCCTGACAAGGGAATTTCCGGATCGAAGGACCTCGCATTGGACACAAACATCTTCTTGAAACGCCATCTCGACGCTCCCGATGAAGAAGTTCCTCGTCTGGTGGACATGGCCGTAGCGGCCCTGTCCAAGGGCACCGACTATCCCGGTGCCGGCGGCGGCGACGAGCGATTGTGGCGTTATCTTCAGTATCCCTACTACCTGGGTCTCTTCGCCCAGCGGGTGGTGGCGGCCCACGGCATCTCGGCGCACGTCAAAGAGAAGCTGTGCCACGCCGTGCTTCAGATCAACATGCACCTGGACAAGGGGCAGGAGCCGGGGCCGGGGCTCTTTCAGTTGGCCTCGTGGTTGGCGGACCAGTCGCTGTTGAGCTTCGAGGACTACCTGGGGCTCCGGAAGGGGCTGATCTGGCTGCCGCGGTTGACCGATAACTACGTGGAGCCCACGGAGTTTATCCTGCCGGCCTGCGATGGGATCTTCCGGATCCCGCGGATCGAGCGGGATCAGACGATCGAGTTGATCCTGATGATCCTCACGGCCAAGGAGGCCATCGGCGACCAGGGGCGAGAGATCTTCAACCACCTGATGGAGCTCAACGGGCTGAATAAGAGCCTGAAGCGCGAGATCTGTCAGATCGTGGTGGAGATGGCGATTCCCTTCCCGCGGGGAGAGTACGAGCACCCGCTGGAGACCACCGAGCAGGAGCAGGATCGGCTGTCGATCCGGTTCTTGCCGGGGGCCGTGCGGCGGCTCTCGGTGGTGTGGTTGGCCCGGCTGGGCAAGGAGCCCCTGGAGCTCTTGACCCGGCTGTTGAAGCCCAACACGGTGCGGGGCCACGGCGGCGCCCATGTGGCCAGCGGTGCTCTGGATCTTCTGAACGAGGAGTGGGATGAGATCGAGCCCGAGGTTCGGATCAGCCTGTTGAAGAAGGCGGCGAACCTCCCGGATACGGCGGTGCGAAAGCGGGCGTATATCCTGGGTGAGAAGTTCAAAGGCCAGGAGTTCTTGGAGCAGGCTCTGGACGACAAAGCCAAGAGCCTTCGGGAGTGGGCGGAGGAGCGGATCGAGCTCCGGGCCAACGGCCACGAGCCCACCGCCGAGGAGCTCTCCGAGGAGCTCGCCGAAGAGCTGGAAGAGTGAGCTCATGACGAGCTGGACGGTGCGCGTGGACCGCCGCAAGGACCGGGCCGACGAGGTGCTCGGGGAGCTCCTGGCCATCGGCGAGGTGGTGGAGGGGCTCACCGTGACGGAGGTTCATCCCGGAGAGGTCGGCGACGCCGGGAAGTTTCGAGACTTTGTGGACCTGGCTACGATGACCCACGAGAGCGAGGCCGTGCTCGAGACCGTCGGCGAGGAGCTCCTCCTGGAGTTTGGCTGGCTGATCGACTTTCAGAAATGATCGATCCCAAAGACATCGAGGGTTTTGAGGAGCCGTCACCACAGGTGGAGGCGGTGGCGGGGCTGAGATTGAGCCTGGTCGTCAGCGATCCCGTGCCTGAGGTCGGCGCCGCGGTGCGGATGGAGTCCGACTCCGGGGAGGTGATCTTCGCCGTGGTTCGGAGGCTTCTGGGCCGCCGCAGGGTGGAGGCGTGGATGCCCGAGGTGCCGACATGGGTGCGGCCCGGGGTGGCGATCGAGGTCCTCGATGAGCCCGCGGGGTTCGAGATCCCCGCCGACGGGAGGCTCGTGGTAGACGCCTCGACGATCGGGGTCGGGGAGGGGGTCGTGCCCCTGTGGCCGGAGGCGCCCCGGTGGGCGGATCTGCGCGGAGAGCTGAGGCCTGTGCCGACCGGGGTTCATGCGTTGGACGTGCTGGCGCCGGTCCCGGCCGGCGGGTTGGTCCTGGTCTTCGATGAGTCGGACGCCGGATTCGACGGGTTGGTGGGTCGTGTCGAGGAGGCGCTGGAGCCGGCGCTTCGGGTGGGGCTTCAGGGCGATGTGGAGGCAAAAACGGCCACGCAGACGCTGGAGATCACATACCACGGTCAGGGCTCTGGTCGGGATTCTCTGGCGGCGGTGCAGTTCTTGATCGCCCTGGCGCCGTGGCTTCGGGAGCAAGGGGAGGCGTTGGTGA
>SKON01000212.1 GCA_007120035.1 Myxococcales bacterium
GCGCCGCCGATGGGCTCTTCGTGGAGCTCCAACAGGGGCGACTCCGGCGCCACGGCGTCGGCGACCTGCACCGGATCGTGACCTCCCACGACGCCTGTGACCCCCTTCATCTCTTCGAACATCTCCGGCCGCAGGGCCGCCGAACACCCGGCCACCACGATCCGAGCCCCCGGGTTCTCCTTTCGCACCCGCCGGACCGCCCGCCGCGCCGTCGCGTCGGCGTTATTCGTCACCGTACAGGTGTTGATCACGCAGGCGTCGGCGCTCTCGGCGTCGTCGACGACCTCCACGCCACGGGCCTGTAGCTCCTGGCGAAACCGCTCCGTGTCGTACTGATTGGCCTTACAGCCGAATGTGATGAAATGCACCTTCATAGCTCGCCGAGGGTACCCCCGGCGAGCCGCAGTGGCAACTCACTCGTCCTCTTCGGCTTCGATCTCTTCGATGGCGGCGGGCTCTTCCATGCTCTCGATCTGAATGATCCGAAACGCCAGGATCGTGGCCCCGATCCCGGCGATCACGAAGAGGATCGCCGTATACAGATAGGCTTTGCGCATGTACTCGGCGTCTTTCTTCAACGGCCGTTTCGGCTGGGGATCGGGCTTCATCTTGGTCTCGACGTCTCTAGAGGTCCGCCAGGGCGGCGATGAACGACTCATCGAATCCGGCGCGGCGCCGGGCGTCGCGACGATACCCCTCGCCACGGGCCCGCTCCGGTTCGTTGTGGAAGGTAAGGTTTTCCACGTAGGCTTCAAAGAGAGATTGCTCGGGATCCTTAAATTCTTTCAGCCACCGCACCCCGAACCCCACGTGGTGGATCTCGTCCTCGAAGATCACATCCAAAAGCTCGGCGGTCTTCTCGTCGCCGCAGGTCCGGAAGTGCTCCGCAAAATGGGGCGCGTGGTCCAGGTTCCCCTGCTCGAAGGTCAGGTTCATCGCGCAGATCCACTTCATAGGGGTCGTCAGATCCGCGGCGCACCGCCAGAAGTGGTCGTTCATCGGCAGCGACCCGAACCGGCCGCCGAGCTCCTCGATGCGGTCCGCGTAGAGCCGCAGATGCCGCTGCTCGTCCCGCAAAAGCCGCACCATCCCGGCCCGAAACTCCGCCGGCGCCTCTGGATAGGCCACCAGCGCCCAGGCCATCAGCTCGACCGCCATCAGCTCGTGATTCGCGAACGTATGAAGCGCCCGGACCGCCATCTCCGGGTCCCCCAGGTTCTGGGGACTCGGGAACTTCAACCGCTCTCCCCGGGGCGCGATCTGAAGCTCCGGGCATCGCGCCGGCGGCTCCCAGGGCATCGCCGGTCCCCGAACCTCGTCGGCCAGCACCCCGGGATCGTCGGGAAAGAAGTACTTATCTTCCAATCGACCCCCGTCGAGGATCCTCCTGGCGAGCTCTCGTAGTTCCATGGTCTGCTTTGACTGCTCAGGGAAGGTACTGCTCCATCTCGGCGGCCACGGTGCGGCGAGCCTCTCGGGCTTCTGCCATGAGGGCCGAGGGGTCCTCGTCGACGAGCTCTCCGCCGTCCACGAGGAGCCGCCCCGATGCGTAGACCTGCCGCACGTTATGCTTCTGCGCCGTGTACACGATCCGAGCCGCCACGTCCCCGCCGGGCCCGCACCCGGGGTCGTCGTCGAGGTTCATCACCACCAGATCCGCCGACTTCCCCACCTCCAGCGATCCGATCTCCTCCTCCCACCCCAGGGCTCGGGCCCCGTCGATCGTCGCCAGCTCCAGCACCCGCATCGCCGGCATGGCCCGCGGCCCGTGGAAGGGCTTCTGCAAGAGCGCCGCCAGCCGCATCTCGATGAAGGCGTCCAGGTTGTTGTTGCACGGGGCCCCGTCGGCCCCCAGCGCCACCCGCACCCCGAGCTCGTCATACCGCACCATATTCGCGATCCCGCTGGCCAGCTTCAGGTTGCTCGACGGGCAGTGGCAGATTGCCGTCCTTGTGTCCGCCAGGATCCGGCAGTCATCGTCGTCCACGTGGACCCCATGGGCCAGCACGCTCCGGCCTCCCGTGATCCCCACGTCCTCCAGAAACGAGATATTGCTCACCCCGTAACGCTCGCGGGTGAACTCGTTCTCGAACTCCGTCTCCGAGGCATGGGTGTGAATATGGCACTTCAGGTCGGCCGCCGCCTCCCCGACCTGCCGCAGCAGGTCTTCTGTGCAGCTCACCGCGAAACGCGGCGCGAAGGCATATCGAATCCGCCCCTCCGCCGCCCCGTGCCACACTTCGTGCAACCGCAGACTCTCCCGCACACTCTCGGCGGTGACCTCCCGCATCGGCCCCGGCACCTCATCGCCAAAGTCCATCATGCACTTGCCGATATGAGCCCGGATCCCCGACTCCTTCACGGCCTCCCCGATGGCGTCCGTGTGGTGCACGGTCCCCATATCCAGGATCGCCGTCGTGCCCCCCCGGATCAGCTCCGCCAGCCCCACCCGTGCGCTCACGTGCAGCGTCTTCTCCGAGAGCGCCGCCTCATAGGGCCAGATCCGACGCCGCAGCCAGTCGATCAACACCATATCGTCGGCGTGGTTGCGCATCAGGGTCTGGCAGAGGTGGATATGGCACTGCACGAACCCCGGCATCACCACATGGCCCGTCAGATCCCGCACCTCAGCTCCCTCGGCCGCCTCTTCGTCGACCTCCCCCACGGCGACGAGCCGCCCGTCGTCGATCAGGAGATCTCCTTCCAGGATCTCCCGCTTCGGGTTCATCGTCACCACCGTCGCGTTCTTCAGCCAGATTCGGGATGTCATAGACTCCTCGGGGATGATCTCGGTCCAAGGCTCGATCTTCGACCCTACCACGGGGTCCCCCGGTCGTCACCAAACACCCACCCGCCCCTTGCCCCGACCGACCCTTGTGCGTACAGTACCAGGTGAATGAAGAGTCATTCATTACCCCCAGGGTGTTCTGGATTCTGGAGAAAGCGCGATGACCGATAAACCTCCCCGCGGCTGTTCCTTCCTCATCGGCGAAGTGGGCTCCGAGAAGGTCTTCTCCCCCGAGGACTTCACCGAAGATCAGCGGATGTTCGCCGACACCGCAAAGACCTTCATGGAGCGCGAGGTCTACCCCCACATCGAGGACCTCGAGCACCAGGACTTCGACAAGATGGTCGACATCCTCAAGAAGGCCGCCGACGTCGGCCTCCTGATGATCGACATCCCCGAAGCCTACGGCGGCCTCCAGGTGGACAAGACCACCAGCATGATCGTCACCGAAAACCTGGCCTCCTACTCCGGGTGGGCCGTCACCTACGGCGCCCACACCGGCATCGGTCTCTGGCCACTCCTTTACTTCGGCACCCCGGCCCAGAAAGAGCACTGGCTCCCCAAGCTCGCCACCGCCGAGGTGATCTCCGCCTACGCCCTCACCGAGCCCCACAGCGGCTCCGACGCCATGGCCGCCCGCACCC
>SKON01000318.1 GCA_007120035.1 Myxococcales bacterium
GAGGCGGCGTCGATCAGGGCGGCCCAGGTCTCGTCGGAGATGGTGTCAGGGGTGTCGCTCATGGAGCACTCGATGAAGGGGTGTGGTGCGGGCAGACAGATGATCTCAGAGGAGGGGGGCCATCTCGGCGACCAGGCCGTGAACGAGGCTGATGAAGGTGTCGCGGACTCGGTCGGCGGTCTCCTTGACCTCGTCGTGGGTGAGCGTTTCGTTGCCGAGACCGGCGGCCATGTTGGTGATGCAGCTGATGCCGGCGACGGACATGCTGCAGTGGTTGGCGACGATCACCTCGGGGACGGTGGACATGCCGACGGCGTCGCCGCCGACCCGGCCGATCATCTGGACCTCGGCGGGGGTCTCGTAGCTGGGACCGCCGACACCGGCGTAGACCCCTTCTTTCAGGTCGATCGACAGGGATCGGGCCACGGCGTGGGCCTTCTCGCGGAGGTGCTTGTCGTAGGGGTCACTCATATCGGGGAACCGGGGCCCGAAGGACTCGTGGTTGGGGCCCCGGAGAGGGTTTTCGCCGGTGAGGTTGAGGTGGTCCCGGATCAGCATCAGGTCCCCCTCGGAGAAGTCGGGATTCACGCCGCCGGCGGCGTTGGTGACCACCAGATGATTGATGCCCATCAGGGAGAAGACCCGGACCGGGAAGGTGACCTCCTCCATGGACCAGCCCTCGTAGTAGTGGGCGCGGCCCTGCATGACGGCGACGTCGATGCCTTCGAGGCGGCCGCAGACAAGCTGGCCGGCGTGGCCCTGGACTTTGGAGACCGGGAAGCCCGGGATCTCGGCGTAGCTGATGCGGGTGGCGTGATCGAGCTCGTCGGCCAGGGCGCCCAGGCCGCTTCCGAGGATCATGGCGATCTTGGGAGGGTTGTTCAGGCGGGACTGGATGCCCTTGGCTGTGGCGTGGGCCCGGTCGTAGAGAGAGGCGGGCGGGGCGGGCTTGGTCACGATGACTCCTTGTGGCGGTTCGGGAAGATCCGGGGGGCTCCGTCCGTGGAGCCCGGAAGGGATTAGATCAAGATCCCGGCGATGGTGGCGGTCATGAACGCCGCCAGGGTCCCACCGATCATGGCCTTAAGCGCGATCTTTGCCAAGTCCTGCTTTCGGCTGGGGGCGATGCCGCCGATGCCGCCGAGCTGGATGCCGATGGAGCCGAAGTTGGCGAAGCCGCAGAGAGCGTAGGTGGCGATCACCACGGACCGGGGCTCCAGGACGTGCTCGGGGTCCATGAGGATCTGCTGGAGGCTGGCGTAGGCGACCAGCTCGTTGATGACCATTTTCTCGCCGAGGAGCTGGCCGATGGTGAAGCAGTCCTGGACGGGGACGCCCATCACGAAGGCGAAGGGCCAGAAGATCCACCCGAAGATGTCCTGCATGGTGATCATGGGAGCCACCCAGGACTGGGGGGCCGAGGCGGCGGCGGCCTGCATGGCGGTGACGCAGCCGTGGACGGCCTCGTCGGCGACGTCGGCGGCGCAGCCCTCGGGGATGGTCAGGCCCTGGGCCAGGTAGTAGTCGGTGAGGGTGGCCAGGAGGTTCTGGTTATACATGAGGCTGGGGAAGCCCATCATGTAGTTGATCATGGCGATCAGGGCGATGAAGGCCAGGAGCATGGCCCCCACGTTCAGGGCCAGCTTCAGGCCTTCGGCGGCGCCGCGGCTGGCGGCGTCGAGGACATTGACGTCGTCGCTGAGGTCGGTGACCTCGAGCTTGCCCATGGTCAAGGGGGTATCGGTCTCGGGGTACATTACCTTGGCGATGACCAGGGCCGCCGGGGCGCTCATCACGCTGGCGGCGATGAGGTGGCCGGCGATGTCGGGGAAGAAGGAGTCC
Source organism: Myxococcales bacterium (assembly GCA_007120035.1). Taxonomy (GTDB): domain Bacteria; phylum Myxococcota_A; class Bradymonadia; order Bradymonadales; family Bradymonadaceae; genus SKON01. The sequence continues at coordinate 1,843 of SKON01000318.1, forward strand.
ATCATCCCCACGTAGATGGCCAGGACCCCGCCGGCGACGGTGGCGAAGCCGCCGGTCATCACGACCATCAGCTCCGACATGGTCATGTCTTTGACGAAGGGCTTGACCACCAGGGGGGCTTCGGTCTGTCCCACGAAGATGTTGGCTGCGGCGCTGGTGCTCTCGGCGCCGGAGATGTTCATGGTCTTCTGCATCGCCAGGGCGAAGACGTGGACCAGCTTCTGCATTACGCCCAGGTGGTAGAGGATGGTCATCAGGGCGCTGAAGAAGATGATCGTGGGGAGGACGGCGAAGCTGAAGTTGATCAGGCCCGCCTCCCAGTCCCCGGTGACGAAGCTGGAGAAGATGAAGCTGGAGCCCACATCGGTGAACTCGAGGAGCTTGCGGACGGCCTGGGTGGCGGCGTCGAAGACGTGCTCACCGCCGGGGAAGTAGAAGATGAAGATGGCGAAGGCGAGCTGGAGGCCGACGCCGACGGCGACGAGGCGCCAGTTGACTCGGCGGCGGTTGTTGGAGAGGAGCCAGGCGACGAAGAGGATGGCGAAGATGCCCAGGAAGCTGATGGCTTTCTGGAGGAAGGGGGTGTCGTCTTCCATTTCGCCGAGCATGATCTGCTGGGGCGCGGCGTCTGTGGCTTCTTCGGCTTCGGGGGGGCCGCGGGCGTCTTCGGTGGTGGCCTCTTCGATGGCCTCGGCGTCGTCGGAGGCTTCGGGGGTGTCGTCGGAGGCTTCCGGGGTGTCGTCGGAGGGGTCTGGTTCTTCGGCGGCCTCGGGGGCGTCGTCGGTGGCCTCTGCTTCCTGGGGGAGTTCGTCGGCTTCCGGGAGGGGATCGGCCTCGGGGGGCTCGTCGGCCTGGGGGGCTTCCTGGGCGGAGATATCGTCGGGGGAGCCGATGACGAAGCCCGTGACGATGACGGTGGTGCAGAATCCGAAGACGAACCACGCCAGGATCGAGAGGACGCGATACTTCAGCGTCGAGGGTTTGAGGTGCATGCCGGTCTCACTGCCGAGAGTGTGCAAAGTCGCCGCAGTCTACGGTGAAGGGGAGGTGGTGGCAAGATGGTTAGTGGGTGGGTTCGCGATCGGCTCGTAGGTCCGGGCGGTGCGGGACGACCCCTCCGCCCTACGGGCACCTCCCCGCGAGCGGGGAGGGGTTCTCGGGCTTCGCTGTTTCCTCCGGGGTTCGCGATCAACTCGTAGGTCCGGGCGGTGCGGACGACCCCTCCGCCCTACGGGCACCTCCCCGCAGGCGGGGAGGGGGCCACGGGCTTTGCTGTTTCCTCGGGGGTTCGCGGGGGGGTGAACGTTCGGGCGGCGCGGGACGACCCCTCCGCCCTACGGGCACCTCCCCGCAGGCGGGGAGGGGTTCTCGGGCTTCGCTGTTTCCTCCGGGGTTCGCGATCAACTCGTAGGTCCGGGCGGTGCGGACGACCCCTCCGCCCTTCGGGCACCTCCCCGCACGCGGGGAGGGGTTCTCGGGCTTCGCTGTTTCCTCCGGGGTTCGCGATCAACTCGTAGGTCCGGGCGGTGCGGACGACCCCTCCGCCCTACGGGCACCTCCCCGC
>SKON01000082.1 GCA_007120035.1 Myxococcales bacterium
CGAAACAGCGAAGCCCGTGAACCCCTCCCCGCCTGCGGGGAGGTGCCCGAAGGGCGGAGGGGTCGTCCGCGCCGCCCGAACGTACGAGAGAGGATCGCGAACCCCGAAGGAAACAGCGAAGCCCGTGAACCCCTCCCCGCCTGCGGGGAGGTGCCCGAAGGGCGGAGGGGTCGTCCGCGCCGCCCACACGTTCGGGAGATGACCAGGGAGGAGCGGGACTACCCCCGAGGATCGTCGTCAGATCCGTCCTCCGACCCCTGACCTCCGTCCTCCGTCTCGAAATCCCCAAACCCCTGGAACCGATTCTCCTCGTCGTCGTAGAACGCCCGGAACTCCTGGGTGTTGTCGAACCCGACGAAGTCGGCGTCCCGCTCGACCACGTCCTCGGTGGCGTCCGTGGAGTAGGGAGCCACGGGAGGCGCTTTCGGCGCCGGCCGGGAGCCCGGCCCTGGCCCGGACACAGACTCCAGCTCCATGGTGATCGGCTTGACCGCGAACTGAGCGGTCCGGGACGGAGCGTCCGGGTTGGGCGAGGCCACCTCGGGCTCGGGCTCGGCCTCGACCGTCGCGTGGGCCTCGCGAGTTTCCAAGAGGTCCTCGCCATAGGCCATATCCCGGTAGACCACCATCGACGCCGACCACACCAGGGGGGCGATCAAAAACACTCCGACCATCGCGGCGGCGCCGGCGATCCCGAAGGCCATCACCATCCCCTCCGGGCCAGCCAGGGTGGTGACGCCCAGGATCACGGCGACGTAGAGGATCGTGGCGATCATGATCACCGCGGTCACCATGATCAGCAGGACCACCAGCGAAATCGGCTGCTTGCCGATCAAACGCATAGACTCGCCGATACTCTTGATCGGGCCGTATCCGGAGGTGGCTACGCAGGGGAGATAGATCAGCGAGAAGATCGAGGCGATGATCACGGGGATCATCAGCAGGAAGGAACCCACCACGCCGACGGCGGTGAGCAGGAAGATGGCCCCCAGGATCGTGGGCGTCCGCTCGGCGATCCGGTCCAGGGACCGACCCACGGAGACCTCGCCATCCTCCAGGTAGTCGTCGACGACGATATATCCGCCGATCTGGGCGACATAGGAGGCGATCCCCACGGGGATCCCGATCAGGACGGTGAGGATCATCCCCATGGCCCCGTCCAGCAAAAGCCGGGGAGCCGAAACCACAGCCGTGCTCAGGACGATGATGATCAGGGCGTAGAGCCCCAGATCGATCACCGTGGCGCGCCACGTCGACAGGATCCGTTGAAACAGATGAGTGGCGGCCATCGATCCCTCGCTGGGTGGTTTAGACTCTCTCAGTCATCGCCGGCTCGCTCCTCGGCGAAGGCCAGGCGCATACGCTGTCGCTTCAGGGCCAGGCGGTGCTTCTCGAAGGTCTCTTCCTCGATCACGTCGGCGGTGGAGATGGTCTCGAGCTCCTTGATCCGGGCCTCGGCCTCTTCCAGAGCTCGCTTGGCCTGCTCCACGTCGATATCGCTGGCGCCATCGCAGGACTCGGTGAGCACCGTGACTCGGTCGTCGGCGATCTCGGCGAACCCCTGATCGATCAAGAGGTACCGCTGCTTGCCGTCGGCGGTGATCACCATCTGACCTACGGTCAGGCTGGTCAAGAGGGGCAAGTGGCCCGGGAACACGTCCATCTGTCCGAGTTCCCCGGGCAAGACCACGTCGTCGACGCTCTCCCGGAGCACGGCGCGCTCCGGGGTGACCACTTCGAGGAGCAGTTTTTCGGCCATCGTTCACACCTTGGTGAAGAAGTACTTTAGGTCAACAGGGTCTCGGCCTTGGCGCGAGCGTCGTCGAGAGTCCCCACCAGGTAGAAGGCCTGCTCCGGGAGGTCGTCGACCTCGCCATTGATCAGGGCCTTGAACCCGGCGATGGTGTCCTCGAGCTTCACGTAGGTCCCGGGCATCCCGGTGAACTGCTCGGCCACGTGGAAGGGCTGGGACAAGAACCGCTGGATCTTTCGGGCCCGAGCCACCACGAGCTTATCCTCTTCGGAGAGCTCGTCCATCCCGAGGATGGCGATGATGTCCTGGAGCTCTTTGTACCGCTGGAGCACCTCTTGAACCTTACGAGCCACCTCGTAGTGCTCCTCGCCGACCACCTCGGGGGAGAGGATCTGGCTGTTGGAGTCCAGCGGATCCACGGCGGGGTAGATCCCCAGGCTGGCGAGCTGCCGGGAGAGGACCGTCGTGGCATCGAGGTGAGCGAAGGTGGTCGCCGGAGCGGGGTCGGTGAGGTCGTCAGCGGGCACGTAAATGGCCTGCACCGACGTAATCGACCCTTTCTTCGTCGAGGTGATCCGCTCCTGAAGAGCGCCCATCTCGGTGGCGAGCGTCGGCTGATAACCGACGGCGCTGGGGATCCGGCCCAGGAGTGCCGAGACCTCGGAGCCGGCCTGGGTGAACCGGAAGATATTGTCCACGAAGAGGAGCACGTCCTGCCCCTCGGTGTCCCGGAAGTACTCGGCGATGGTCAGCGCCGAGAGGGCGACCCGGGCACGGGCTCCCGGAGGCTCGTTCATCTGACCGAAGATCAGGGCCACCTTGGAGGTCGACCAGTCGCCGTTGGCTCCCAGAACCCCGGACTCCATCATCTCGAAGTAGAGGTCGTTCCCTTCACGGGTCCGCTCGCCGACGCCGGCGAACACGGAGTACCCGCCGTGCTCCTGGGCGACGTTGTTGATCAGCTCCTGAATCAGGACCGTCTTGCCCACCCCGGCGCCACCGAAGAGGCCGACCTTACCGCCCCGAGCGTAGGGGGCGAGGAGGTCGACGACCTTGATGCCCGTCTCGAACATCTCGGTGCTCCCGGCCTGCTCTTCGAACGCCGGGGCCGGTCGGTGGATGGGGAGGACCTCGGAGGTCTCCAGGGTCCGGATCTCCTTGACGTTGGTCTTGGAGATCACCTTCTCTTCCAGGTCGTGGACGTGCTTGGGGTCCCGGACCTTCAGGGTGTAGGAGGTCTCCCCTTCTTCGGTGAGGATCCCCCGGACCATGGTGCCGTCGTTGAGATCCATGATGGTGATCTCGTCGATGGGCTGACCGGTGACGTTCAGGATCCGACCGAGGACCTCGGGGCCCACGGGCACCTGAATGGGGTTGCCCGAGTTGCGGACCTCCATGCCCCGGACCAGACCGTCCGTGGTGTCCATGGCGATGGTCCGGACCACCCCTTCGCCGAGGTGGAGGGCCACCTCGAGCACCAGGTTGTCCTCGGCGTCGGAGATCCCCGGGTTGGTCATCGACAGGGAGGTCAAGAGCTCGGGTACGGCGTCGACGGGGAAGGCCACGTCGACGACGGGTCCGAGGACCTGCTTGACCACGCCCGTCTTGAGCGTGCTTTCTGTGTTCACCGGTTCTGCGGCCATGGGGGACTCCTTGGTGTTTAGCCTTTTATTCAGCGACTTAGCCCTTGAGGGTCTAGCCTTTCAGGGATTCGGCGCCACTGACGATTTCGACAATTTCTCGGGTAATGTAGGCCTGCCGGGCCCGGTTATACTGCAGGGTCAGCGAGTCGATCATGTCGCCGGCGTTGTTCGTCGCGTTGTCCATCGCGGTCATCCGGGCGGCGTGCTCGCTGGCCTCCGACTCGTAGAGGGCCTGCATAAACTGTAGCTCCACGTGGCTCGGCAAGAGCCGACCCAAAAGCGTCTCGACGTCGGGCTCGTAGATGAACTCCCCGGAGCCCGTGACGGTGATCGCGTCGTCGTCGTCGTCGCCGCCGAAGTCCTCGTGATCCATGGACAGGGGCAGCACGGGGGCGATGATCCGGTCCGAAGCGATGGCGGAGACGAACTTGTTGAAGCAGAGGAAGACGGCGTCGTACTGCTTCTCCATGAAGTCGTTGATGAACCCTCGGGCCACCTTCTGGGCCTTCTTGAAGGTCACGTCTCCGATCAGCTCGGAGCGGTTGGCCACCACCTCATGGCGAGATCGCTTGAAGTGGTCGTGGGCTTTACGGCCCACGGTGACGATGTGGATCTGCTCGCCGGCGACCTCGCGATCGTCGAGGAACCGGTCCACCTCTCGCAAGAGGTTGGTGTTAAAGCCCCCGCAGAGGCCCCGGTTACTGGTGATCACCACCACCAGGATCGACGATCGCTCCTCCCGGGGATCCAGGAGCGGGTGGGTGCCCTCCTCGACCCGCGACGCGAGGCTCGCGATCACCTGGCCCATCTTCACGGCGTAGGGGCGAGAGGACTGCATTCGCTCCTGGGCCCGACGAAGCTTGGCGGAGGCCACCATCTTCATGGCCTTCGTGATCTTGCGGGTGTTTTTTACCGAGGCGATGCGGACTCGGATGTCCTTGAGATTCGGCATGGAGTTCTCCGGAGGGTCGCGATCACTCGGCGGCGGCGTCTTCGAGGGTGGCCTTGAAGTTGCCCGTGTACTCGTCGAGGATCTTTACCACGTGGGCCGTGACGTCGGACTGAGCGTCGGTCTTGGCCTTCTTGCCGAACTTCTTATCCCCTTTGATCTTGTCCCAGAGCTCCGGGTCCTGACCTTCGGCGAAGTCGTAGAGATCGGCCTCGTAGGCCGCCAGAGACGACACGGGGAGCTCCGTCAAGAAGCCCGCGTTGGCGGCGAAGATCAACAGGACCTGCTTGGCCACGTCCAGGGGCTGGTACTGCTTCTGCTTGAGGATCTCCACCAGCCGCTCCCCTTTGGCGAGCTGAGCCTGGGTCTCTTTGTCGAGATCCGAGGCGAACTGGCTGAAGGCCTCGAGCTCCCGGTACTGAGCCAGGTCCACCCGGAGGGTACCGGCGACGTTCTTCATGGCCGGGATCTGAGCGCTACCACCGACGCGGCTCACGGAGATACCGACGTTAATGGCCGGGCGAACACCGGCGTAGAAGAGGCTGGTCTCCAGGAAGATCTGGCCGTCCGTAATCGAGATCACGTTCGTGGGGATGTAGGCCGACACGTCACCGGCCTGGGTCTCGATGATCGGCAGGGCCGTCAGGCTCCCGCCGCCCTCTTCTTCGCTCATCTTGGCGGCCCGCTCCAGAAGCCGGCTGTGAACGTAGAACACGTCCCCGGGGTAGGCTTCCCGTCCCGGCGGTCGACGCAGGAGCAGGGAGAGCTCCCGGTAGGCGACAGCCTGCTTGGAGAGGTCATCGTAGATGATCAGCGCGTGCTGGCCGTTGTCCCGGTAGTACTCGCCCATGGTGACGCCGGCGTAGGGGGCCAAAAACTGCAGGGGCGCAGGCTGGGCCGCCGTGGCGGAGACCACCGTGGTGTAGGCCATGGCGCCGGACTTCTCAAGGCGCTCTACGGTCTGAGCCACGGTGGACTCTTTCTGGCCGATGGCCACGTAGATGCACTTCACGCCCGTTTCTTTCTGGTTGATGATCGTGTCGATGGCCACGGCGGTCTTGCCGGTCTGGCGATCGCCAATGATCAGCTCCCGCTGGCCTCGTCCGATGGGCACCATGGAGTCGATGGCCTTCAGGCCGGTCTGCATGGGCTCGTGGACGGACTGCCGGGGGATGATCCCCGGGGCCTTCACCTCGATCCGGCTCCGGGTGTCGGAGTCGATGGGGCCTTTGCCGTCGATGGGCTGGCCCAGGGCGTTGACCACCCGGCCTTCCAGGGCGGGCCCGATGGGGACGTCGACGATGCGGTTGGTCCGGCGGACCTCGTCGCCCTCGACGATCTGACGGTCGTCTCCGAGGAGGGCCACACCGACGTTGGCCTCCTCGAGGTTCAGCACCATCCCGTAGACCTCTCCGGGGAACTCCAGGAGCTCCCCGGCCATGGCGCTCTCCAGACCGTAGATCCGGGCGATCCCGTCACCGACGGAGATCACCGTACCGGTCTCACTGACCTCGATCCGCTGATCGTAGTCCTCGATCTGGCTTTTGATGATGGAGCTGATCTCTTCGATGTTGATGTCCATCTGCTCGTAATCCTTGGCAACGGTTACACTTCTTTGAGGATCGCTTCACGGAGTCGCTGCAGGTGGGTGCGGATGGAGCCATCGTAGATGGTGCTCCCGACCCGGGCGACGACGCCGCCGATGACTTCTTCGTCCACCTCAGCGGTGAGGAGGACGTCTTTGCCGGTCAGCTCTTTGAGCTGGTGGCGGATCTTTTCGAGTTGGGCGTCGGTCAGCGCCACGGCGCTGGTCACGCTTCCCTGGATTCGCCCCTCTTTCTCGTCCTGCATGGCCTGGAAGGACTCGTGGATCGCCCCGATGTGGAGGAGCCGGTCCTTGTCCAAAAGGAGGAGCACGAAGTTGCGAAAGAGCTGGGGCCAGCCGGCCTTATCGGCGATGGCCTGCACCACGGCGGTGCGCTCTTCCCGGCGCACCGCCGGGTTGGAGAGGACCACGTGGAGGTCTTCGCTCTCCTGAAAGAGGGTGTTGCACGCCGAGAGGGCTTGGCCGAACTCCTGGAGTTGGCCTTTCTCCACTCCCAGTTCAAAGAGGGCCCGGGCGTATCGTCGAGCCACCGGTACGTTTGCCATAACTGCAACTCCTTAGTGGACGTCGGGCCGGGAATTCTTGAGGTCGTCGAGGTACTGGTCGACCAGCGCTTCCTGGGCCGAGGCGTCCAGGGCGGCGACGGCCTTCTTGCGGGCCAGGTCGGTGGCCAGGGTCACGGCCTGCTCCTCCAGCATGGCCACGGCCTTCTTGACCTCCTGGTCGATGGTGGCCTCTGCGTCGGCCCGCATCTGCTCGACCTGTCGCTTGGCCTGCTCGACGATCCGGTTTTTCTCTCGCTCCCCGTGGGCATGGTACTCGTCGAGGAGGCTCTGGCGCTCCTTCTCCAGGTTCTCCAGGCGCTCGTTGAGCTCGGCGAGCCGCAGCTCCGCCTCTTCTCGGGCGGCCTTGGCGGCGTTCATGTTCTGGAGGAAGGTCTCCCGCCGCTCCCGGAAGAAGGTCTGAATGTGGGGGCCGCCAAACTTGACGATGATCCACAGGAAGATCACCAGGTTGGCGATCCCGGCGATCCAGGCCGCCCAGGGGAACCCGGCAATATCGATCGTGACGGCGATCACTGGGGTCATGACTTCTTCTCTTACTGCTGGGGCAGCAGACGCTTGAGGATGGAGTCGGCGAGTTCTTCGGCGCGGGCTTCGATCTCGCTGCGGGCTTCTTCGACGTGGGAGGCGATCTTGGATCGCTCCTCGGCCAGGGTCTCGTTGAGCTCCTCCCGGACCTCACCGACGATGTCGTTCTGTTCGGCGACGCCCTGGTTTCGGAGGGTCTCCCGAACCTCCTGAGCGTCCCGGCGAGCTTGCCGGACCTTCTCGTCGTACTTCGTCTCCAGGATCGCCGAGTGGGCTTCCATCTCCCCGGCCTCTTCCGTGGATCCCTCCACGGCCTCGCTGCGAGCGTCGAGGACCTTCAGGTAGGGCTTAAAGACCAGGAGGTGCAGAAAGAGGATGGTGAACCCGAAGAGCACCATCTGGACGAGGAGGGTGCCGTCAATGTCCAGAGACACCGCCGCAACTACGCTCCACATCACGGGGTAAAAGGTCATGGTCGCCACGTCTCGGTTCCAGGAAGAGGGATCACAGCGGAAATCCCCATGGGCAAAGGGTCCGCCGAAGATTCGGAGCGCCTTTAGCACGGGGTTTTCGAAGGTGTCAAGGTAGACGGTCGAAGGATCGGTCACCGGGGTTGACGGCGAAGGACGAGAATGTCGGGGTTGGCGGCGGCACTGATCGTGGCGTCGCGACCCCACGATTGCTTCTCCCCCACCGATTGGCTAGCCTCCACAGAACGATTTTCCGCAGACGGAGTGGGCCCGTGGTCTGGGGAGTCGACATCGGGCCGCCGAGCCGGCAGGGACGCCTGATGGCCCTGAACCCTTTCACTGGCGATGCCTATCTGGATACGGCGATGGTCGGGCGGGGGCAGCGATACACCTTGCCCCTGATCGTCGACGATCGGATCTACCTCTCTTCTTGCCCCGGGGATCGAGCCCCAGGCTTCTTAGAAGGCTTTGAGCTACGATGATGAAATACCTCCCTGCGATCGTTCTGCCCGCCCTCCTGGTGCTGGCCCTGGGGCTGGTCGGATGCCAGTACTCCGGTGGCTTCCAGGCCGTGCACTGCGACGACTCCTCGGACTGTGAGGGTGACGCTCGCTGCGAAGACGGGTTCTGTCTGTCCCCCATCGTCGACGCCGACGTCGGTCCCGATCCGAACGGGGATCTCGACGTGGGCGACCCCGACGCTGGCGACCCCGACGCTGGCGACCCCGACACGGGCGACCCCGACACAGGCGGCCCCGATACGGGCGACTGCGACGAGATCTGTTGCTCCGACGAAGATTGCGAGGCCGGGGAGGAGTGCATCTCCAACGCCTGTGTGTGCCCGGAGATCACCTGCGGTTCCGACCAATGCGGGGTGATCACCAACGCCTGCGGCGAGTCTGCCGATTGCCAGGGCTGCGAAGATGGGGTCTGCGTCGACCATCTCTGTGTGGAGTGCGAAGACGCCGGCGATTGCGGGGAGGGTGAGATCTGCACCGCCGAGAACACCTGCGATTGCCCGCTTCCCACCTGTGACCCCGGGGTCTGCGGCACGATCACCAACGCCTGTGGAGTGTCCAATGAGTGCGATGGCTGTCCGGCTGGCGAGTTCTGCTCCGAGAATCAATGTGTGGCCTGTGATCCCAACGGTGAGCCCTACGGTGGCGGCTCGGGGAACCCGGGCGATCCCTGGCGGATCTGCTCGTGGGCCCAGTGGGAACACCTCCAGGGCGAGTCAGACCACTGGAACAGAGATTTCGAGCTCTACAGTGATCTCTCCGGTGGCACGATCTCACCCGTTGGAGACGAACCGGCGCGGTTTACAGGAAGCCTCGACGGCCGGGGCCATACCATCTCCGGGTACGTGATCAACGAGACGCGCTGGTTCGTCGGCCTCTTCGGGTACCTCGACAACGCCACGATCCAGAACCTGACCGTCCACGATCCCGAGGTCTCTGGGGATCGTGCCGTCGGCGCCCTGGCCGGTCGCGCCGAGAACACCACGTTCACCAACGTCCACGTCACCTCCTCGGTCTCGACCCCCCAGATCTCGGGCGACCGGGAAGTCGGCGGCCTGATCGGGAGGCTCCAGAGCGGGACCCTCTCCGAGTCGTCGGCGGCGATCACCGTGGAAGGTCTCTCGGACCGCATCGGCGGCATGGTGGGTCGAAACAACGGGACGATCCAGCGATCCTGGGCCACCAGCACCGTCGAGGGTTCCGTCGATGTCGGTGGGCTCGTCGGCCATAACCGGGGCTTTGTGTACGACTCCTACGCGATGGGCACAGTCCAGGGGAACACCTACATCGGCGGACTGGTGGGCTACCACGAACGGTATTGTTCCAACGGTGGCCAGCGAGTGATCGCTCGATCCTACGGCCTCGGTGATCCCCAGGGCTCCAATTGGGTGGGAGGCCTGGTTGGGATCCTCGCCACCTGCTCGGGGCGTCCGAACTCAAGGATCGATGACTCCTACTACGACGAGGCCGTCGGCTCCGACTCCGTCGGTGGAACCGGCATGCCCCTGCAAGACTTCGGCACGGAGTCCAGCTTCCACGAATGGGACTTCGACACGGTCTGGATCCTGGAAGAAGAGGGGTTCACCCGCCCACACCTGCGATGGGAGTTGGAGTAGAGTTCTACGACTCACCTTGATAGGCTCGATCTATGGTCAGAGCACGATGTCTTCGGTATTGGGGGATTGGTCTGATGGCGGCGATCCTGCTCTTCGGCTGCAATCTCCGCGACGACGGGCTGTCCAATGGTGAGCCCGACGCCGGCCTCGAGGACACAGACCTCGCCGACACCGACGGCCCTGACCGGGACACGGGAGAGCCCGACACGGGAGAGCCCGACACGGGAGAGCCCGACACGGGAGAGCCCGACCCCTGCGGTGGCTGTGGACCCGATGAGGTCTGCGTTGGCGAGTCCTGTGTATGCACCGCCCCGAGCTGCGAAGGCGTGGAGTGCGGCGAGATCGCCAACTCCTGCGCCACCGCCAGTTGCGGGGGATGCGAAGACTCGGGTCTCTTCTGTATCGAAAACCACTGCGTGAGCTGTTCGCCCGAAGCCTCGCCATTCGGGGCCGGCGACGGCTCCGAACTCGCTCCCTACCAGGTCTGCAGTTGGGAGCACTGGATGAACTTCGCCGAGCGGGCCGACGACCAGATGTTCTTCGAGCTCCACGCAGACCTCGAAAACCCCGGCGGGGTGATGGAACCCATCCAACGGCTCCGCGGAAGCCTCGATGGGCGGGGACACTCCCTGACGGGGATCGAGATCGACGGGGACTCCGAGAGTCAGGGCCTCTTTCGGTGGGTTCGGAACGCCCGGATTGAAGACCTGATCTTAATCTCCCCCCGGGTCACCAGCGCCCAAGGAAAGGTGGGGGCCCTGGCCGGAGAGATGAACGACAGCCTGGTGCGAAACGTCCACGTCGTGAACGGCCAGATCGTCGCCGGCTGGTATCGCTCCGGCGGCCTGATCGGTGAGGCCTTCGGCTCGGAGATCTACGACTCCAGCGCCGACGTGGAGATCTCGGGCCACCGCGACGTCGGGGGGTTGGTGGGCCGCACGGACAGCGTCATCCGCCGGAGCTGGGCCACGGGGACCATCACCAACGACAACGACCGCAGCGGCGGATTGGTGGGGATCGTCGTCGGTGGCGGTACGATCGAAGAGAGCTGGGCTGACGCGACCGTCTCCGGCGAGGACATGGTCGGCGGACTCGCCGGCGAGGTCCGGGTCTCCGACGTCTCCGACGCCTACGCGCTGGGCACGGCCACGGGCGCCTCCCAGGTGGGCGGCGTCGTGGGGTTCCTCTCTCGCCAGCCCTGTAACACTCCGGGGATCTCGAACCTGAGACGAGCCTACGGGTTTGGCCTGGCTTCCGGCTCCGGGCTGGTGGGCGGCCTGGTCGGGGACCGAAACAGCCCCGGCAATTGTCCGACCTCTACCATCGAGGCGTCCTTCTTCAACAGCTCGACGGGCAGCCCCGACAACGGCCTGGGCACGCCCCTGTCTGCCGATGAGTTTGGGTCCCCACAGTCCTTCCCGACCTGGGACTTCGGCGAGGTCTGGATCATGGAATCCGACTCCTCGAGGCCTCGCCTCCATTGGGAATAGTTAGGAGCTACCATGCGCGCTCTTCTTCCAGTTCTGACAGCGTTGCTCCTCCTCCTCACCTCCTGCACCTATGACGGCTCCCTCGGTCAGGTCCTCTGCGATGACCAGGGCCCGTGCCCGGGCTCGGAGTTCTTGGACGCCTTTCACTTCGAGGGCTTCGACGAGGACTACTGGGTGATTGAGTACGACCACCTTCCTCGACTCTACTGGGAAGACTGAGGTACCGTTGGAAGACGGTCTTTCCCTGCCTTTCCTGACTGCCATCTGGAGACTTCCCCGATGCTACGCCTCGCCACCTATCTTTTCGCCGGGCTCTTGGCCCTCCTCCTGATCGTCGGCTGTAGCTACTCGGGCAGCCTGGGGGCCGTCCAATGCGACGAGGACAACCCCTGCACAGACGGGATCTGCGAAGACGGCTACTGCGTCTTCCACGACGACGCCGGCGACGAGCCCGAGGTGGAGGACGAAGACGTCTGCGACGGAGAGATCTGCGACGGCGAATGCGTCGACACCAGCCACAGCACCGAGCACTGTGGCGGATGCGACATGCCCTGCAATCCCTTCCAGCAATGCTTTAACGGTCTCTGCGCTGCCGACTGCGATGCCGGTGAAGACGCCTGCGGACCCGAGGGGGAGTGCGTGCCTATCCGCGACAACGACGACCACTGCGGGCTCTGCGACAACACCTGCGGCGACAGTCGAACCTGCGAGGGCACGAACTGCCAGTGTCTGCCGGGCCTCGAAGACTGCGAAGGAGACTGCGTGGACCTCGAGACCAACGTCAACCACTGTGGAATCTGTGGGGAGAGCTGCGGAGAGGATCAATCCTGCGTCGACAGCGAGTGCGAGTGCGACTCCCCAAACCGGGAGATCTGCGACGGCGAATGCGTCAACAAGAACTCCAGCCTTCTCCACTGCGGGGACTGCGGCAACGAATGCGCTTCCGGCCAGGTCTGTAACAGCGGCGTCTGCGCCGAAGACTGCGACGCCCCCACGGAGCTCTGCGAGGGCACCTGCGTGGACTACTCCTCTGACGACGACCACTGCGGAGACTGCGGGGAGCCCTGCGGTGTCGGCGAGACCTGCGACGGCGGGGTCTGCGTCTGTACAGGCAACTTCGTGGAGTGCAACAACGAGTGTGTGGTGCTCGGCACCGACGAGAACTGCACCGCCTGTGGGGACACCTGCGCCGCCGATCAACAATGCGGCGCCGACGGCTGTGAGTGCCTCGAC
>SKON01000346.1 GCA_007120035.1 Myxococcales bacterium
CGCCGCGTCTCCCGATCCACAGAGACCTTCGACGGCCGCCGCGGCGTCCTTGACATCGACTACACCGCCTCCGGTGGTGAGGTCGGCCAGATCCGCCTCGTCGTCCACGACGAGGACGGCTTCTGGACCGCCGTGCGCCTCGAGCCCTTCTGGACCGAGATCCCCCACGAGACCGTCAACTTCCAGACCGGCTCGGCCTCCTTCGACGACGATCAGACCCCCAAGCTCCAGGACTCCCTGGAGAAGATCAACGAGCTCCTGGCTCAGCACAGCCAGATGGACCTCCGGCTCTACATCGCCGGCTACACCGACACCGTCGGGTCGGCCCGCAGCAACCTCCAGCTCAGCGAACGCCGGGCCAGGGCCATCGCCCAGTGGTTCCGGGCCAACGGGGTGACCATCCCCATCTTCTACCAGGGCTTCGGTCAGGAAGCCCTGGCCGTCAGCACCCCCGACGAGACCGAGGAGGCCCGAAACCGCCGGGCACTCTACCTCCTGGGCAACGCCCCGCCTCCCACGTCGGATCAGATCCCCCGCTCCAACTGGCAGCGCGTCCGATGACGATTCGCGACGCCGCCACGGTCGTCCTGGTCCGCGACAACTTTGAGATCTTCTTTTTGAAGCGGGCCGCCGGCCACGCCTTCATGGCCAACCGTTGGGTCTTCCCCGGCGGACGCCTCGACGACCGCGACCGAGATCGGGCGCTCCGTGACCACGTCGACGACCCCGCCCTCCTCGAGGGCACCCTCGGCGCCCTCCGCGTCACAGCCCTCCGCGAGACCTTCGAAGAGACGGGCCTCCTACTCGCCAAGCACCCGACCACGGGCCTCCCCTTCACCGGCGACGCCCCGGAGCTCCGAGCCGCCGTCGACGACGGCCACCTCGGACTCGCCAGGGTCTGCCAGGACCTCGCACTACGCCTCACCCTCTCGGAGCTCCACTTCTTCGCCCACTGGATCACCCCCGACTTCGAGCCCCGCCGGTACGACACCCGGTTCTTCCTCGCCAGGGTCCCCACCACCACGTCAGACACCGCCGAGAGCGCCTCCGACGAGACCACCGCCGGCGCCTGGCTCACCCCTCAAGAAGCTCTACAGCGCTACCACCACGGCGGCCTCCTCCTCGCCCCGCCCACGATCGCCACTCTGGAAGACCTCGCCAGGTTCGACGCCGTCACCGACGCCGTGCAGGCCGCCCGCGACGCTCGACCGGACCCCCTCCTGCCCCACCTCCTCGGCGACGCCAGGGACCCCACCCTCCTCCTGCCGGGCGACCCCGACTACCCCGCCGAAGCCTCGGTTCAGCCCCCCTGGCAGTCCCGACGGATGGTCCTCCAGGACAACCGGTGGCGCTCCCAGCGACGACGAGGATAGCAGACCCGATTGGCACACCTACTCGATGAACGTGATCGCCCATGTGCCATCCAGCCCGAGCCCGATCTGCGAGACAGCGGGGCTCATCATCTTCCAGCATTCCGCTTCGAGATTCGCCAACATATTGAAAGCAAACTCCGGCGTGGTGTCCGCGCTGATGATTGTCTCCCTCACGGGATGAACTTCATCGTCCATCTGGCGCCGGACCGGCCGATCCCGATCTCCGAATAGGCCCCGTTCATGATGATGTTGCAGTGCCCGGTGCTGCTCATCCACAGGTTCACCATACCCTCCGCCGAGGTGCTTCCAGACCCGATCGCCTCGCCCCAGCCCCCGGAGATCCCCACCTGTTCCAGCCGGTATCCCGGGCTGTGACCCTCGGGCAAGGTCTGGTGGTCGAAGTAGCCCCGCTCATCCATATCCCAGGAGTGAATCCGAGCCGCGCACTGCACCTGGGAGTTCATCGTCAGGGGTGCTACGGGGTTTCTCGTCTCCCCACCACAGGACTGGGTCTGGGACCGCCGCTGGTTCACCAGGGCCAACACCTCATCCTCCACGTCCATCATCGCGCAGCTCCAGGACAGGTTGATCGCCTCGCAGTCGATCTCCTCCGCCCAGGGATCGCTGCCGGGATGCACCCCATCCCACAACCCGGCCTCGCAGAGGGGCAGGTCGATGGTCACCGGGAACTCCAGGACCTCATCGTCGGTCGCGACCTCCCCCTGGAAGCTCCCCTCATCGCCGAGGTCGGTCTCAAAACCCAGGACCAACACCATGGTCTCGGCCGCCGACAAGGTCACGTCCTCCACGGTGTCCATCAGCTGCCCATCGAGAAGCAAGTGCACGTCCTGGGTAGCCTCCACGTCGCCCAGATTCTCCACCTCCACCACGGCGATCACCTCCTCCCCGGTGAGCACCGAGAGGGCGCTGTCCGCCGCCAGAAGCGTCAACGCGAAGTAGGGTGCCGCCAGGCTCACGGACCCACCAAAGGTCGCTACGTCGTCGTCGGTGGTCACCAGCCCGCTGAAGCTCCCCTGATCGCTCACGCTCGTCGACCAGCTCAAGGCGATCGTCTCCGACTCATCACCGTCCAAGGTCACCGACGCCGAGGCCACCACGTCGCCCACCACGGTGGCCTCCACGTCCGTCGTCCCCGCCGCGTCGCCCAGGTTCTCGATCTCCACCACGAGCACCACGTCCTGCCCGGCCGTCACGTTCAGGTCGCTGGCGCCGACGTCCACGGTCACCGCGAAGAACGCCTCCGCCGGTGCATCCACGGTCACCGAGAAGGCCGCCGAGTCGTCTCCCGTGCTCACCTCCCCACCGAAGGTCCCGGCCGTCCCGGCCGTCCAGGTCAGAGTCACCTGCGTGGAGTCCTCCCCATCGAGCTGCACCCCGCTCTGGCCGGCCACCACGTCCCCGGCCAGGGTGACCACCAGGTTTCGGGTCCCCGACTGATGGCCCGTGTTCTCCACCTCCACCACCAGCGACAGGGTGTCACCGGTCTCCCCCGACAGGGTGCTTACCCCCTCGTTCACGGTCACCGCGAAGTGGGCCGGCAAGAGCGCCACGCTCCCGCTGAACGTCGCCGTATCGTCAGAGGTCGTCACCTCACCGGTGAAGCTGCCCCCATCGGCGGCGGTGGTCGTCCACGTAAAGGTCAAGGTCTGAGACTGACCGCCGTCTATGGTCACCCCCGTCTGGGCGCCCACCACGTTCCCCTCCACGAGAGCGATCACCGTCCGGGTTCCCTGCACCTGGCCCGTGTTCTCCACCTCCACCACCAGGGTCGCCTCCTCCCCGGCGGTCACGTCCAGATCGCTGGCGTTCTGGTCCACGGTCACCTCGAAGAACGCCCCGGTCACCCCCACGCTCCCCGCGAAGGTCGCCGTCGAATCCCCGGTCTCCACCTCCCCGGTGAAGATCCCCTCGTCGCCCACGTCGGTCCCCCACGTCAGGGTCAACACCTGGGAGGCTCCGCCGGCGAGCTCGAGGTTCATGAGGCTGTCCACCACGGA
>SKON01000271.1 GCA_007120035.1 Myxococcales bacterium
GGTGAGCGTGGCGGTGGTGGGGGCGACGGTGGTGCGGCCGATCATGGAGGGGGGGATGACGGTGGAGACGGGGCTACCGCTGGTGGGGCTGGGGATCCTGGTGGCGGCCTTCGTGGGTCACGGGGTGTTTCGGAGGGTGCGGAGGCGGTCGTAGAGGACGACGGCGGCGGCGGCGGAGACGTTGAGGCTGTCGACGGCGGGGGAGAGAGGGATGGTGATGGGGAAGTCGCAGTGTTGGGCGACGCCGGGTCGGATGCCGCGGTGTTCGCCGCCCATGACGAGGACGGCTTTCATGTCCCAGTCGAGCTCCCAGGCGGGCTGCGCGTCGTCGACGAGGGTGCCGACGATCCAGAAGCCGCTGTCCTGGAGGGCTTTTAAGGATCGGGAGAGGTTGGTGACCTCGGCGATGGGGAGGTGGAAGGCCATGCCGGCGGAGGCACGGATCACGGCGGGGGTGACGGAGGCGGCGCGGTGTTTGGGGAGGAGGACGGCGTCGACGCCGAGGGCGGCGGCGCTGCGGAGGATGGCGCCGAGGTTGCCGGGATCCTGGACCTGGGAGAGGGCGAGGATCAGGGCCCGGGGGTTGTCCTCGGTGAGGGAGAGGAGGTCGTCGAAGTGGGCGTAGGGGAAGTGGGTGAGGCGGGCGGCGACGCGTTGGTGGTTGCCGTCGTCGGTGAGCTGGTCGAGGTCCTCGGTGGGGACTCTGCGGGGGCGAAGAGAGGTGTCGCCCAGGAGGCTCTGGATGGTGTCGGGGAGGTGGTCGCCGGTGAAGAGGAGTTCCTGGATCGCCGAGGGTTCGCGGCGGAGGACTTCTTCGACGGGGTGGATGCCGAAGACGATCATGAGGGGCCTTTGGGGTCGAGAGAGCGAGAGACGGCGTCGATGACGGCCAGGGGGTCGGGGGCCTGGTAGATGGGGCGTCCGATGACGAGGAAGCTGGAGCCGAGCTCGAGGGTGCGGGCGGGGGTGTCGACGCGGTGCTGGTCGTCGCCGGCGATGTGGACCCGATCGAGGCGGATACCGGGGGTGACGAGGAGGGGTTCGGAGCCGTAGGTGTCGCGGAAGGCGTGGAGCTCGCGGGGGGAGCAGACGAGGCCATCGGCGCCGGCGGTGAGGGCGGTGTCGGCGAGTCGGGCGGCCCAGCTGGAGAGGCTCATGCCGACGCCGATGTGGGGGAGTTCGCGGGACTGAAAGCTGGTGAGGGCGGTGACGGCGACGATCTTCAGGGGGTCGTCGGGGCGTCCGCGGCGGGAGCCTTCGACGGCGGCGTAGACCATGTCGGTGCCGCCGGAGGCGTGGATGGTGGTGAGGAAGACGGCGTCGTGCTCGGCGATGCCTCGGCAGGCGTCGCCGACGACAGAGGGGATGTCGTAGAGCTTGAGGTCGAGGAAGACCTGGAGGCCACGATCGGCGCATTCGTCGAGGATCGTGGGGCCGTAGCGGGAGAAGAGGCGGTGGCCGATCTTGACGTAGCGGAGGTGTTCGCCGACGAGGTCGAGGAAGCGAGCGGTGTCGTCGCGGGTGGGGAAGTCGAGGGCGACGATGACCTTCTGCTGGAAGCGATCCATGGGGGCTCCTAGCTCTTATGGAGAGCGGAGTGGACCTCGTCGATGACTCTGGGGACGACGTCGTCGATGGAGAGGAATTCCTTGTCGGGGGCGTGGCGGAGCTTGAGTTCGGCCTGGCCTTCCTTGACGCCGCGGGCGCCGAGGGTGACGCGGAGGGGGATGCCGATGAGGTCGGCGTCCTTGAACTTGGCGCCGATGCCGGCGTTGCGGTCGTCGAGGAGGACCTCGACGCCGGCGTCCTGGAGCTGTTGGTAGTAGTCGTTGGCGATGGCCATGACGTCCTCGTTGTCGGGGTGAAGGACGGTGAGGATCGCGTGGTAGGGGGCGATGGCCATGGGCCAGATGATGCCGTCGTCGTCGTGGTTTTGTTCGACGACGGCGGCGAGGATCCGGGTGACGCCGATGCCGTAGCAGCCCATCTGCATGGGCTGGTGGCGGCCGTTTTGGTCGAGGAAGTGGGCCTCCATGGATCGGGAGTACTTGTCGCCGAGGAGGAAGACGTGGCCGACCTCGATGCCGCGGTGGCTGGTGAGGGCGCCGCCGCAGCGGCCGCAGGCGTCGCCTTCCCTGGCGAGTCGGAGATCGGCGAAGGCGGTGACCTGGAAGTCGCGGTCGTAGTTGACGTTGAGGAGGTGGGTGTCGGCCTCGTTGGCGCCGACGGTGAAGTTGGCGAGGGGTCGAATGGCGAGGTCTGCGAAGACGGGGATGGAGAGGCCGACGGGGCCGGCGAAGCCGACGGGGGCGTTGGTGGCTTTCGTGATGGCGGCGTCGGTGGCGAGGTGGAGGTCGCCGACTTCGATGTCGGTGTGGTCGCGGAGGTAGGTGGCGATCTTGATGGGGTTGGCGTCGTGATCGCCGCGGAGGAGGACGGCGACGAGGGTCTCCTCGGCCTGGAAGATCAGGGTTTTGACGATCTCCTGGGGGGCCTTGTCGAGGAAGGCGGCGACGTCGGAGATGGAGGAGGCGTTGGGGGTGGGGACCTTCTCAGTGGGATGGAGCTCGACGTCTTCGCGATCGGTGGCGTCGACGCGGATCTCGGCTTTTTCGACGTTGGCGGCGTAGCCACATTGGGAGCAGCTGACGATCTCGTCTTCGCCGGTGTCGGCGAGGACCTGGAATTCGTGAGAGGTGGATCCGCCGATGTTGCCGGTGTCGGCTTCGACGGCGCGGTATTCGAAGCCGAGGCGCTGGAAGATCCGGTGATAGGCGTCGAACATGGCCTGGTAGCTGGTCTCGGCGCTCTCGATGTCGACGTCGAAGGAGTAGGCGTCCTTCATGACGAATTCACGTCCTCGCATGAGGCCGAAGCGGGGGCGGACTTCGTCGCGGAACTTGGTCTGGATCTGGTAGAGGTTGATGGGGAGCTGCTTGTAGCTCTTGATGTCGCCGCGGACGAGATCGGTGACGACCTCCTCGTGGGTGGGGCCGACGCAGAAGTCGGCGCCCTTGCGATCGGTGAGGCGGAGGAGTTCGGGGCCGTACTCGTCCCAGCGGCCGGATTCTTCCCAGAGTTCGGCGGGCTGAACGGCGGGCATCATGATCTCGAGGGCGCCGGCGCGGTCCATTTCTTCGCGGACCACGGCCTCGATCTTGCGGACGCTGCGCCAGCCGAGGGGGAGGAAGGTGTAGATGCCGCGAGCGATCATGCGGATGTAACCGGCGCGGACGAGGAGGCGGTGGCTGACGACCTCGGCGTCGGCGGGATCTTCCTTTCGGGTGGGGAGAAAGGCCTGGGAGAGTCGCATGGGGGACATCCGTTTGGGGGAGGGGGAAGGGATCATGGACCAGCGGGGAAGTAGCGCACCGGGGTGGTGCTGTCAA
>SKON01000032.1 GCA_007120035.1 Myxococcales bacterium
CCTCGGGGTAGTAGGCGACCTGCCCGGAGAGGCCAAAGAGCCACCGAGCGCCGGCGTAGGGCGTCGTGCGGCCGGCCAGATATTGGGTCGCAAACTCGGGGCCAACCAGGCGGCGAGTGTCTGTGGACAGCCCCTCATCGAAGTCGGAGCGAAAGAACTCCACCGCTCGAGCCCTGAGGATCACGGGTATGTCGTAGAAGGTGCGGGAAGCCTGCAGGGAGAGTACCCGATCGCGCTGCTCACCGATGGTCGTCTGCAGTAAGGTCTCCGGCTCGGTCTCGGTGAGCCGCAGCCACTGATCGGAGGCCAGGAAGGTGATGTACCAGGGGGCGAGCTGGGTGTTGGTGTAGCCAAAGCGACCGCTGAAGCGGTTCTCGGCGGAGTCGTAGCCGGCGCCGAGGGTCCAGTTGTGAAAGCTCAGGGCGTCCCGACCCGAGAGGTCCAGAGAAGCCTGAACCTGATTGGTGGAGAGGCTCAGGGAGGGCGCTCGAAGTCGCGGCCAGAAGAGGGAGTCGTACCAGTCGTAGGAGGAGTCGCGGCGGATCGGCGTGGGCTCCTCCAGGGGTCCGTAGCCGTCAATGGTGGCGGTCTGCCACTGGGTCTCCATCTCTCCGTCGGGAGCCGCCGGGATCCACCGGACGGCGTCGGTGAGGACCGCCGGGGGCTCGGAGATGCGGTCCAGAGACCACCCCCACCCGCGACGGTTCAGGAGCCGAATGGAGCCGTCGGAGTCGGTCCGAGGGTTGAAGGCCATGTAGGCCACCTCACTACGCTGGGAGGCCTCTCCGGTGCGAAGGTCTCCGGAGATCGCCTGGGGGACGCCGTCGACGGCGCCGACGAAGAGGAGAGTGTCCTCATCGACGAAGGTCGCGTCGAAGACGGGCTGGTGGGATCGACGGGTCGTCCACTTTCCGAAGAGCTGTCCCGTGTTGGCGTCTAAGACGGCGACGCTCCACTCCTCATCCTCCATCAAGGTCACGGCCATCCGCTGCCCGGACGGGGAGATCCGCAGCCATCCCAGGTAGGCCCCGCGAGGCAGGGTGAAGAGTTCCTCCTCGGTCTCGTCATAGAGCCCGAGCCGGGAGATCCGCACGGCCGCACCCTCGGCGGCGGCCAGGACGTAGTGGCTCCCATCGGGTGTAATGTCGCCAGCCACGGCGTTCAGTTCGTCATAGACGGTGCGGAGCCGGTTGGACTCGATGTTGAGCTTCATCAAGGTGGTCCGCCCCGAAGCGCTGCCAGGCTGAAACGCCAGGAAGTAGAGATCTTCCCCGTCCGGGGAGAACCGCAGCGCCTCGATCGCCCAGGCCCCGACCAACCGCCGACCGGGCAATACGTCCGGGAGCTGACGTCGAAGAATCCGCTCTCCCTGGCCGTCGACAACCTCCAGGGTTGCCACCTGGTCGACGTCACGGTGGAAGATCGCCCACAGACCCCGAGGGCCGGGTTCGATCTTTGCGCTTCGACCTAGCCACCGCTCCTCCTCCTGCCAGAGGGGGCGCTCCCGGGGCGGGTAGGTCTCTTCCACATAGTCGGCGAAGTCTCGGATCAACCCTCCCAGGGGTCGTCCGTAGACCTGACGAAACCGAAGGCTCACGCCGAAGGGAAAGAAGAAGCTCGACCCCTGTCGGTCTACCACCTGCCACAGGCGCTCTTCACCATAGGTGTCGGCCAGGTAGGCCACGAAGTGGGAGCCCACGAGATAGTGTGGGCCGTATGGAATGGTGCGATCGAATGCGCTCATACGGCCGCCGTCGATGGAGGTCTCGGCGACGCCGGCGGCAAAGAAGGCCTCCCACACCGGCGAGCCGTAGCGGCCGACGCCTTCGACGAGCTGACTCTCGTAGTAGGTAGCGAGTCCCTCGAAGAACCACAGATCCAGGCCGATCTGGGGGTTGATCGAGGGCCCGAAGACCCGGTTGATCCACCCGAAGGTTCCGTGCACCTGGGTGAGGTGGACGTAGTGGATCATCTCATGGCACCCCACGGCGGAGGCGCTGGGGGTGAACCCGAAATCCCCGAAGATGTTGGCCGTGAAGAAGGTGGGGACCACGATATGGGGCTCCATCCCAGGAGCGAAGGCCACATAGGCGTTGTTGAACTCCAGCTCCGGCAGGTACACGGGCACCTCGCCCCACCACTGAACCGGTCGGGGGACCGATCCCTCGATGTCGTCGAGACACCGCTCCAAAACGGTGGCGACCTGATGAGCCTCGTCGCGGCGATGCTCGGGGTAATAGACCTTCAGCCGGGACGTGTTCATCCGACGCATGTCGTGGTCCCGAAAGGACTTTTGAACATCCGGAGAGAACTGTGGGTCCGCCGTGTAACACCCGGTGACCACCAGGGAGAGAACCAGAATCACGAGGATGGGCGCGATGCCCTTTGTTAAACCGTGTGACATAGAAGCTTCCCGTTGCTACGATGAGCGGTAGAACCCGATAGAGCACTACAGTTCGGGGATGAAGGAGTACAAATCAATGAGTAGGCCACTTCGGCTACTGGTGTACGGTGACTGCCCGGAACTGGATGGCTGTCCCCTCCACGTAGAAACAATCCGGTTGGAGGCTACCGGTCCCCGGGGATCTCTGCAGCAAGAAATCGGTCGGGCCGATCTCGCGGTGCTGGAAGTCCGAGGAGACGATGAGTCACCTCTGTCGGTGTTGCGGTATCTCCGCGCCGTGTCCCCCCAATGTGGCACGGTGATGATCGTCGAACCACAGGCCCTGTCGTTGGTACAGGAAGCGATCTCCGAGGGCCTCGATGAGGTGCTGATTCGGAGCGGCTCGGTGGACGAATTGAAGCCGATCTTGACCCACCAGCTTCAACGGTTGATGCAGGGAGCCTACCTGAAGAGGCGTCTGCACGAGAGCGAGCGGCGGTTCTGGAGCTTCTTTGAGCATACCCCTATGGGCCTTGTGATCGTCGGGGCGGCCGGGGGTATCGAGCACGCGAACCCCGCCTTTCAAGAGTTCTTGGGGTATTCTCTGGAGGAGCTGCGGACCGAACGTCTCGGAGGCGTCCTGGGAGAGAGTGGTCGTGCCATCTGGGAGCCCCTGGCGGCAGATTTTGCCGAGGGAACACGGCAATTTTTGCGGGTCTCTCAAGAGTTCGTTCATCGGAGCGGAGCTCGCCGGGAGGGACATTGCGCCTATTTGGCGATCCTCGATGAGGAAGAGAACCTCTCATACCTTCTGGGGATGGTGACCGACGCTACCGAGGAGCGACGGATCCAGGACAACCTGATGCATGCCGACAAGATGTACGCCATGGGTCAGGTCGCCGGAGGAGTGGCTCACGACTTCA
>SKON01000265.1 GCA_007120035.1 Myxococcales bacterium
GACCCGCTGGGACAGTGCCCCGAGGGTGGCGTGGAGCTTCTGATCACGCAGCTCGACGAGGAGGGCGACGAGGTCACCGAGAGCGTGGTGATCTGTGGCGCCGGTGAGCCTCAGGAGCCCGTGGACGCCGAGATTGGCTGGTGTGGCCAGCTCTCTCCGACGAATGCGGAAATCACCGCCGGTGATACGATCGACTTCTATGCTCAAGTTTGGGTGCCGGGAATCACCGATGAAGGTCAGGACTTGCCCGACACCTTCGAGGCCGAGTTTGGCTACGGAGAGTTCGGTGTGGCCCCCTTCGGCGATGACTGGAGTTGGGCGGTCGCACCTGAGAACGACCAGTTCGAGGATGTCCCGAACAACCGCGAGTTCATGTACGAGACCGACGAGTTCGACGCCGGGACCTACAGCTATCTGTTCCGGATGCGGCTCTCCGAGTTGGAGGACTGGACCTACTGCGGGATCTCCGAGCCCGTGACCGAGGAGGACTACGACGCGAACGAAGATGCAGGGTTCTTGGACGTGTTGCCTGGACCAGAGGTCTTCCTTGCGTTTCCGATCATCGACGAGAGTTTGGAGCCCGACGTGGGAACTGGATCTGCAAACTTCTTCCCGACCGATCCTGAAGATCCCGATGACGTGCTCGGTGACTCCTACTGGTTGAACAGTGGGAATAGCTGGGCTGGCAACAACTGGTTGGAGAGCGACGATTTCTTCGATGCAGGAGAGCCAGTGTTGGACAAGGGGTATCGTTTTGTATCCGACTTTTCGGGATTCTCCGAACTGATGGTTCAGCTCCGGATCCAGACGTCGAACACTGGTCCCGATCGGTTCCTGATCGCCGCTGAGTTCGCCGATGGAACGTTGGAGTTTGGCGACGAGCCCGTCACCTACTCGACCGGATCGTCGTTTACCCTAGACCCCATTTCGCTACCAACCGCCGGCAGCGGAGGGGAGACTATCGTCGCGTTCCGGATCTACCCGTATAACGCTACGGGTGAGACCGGAAGCTTCCGACTCTTC
This sequence comes from Myxococcales bacterium, assembly GCA_007120035.1. Taxonomy (GTDB): domain Bacteria; phylum Myxococcota_A; class Bradymonadia; order Bradymonadales; family Bradymonadaceae; genus SKON01. The sequence continues at coordinate 1,024 of SKON01000265.1, forward strand.
TGGATCGACTTTATCGGCCTCTAAGCTGAGCTGAGCCGACCTAGAAGAAAGCCCCGCGACTTTGGTCGCGGGGCTTTTTCGTGTCCGTGGGCAGTGCTTAATGCACGGCCTGACTCCGGGGAACGGGCAGGCGTTGGGCTTCCATCCGGGCGAGCTCGTGACGGGGTTGGAAGGAGAATCGGATCCCTTTGGACTCGGTGAAGTAGGCCAGGGGGAAGTCGCCGATCGGGGAGTTGGCGCCGGTCAGGAGGCACACGAGGGTGCGGGCTCGGGAGTAGATCCGCAGGAGCTGGATCTGGAGGGGGCGAAACCCGTGAGTCGAGGCGAGGCGGCTGAGGTCGCGGCAGAGGGTGCCGACGGCGCGGGCGATGTGGTGAGCCCGGCTCACCACGGTGGCGAGCGGGTCGCGGCGAAGCTCGGTAAGGCCCCGGTGGAGGGCGTCGCCGGGTCTGTGGTTGCCGGAGTGGAACCGGCCCAGGCGGAGATCTGCGGCGCGTGTGCGGTCACCGGCTGAAGGTGGCCTGGAGCTCGCCGGCGCGGCGGAGGCGGGCCGGTTCGGGGGTGGCGTCAGTGCGTTGGAGATCGCCGCCGGGGTAGATCAGGACGTCGGTGAGGAGGAAGGACCGATCGGCGGCGCGGACCGTGATGGTGCGGGTCGCCTCTTCGGGGAGGTCGTCGAGGTCGTAGCGGATGAAGGCGGCGGCGGCGAGTCGGCCGCCGAGGTCGCGGAGGCCCACCTCGGGTTCGCCGGTGCGGGGGGACTCGCCGTGGACTTCGAACTGCAGGCCGTCGAGGAGGCGGGGGAGGATGGCCCGGGCGGCCAGGTGGTGGAGGGCGTCGGATGCCTCGGGGAAGAACTGGGAGAGGAAGAGCTGGCTGCGGGGGCCCGGGGCCTCGGTGTAGCTGATGACGATGTCCACGTGGGTCGGAAAGACCTGGACCAACACCTGGCGCTCGGGGTCGAAGTCGTGGGCGGCCCCGGCGGCGGGCCACAGGAGCGCGGCGATGAGGGTAACGAGCGCCAGGTGTCGGAGTCGGTGGGTCATGGCTTGATCAGTGGCTTCATCAGTGGCTGTGGCCCATCCAATGCTCGAAGATCAGGCGGGCGTCGCGGAGCTCGCCTTGCTCGCGGGAGACCGGGGTGTGGTCGTGGAGATGCAGGGGGACGCTCTGGGCGTCGAGGCGTCGCTCGCCGAAGGGGACGAAGTCCTCTGCTAGGCGGGACTCGAGCATCTGGAGCTGTCCGTCGACGCAGCTCGCCAGGGGTGGCTCGGGGGGCTCGAATTCGGAGCGGGAGCCGTCGTTGATCACCCAGATGGGGTTGGTGATAGCCAGGGGACGGATCTCGGTGACCTCCCGAGGTGCCAGGCCCTCGACCTCGCCGCCGAACCCGAAGGCGCCGGCGAGGCTGCCGATGACCTGGTCGAAGGCGATCTGGGGGATCTCGGCGGGCTGGACGACGGGGAAGAGGTTGTTGTCTCCCTCGGCTTCCATCACGAACCAGGTGTCGCCGTCGATGGGCAGGGTGACCGAATCTCGCCACTCGCCATTGTCGTCGAGCTCGATGAGGCCCTCGTAGATGTACTCGCCATTGGCGACGATGGTGAAGCGCTCCACGCCGACCCAGTCGACGGCGGTGGCGTAGAGGTCGAGGGTGACCTCGTCGCCGGCCTGGTTGACCGTGCTGCCTACGGGGCTGTCGTTGACGTGCATGCTGATGAAGGGACCGTTGGTGATGATCACGTGGTGTTCTTGCATGCCGCGGACGAGCTCGTCGGGCATCAGGCGCTGTGGATTGTTGTGGCCGACGTAGATGTAGTTCTTGGGGAAGCCCGGCTCGGCGTCACCCATGGCGCCGGCGTGGTGGCTGTCGGAGTTGGCCGTGGCCGTGTACCGGCGATAGGTGCCGTCGGGACGGCGGTAGTTGAGGAAGTTGTACCAGTCGTCGAGGCCGCCGGGGTACGCGACGTCGTCGCCGTCGCAGAGGATGACGCCCTTATTGTCGGGGAGAGCGTCGTATTGCTCCTCGTCGAGCTGATCTCGGATCTCCTGGGGCATGTCGGCCTTGTCGAAGGGCATCCGGAAGTGGCGTAGGAGGTGAATGCGCTTGCCGTTGTAGATCTCGATGGCGTCGAAGTCGTAGCTGAAGGTGGAGCGGTACTCGCGCTCTCCGTCGACCATCACTTCTTCGACGAAGGCCGGACCGTTGGGGCTGATCGCGGCGGCAAGGATGGAGTCAACCCCGGGGGCGGCGGTGTTGATCGGTAGATCGGCCACGGCGGTCAGGGGGTCGAGGTAGTGCTGGTTGAAGTACCCCAGCAGAGAGTCGCGGGGGTGGTTGACCTGGATGATGGTGCCCTCGGGGACGGAGCCCATGGACCGGAGCTCATCGAAGATCCGCTGGGGCGGGATGTCCTGCCAGGCGATGGAGCCGCGGTTTGTCTCGGCGATGTCCTGACGCAGGGGGAAGGCGTTGAAGTGGCCCGCTTCGAAGGTGGTCAGCTCCAGACCAATGATGGAGCGGACGAAGGTCTCGAGGTTGTTGCGGTAGATGTAGGGGGAGTAGTCGGAGATGTAGTTATGGTCCGTGGCCACGGCGACCTCGAGGCCCTCGGCGGCGACGCTGATCACGCGCTGGTTGTAGTCCAGGCCGCTATCGATGGACCCCTGGGCGTGGAGGTGGAGGTCGGCGGAGAGGTAGCCGTCTGGGTTGAGGCGACGGTGGATTCGGGCGTTGACCCGGGCGATCCCTCCGGGGGTGAGCTCTACCTCTTTGGTGAAGAGGTCGTACTCGGCGCCGCGGCTTACGTAGGCTGTGTAGGTCCCGGGCCGGGCGTGGAGGACGGCTTGGCCATCGGCAGTGGCGAAGCCGATGGCCTCGATGTACCGCCGGGGGGACGTGTCGTCTTCGTCGTAGGAGACGAACTCGCTGGGGCGATAGGACTCGCCGACGGACATGTCGAAGAGGTATCGCCGGGTGGGCAGCTCCGGGATGGGATCGTAGTGGCCCACGAGGGTGATCTTGGCCGGGACGGGGCGGCCCGTCTCGTCGATCACGAAGGCCTCCAGGCGTCCGGGGGCGGGGACGGAGACGTTCAGGTGGCGATCGCTCTCCACGGAGAATGGCACGAAGTCGCTCGTGGCGCCGCCGCCGCGGACCCGGTAGCAGTACTGGCCTTCGGGGAGGTTGAACTGGAACGCCCCCTCTCGGTTGGTCTGGGCCTGGCTCTTCAGGTACGGCGAGGCGTCGTCGGTGGGGGTGCATGCTTCCTGGCCCGAGGCGCCGGGGATCCCTTCGTAGATCAAGATCTGGGTGTGGGCGTCGGCGGGGGTGGCGTCCCGATCCAGGAGGGCTCGGCCGGAGACCGTGAAGGTCTCGGTGCCGCGGATGTCGTAGAACTGATCGCGGACGCTGGAGACATCTCCCTCGCCGACGATGAAGTAGGTCCGGGCGATGAAACGCTCGGGGTGTTGCTCTCGGGTCTCCAGACAGGTGTCGTAGCGGTCCAGGCATTCCTGGGCTCGGTCTTCGCAGCGAGCCGTGCTGGCCCCTTCGGCGAGGGCGTCGAGGCATTGCTCTTGGAGGTCGGCGCAGGTCTCGGCGGCCGGGCGTTCCGGGTCGCAGAAGGAGGGCGCCAGGCGGGTCGGTACTTCGTGGGTGAAGGCGCCGGCGAACCCGGATGCGTAGAAGAGGAAGAGGAGCTCGTCAGGGGTGGCGCCTTCGTAGTGTTCGGGCTTGTTGAAGACGAAGTTGGACTCTTCCGAGGGCTCCATGGCGAAGCCGTAGCTGATCCCGCGGTTGCCTGAGGTGGCCAGGAGGTCGACGCGGTGGCCGGGGATGGCGGGGAGCTCCACGGGTTCTTCGTAGAGATCCTCCATGCCGAACCGGATGTCGTAGCCGATGCCGGGGACGAAAAGGCGGTTCAGGGCGCCGAAGCCCAGGACCATTCCCGTGGGGACCGTGAAGCCCGAGAGGTTGACGTCGGGGAGGAAGAGGCCCAGGGCGTTGATGATGTCCCGGTTGGGAAAGGTCAGCGAGGAGAAGCTCTCGTTGACCATCTCGGCCTCCATTCGGACGTACTGAGCGCCGGGCTCCAGGATGTACCGCATGGTGAAGGTGACCAGTGGCTCTCCGTCGGAGGTGGGGAGCTCTCCGCCGACGATGTCGGCGATGTCCGCCTCGTAGGCGTTGACCATGGCGTGGTTGAAGAACCGCAGCATGGTGACGAACTCGCCGCCGCGGCCGCGGACCTCGAGGACAGCGGCTTCACCGTCGCTGCCGTCGTTGACGATGACGATCTCGTCGGGGTCGATCACTTCCAGGAAGAAGGCGGGGAAGAGCTCCCCGAAGGTGTCTCGGCCGTCGCCGCCGAAGGCGTTGCCTTTGCCGTCGAACCGGACCAGGTCGGCGTCGATCAGGGAGCCGCCGAAGAGGCCGGCGCCCCGGTTGAAGGTGAGATCCTGGACCAAGATCCGGATCTTGTCGTTCTCCAGCACCCAGTCGCCGACGTCGCCCAGGGCGGTGGGCCCGCCGATGAGCTGGGAGCGGTGGCCGACTCGGTAGGCTCGGGAGAAGGTCTCCACGTCTTCGTCGGGGTCGCTCTCGCAACCGGAGGCGAAGAGCAGGGCCGTGGCGAGCAGGGCCGAGAGGGCCAGAGCCAGGAGACGAGGGGCGGTCCACAGATGGGTACGGATCATGGCGTCACCACTGAAGTTGAAGCAGGACGTCCAAGCGGTTGTTGTCGATGGCGACCGCCTCTTCGTCCATGGTGATCGTGTAGTTGGTCATCAGGCGGATCGGGTAGCCCGTGGCGTTGTAGTTCAGGCCCAGGGTGTGGTGGATCCGGGAGTCGTTCTCGAAGAACTCGGCCAGGGCCGGGTCGTCGGTCTGGGCGTGTTCGAAGGTGGGGTCCAGGGTAGCGAATCGATAGGCCGCCTGGAAGCCGAAGAAGGGCTCCTGGTACCCGATCTGGACCTGGTAGCCCATCTCGGTGAGCTCCGAGTCTTCGAGCTCGGCCGTGGTGGAAGAGCGGCTGATGGCGCTGCCGATCAGGGTGGCACCGTAGGCGCTGACGAGGAGGTCGGCGGTCCAGCCCTGGTGGACCTGGTTCACCTGGTTGGGGGGATCGCCGAGGGTCGTGTCGTTATGGAAGACCGCTCCGCCGAGGGAGACCATCTCACCCCAGTGGAGTGAGAGCCGCTGGTAGAGGGCGTAGCGATCGTTGTTGTTGAGGGAGACGTTGGCGCCGTTGCCGTTGGTGACGGCCGAGGCGAAGCTGATGCCCGGGCCGTCGACCTGATTCTCGTCGGCGAGCGGGAAGTAGCTGCCTCGGACCTGCAGTCCGATCTGGCGGCCCTGGCTAAGGCCGGGGACGTTGTAGCCCTCGACGTTTTGGACGCCGCGGTTGGCGACGGAGCGGCTGATGAAGAGGAGATCCGTGGTGGAGATCAGCTCCTCGATGTCGAAGGGGGCTTTGAACTGGCCGGCGAGGATCTCCAGGTGCTGGAAGGGGCGGTAGGAGATGTAGGTGTCGGCCATCCGGGCGGCGAGCTCGTCGACGGGGGAGTCCGGGGCGGTGCGGATCAGGCGGCTGCCGGCGTCGAGGGAGAACACGGCGCCCAGGCCGTTGTCCATGTTGCCTCGGAGGATCAGGCGGGCGTCGTTGATCCGGAAGCCGTCGTTGCGACCGAAGAGCTCCACGGAGGGATCGTTCTGGCTGAGGGAGTACCGGGCGCCGATGAAGCCGCCGAGGTCCAGGGTCCACCGGTCGCCGTCGTCGAGGTTTCCGCGGATTCGGACGCCTCGCTCCTGGGCCTCCCGGGCCGGGGCGATCATGGCGCCGCGCATGGGGTCGTCTTCGGCGAAGTCCTCGTCGGACTCGTCGGCCTCGTCCGTATCAGGGGTGGCCGGAGGCTCTGGTGCGGGGGGCGCCGTAACAGGTGGCGCCACCGGCGGGGTGGGCTCGGCTTCCTCTTCGATTTCATCGATAACCTCGTCGACGTCTTCTTCGACGTTTTCTTCGGCCTCGGAGGCTTCGTCGTCGGCCTCGTCGTCTTCGATGGCCTCGACTTCCTCGACGGTCTCGGGCTCGTCGTCGGTGTCCTGGGCGAAGGCCGGCGAAGAGAGTAGGAGGAGAGCTGCCAGCAGTGCGGTCCAGCGCAGGGAGGATACGTTCATCATTCGTCCTCAAAGGGGCCATTGTGTCAGTTCAGAACGGTCGGAAAACTGTTACACTATGGTCGCGGGCCCGTCCACTGCTGCGAGGTCAATGACACCGATCCGAAACATAGCATCGGCATCGCAAAAATCGCTTGACGTGCGCGGCGGCAGGGGTACACTCCTCGGCCCTGGGATGAGCAGATCCCGGGCGGACCGCTCGAGGAGGAGTGGCCGAGTGGACGAAGGCACCGGTCTTGAAAACCGGCAAGCGCAAGCTTCGTGGGTTCGAATCCCACCTCCTCCGTTCCCACGGTCGTCTCGACGGCGGGTTCTTTGACAGGTGAATACGAAGACGAAGGTAAGGAGAGGTGGCCGAGTGGCTGAAGGCGCTCCCCTGCTAAGGGAGTATACCTAACCGGTATCGAGGGTTCGAATCCCTCCCTCTCCGCTGGCCTTGCTTTTCCGGGGCTGTCGCGATACCACACCGACAGCGCTGGCGAAGCTGGCACTTCAAGGGCCCGTAGCTCAATTGGATAGAGCGTCGGTCTACGGAACCGAAGGTTGGAGGTTCGAGTCCTTTCGGGCCCGCTGAAGAGAAAAGGGAGCGCCGGGCGAGTCGCCCGGCGCTTCGAAGTTTTGAACACCGAGAAGAGTGATGGACGCCGATCGGGCATTCATGGAGCGGGCCTTAGAGCTCGCCGCCGAGGCCGCGGCCCTGGGGGAAGTCCCCGTGGGAGCCGTGGTGGTGCGAGACGGAGAGGTGGTGGCAGAGGGGTTCAATCGCCGGGAGACCTGGCAGGACCCCACAGCCCACGCCGAGCTGATCGCCGTTCGCCGGGCCGCCGAGAAGATCGGTAGCTGGCGACTCTGTGAGTGCACGGTGTACGTCACGCTGGAGCCCTGCCCGATGTGCGCGGGGATGCTCGTCAACGCCCGGGTCGACCGGGTGGTGTACGGCGCCCGCGACCCCAAGGCCGGGGCGATTCGGTCCCTCTACGCCCTGGGCGAAGATCCCCGGCTGAACCATCGGCTGGAGATCAAAGAGGGGGTCCTCGGTGAGGAATGCGGAGGAGTCCTCACGGAGTTCTTCCGGAGTCTGCGCGAGGCTCAAAAGGCCAAGCGCGAAGGGAGGGGTGGCCGAGTGGACGAAGGCGCTTGATTCGAAATCAAGTGTATCTTTACGGGTACCGTGGGTTCGAATCCCACCCCCTCCGTTGGGAGAGATGGCCGAGTGGCTGAAGGCGCACGCTTGGAAAGCGTGTATACGTGAAAGCGTATCGAGGGTTCGAATCCCTCTCTCTCCGCTGTTGGAACCCTGGTTGACGGACCCCCCCTAAGGTGTCCTAGACTGGATTTTAGTTCGGCCCCTGAGCGGCCAGCGCGACCACTGGCCTGGCACCCCGTCAGGTCCGAGAGGGAGCAGCGGACCAGGTACAGGGTGTGCGCTGGCCGCTGAGGGGCCGAACGACGAAGAAGCTCGTAGCTTATGCTGCGGGCTTTTTTGGTTTCTTGACCCCGCCACGACGGAGGTGCTAGGAGAGGGTCGTCGTGACGGAGCAGGAAGTTCGGTGAGAAGCCGACGCTGCCCCCGCAACTGTAAACGGTGATGGACCATCACAAGCCACTGGACCCGCGAAAACGGCGGGTTTGGGAAGGCGATGAGTCTGAAGGAGCCGTGAGCCAGGATATTGCACCGTCGCGGATTGCACTCCCAGGAGCTTCGGGTCGGAAGCCAGCGGAGGTGCGGAACGGTGCGGTGTCCTCTCTTGTAGAGATCTCCCGACGTTCTTCGCCGCCACGGTCTCTGAGCCCGGACTTCATTTACCCGGACGTTGGAGATCGAAATGAAGTGGATGAAACGACAGGGGTTTTTCTTCGTACTCGCCGCCGCGCTGGCCACGGGGTCTTTGGCCTGTGGTGAGATGGACGAGGAGAACCAGAATCAGGCGGTGAATCAGAATCAGGATCAGAACCAGAACCAGAACCAGAATCAGGACCCGGAGTGGGAGATCGAGGTGGCCGGGACCTGGGAGAACCAGTTCGGGTTGATCGAGGAGATCGACGACGAGATCTGGGATTTCATGTTCGTGATCGACTTCGACAATGATGATCGGTGGGCGATCACCCAGAACCCCTCCGACGACGACTTCAACCCCGACGGGTACAACCGGCTGGTGTGGACGCCCATCGAAGGCGACGTCTTCTACTACTGCACCGTGGACTTCGGGTTGGCCACCGAAGAGGACGCCCGTACGACGGACGCCACGGGCGACGCGAGCGATCTGGACGGCGTGGGCTGCAACGGATTCCCCTGGACCCGGATGGAGCGCCAATGATCCGGCGAGCCCTGTGGTCGGCGGTCCTGGTCGCTACGGTGGTCATGGTCGTCGGCTGCGTCGAAGAGGAGGAGGCGGAGCGGCCCGAGTGGTGGCCGCTCCCCTACGCCGCCGAGGTGGTCTCCTTCGAGCCCGGCGATGGTGCGGGCTACGGAGCCGAGCGGTTTCCCGACATCGTGCTGGGCCCCCCTGAGGGGCGCGGGACGATGTCGGGGAGCCTCGAGGTGCTCACCCTGGGTTACCAGGGTGAGATCGTCCTGGGGTTCGGAGATCGGGTGATCGAGAACGGCGACGGCCCGGACTTCATCGTCTTTGAGAACGCCTTTTACGCCGGCGGTGACCCGGAGGCGGTCTTCGCCGAGCTCGGGGAGGTGTCCGTGAGCGTCGATGGTGAGGAGTGGCATGTGTTTCCGTGTCGGCATGACGCTGACGGGCCGCCCTTTGACGGGTGCGCCGGGTGGACTCCGACGGAGGTCTTTGACCCATGGGAGGTGTACCCGCTGGACCCGGAGGTCACCGGGGGTGATGCCTTTGATCTGAGCGACCTGGGGTTGGAGGAAGCTCGGTATGTGCGGATTCGGGATCTCTGGGGGTTGGGTGATGCGCCGTTGCGGGGGTTTGATTTGGACGCGGTGGGGTTGGTGCACTATCGGGATGAGTTGGAAGGGGGCTGAGAGCCGCCACCTTCGAGGTCGGCTCCACCTCCACCGCTCACTTGCACACTCAGCGAAAACCTGCGCCGGAGGCGGCAGGGCTCCGGTGCTCCTCCCTCGCACACCGCCGGTTCTTACGCCGAGAGCCGCCACCCTCGAGGTCGGCTCCACCTCCACCGCTGACTTGCACACTCAGCGAAAATCTGCGCCGGAGGCGGCAGGGCTCCGGTGCTCCTCCCTCGCACACCGCCGGTTCTTACGCAGAGAGCCGCCACCCTCGAGGTCGGCTCCACCTCCACCGCTCACTTGCACACTCAGCGAAAACCTGCGCCGGAGGCGGCAGGGCTCCGGTGCTCCTCCCTCGCACACCGCCGGTTCTTACGCCGAGAGCTGCCACCTTCGAGGTCGGCTCCACCGCCACCGCTCACTTGCACACTCAGCGAAAACCTGCGCCGGAGGCGGCAGGGCTCCGGTGCTCCTCCCTCCCTCGCAAACCACTTGTTCTCACGCCGAGAACTGCCACCTTCGACTCGAGCCTGCCCGCGGAGTGAGGTTCCGCGGGAGGCTTGACGGCGGGGAGGCGATCCCGTTGAATACCGTCGCTCGTCGGTCTGTTGTGACCGGCGACGACGTGAAGGACCCCCTGTGATCGGAGTATGGCGTGAAGAAGCGATGGATCCTGGTGCTCTCGGTGCTCTTTCTGGGCGCCCTCGGCTGTGACGACGATGGCGAGGTGCCAGAGAGGACGGAGGAGCCGGCTGCGGTAGAGCCCGATGAGGCCGACGAGGCCGGTGAGCCAGAGGAAGCCGACGAGGCCGGTGAGCCAGAGGAAGCCGACGAGTCCGCCGAGGCGGATCGGGAGACCGGTGACTTCGACTACGTGGGCGTTGATCTTGGCGACCTCAGCCTGGAGCAGCGGGGCAACCTGCAGGGGCTCGCGAGCTCGGAGCTCTGCCCGTGCCCGGACTCCGTTGTGAGTCTCCATGATTGTCTCCAGGAAGAGGACGTCTGCGAGGAGGCCGTGGAGGCCGGTGGTCGGATGGTGGCCGTGGTGCAGGAAGGGGCCGATCAGGAGGCCGCCTTTGAGCAGATGGCTCGCGAGCGGGTGGACACCGGGCGGGCCCATGAGTTCACGTTGGAGGGCGTGCCGTACAAGGGGAACCCCGACGCCGACGTGGTGATCGTGGAGTTCGCCGACTTCCAGTGCCCGCACTGCCGGACGGCGGCGGCGATGATGGACGAGGTCTACGAGCGGTTCGGTGACGATATCGTGGTGTACTTCAAGAACTTCCCCCTGGGTCACCCCACCTCCGACGAGGCGGCCCGGGCGGCTCTTGCGGCCCATCAGCAGGACCGGTTCTGGCAGATGCACGGGCTGATCTTCGAGCACCAGAACCAGCTCGACAGCCGGCGGATCCAGAGCTTCGCCCACCAGTTGGGGATCAACTTCGAGCGGTTCCAGCAGGACATGCAGAGCGGTTCGATCCAGGCTCATATCCTGCGAGATCGGGAGGAGGCCCTGGCTGCCGGTGTGACCGGTACGCCGGCGGTCTTCGTCAACGGCGAACGGTACACCGGGGCGCTGATGACCGCGGCGCTGAGCGCCTTCATTCAGTCTCGGCTTGACGGGAGCTGACGTCAGGTGGCGGCGATGGCGTCGAGCTTCGGCGCTGCGATGATCTTCGTCGTGGTAGCGGGGTTCGCGGCGGGATGGGTCGTGGTGTCGGGGTTTGCGGCGGCATGGATCGTGGCGTCGGGGTTTGCGGCGGGATGGGTCGTGGCGCCGCCCACTCCGACGTTCCGGTGTCCTTCCCCGCCCACCCCGACGTTCCGGTGTCCTTCCCCGCCCACCCCGACGTTCCGGTGTCCTTCCCCGCCCACCCCGACGTTCCGGCGTC
>SKON01000289.1 GCA_007120035.1 Myxococcales bacterium
ATCGTCGCGGGGGACGGCGGTGCCGGTGGAGGAGGTGTTTGAGGGGCGGCACCATGTGGTGCCTTGATCCGAACCAAAACCCCTTCAGGTCTCCCACGGTCTCCCCGGAGCGGGGCGGCACCATGTGGTGCCTTGATCAAGACCGTACCCCCTTCAGGTCCCCCACGGTCTCCCCCCCACTACACCCAGACCCCGGCTTTAGTCGGGGGGTGACCGTGAGAACCCTGAACGCGGACCGGAAATGACCCATCGCAAACCCCGACGGCCCGGTGATGGCCGGCGTGAACCCCCCAACGGCCCGAAAACGATCCTTCGCGAACCCTCGACGCGTAGGACCCAAAGGCGGAGAGGGCGTCGTCGACAGGATCTCGGTGGTAGAATGAGGGGTGCGAAGGCGAATCGGGTGCGTCGGTGGTCCTGGGGGGCATCGCTGACCCGGTGGGTGATGCGGACAGGTGTGCCGCCGATCGGACCGGTGAGGTCGTTGTTTTGAAAGCCGATCACGCCGTCGCCGTTGAGGTCGTCATCGTAGAGATGGACCGTGAATTGGACGTCGCGGAGGAAGTCATCGTCGTCGCCATAGTTGTTGGAGAGTTGGAACTCGTCATTGTCAAGCACATGAGAGAACTCCCAGCCATATCCGATGAGGTTGAAGAGGAGCGCGGCCAGGGGGTTGGTGTCGGTGTCGATGCTCCAGCCGAGTTCTTGGTAGTCGTAGTCAACGGTCCACCGGTTCTGCCATTGGGGAGTACCGGAGAGGTTGAGAATGCCTTCTTCGACGACCCGCGGTTGGTTGAAGAGGGGCTCGTAGGTCGTGGAGGTAAAGAGACCTGTGACAAGGGGTGTGTCATCGGTTCCGACCTCTTGAGGTTCGGAGAAGTGCCGCTCAGTGCGGATTCGATTGTTGCGGCGGGTCCAGAATCCGGGGCGGAGAAGCGGGAGTGCCTCGGTCTCGATCTCGTCGAAAGTCTCGTACTGGTGGGTCTCGTAAGTGGTCGGTGCGGTAGAGCGGTGAGGATCGGTTTTATAGACGAGGTTGCCGTCCTCGTTGAATTTTCGGATCACGCGGACCAGATCGTTTCCGCTCTGGGTGGCTTCGATAAGCGCCTGGCCGCGGTAGTTGAGGCCGTAAAAGGTGGTGTCGCCGACGCGGTCCTCGACGGTGACCCAGCGGCAGACGCGAAGGGTGTCGCGGGCGATTCGGTCGCGTCCGTCGCGAGGATAGTTGAGGGTGGTCTTTGTGCCGTCGTGGTGGAAGGTGGCGACGAGACCGTTGTGAAGCGGGTCGGCGACTTGTCCTGCGGCGATACGGCTGCAGGGGACCTCGGTGAGAGAGATTTCGTCGTCGTCGATCGTGGGGTTGAGACCCCCGGCGGACCGTCCAGGGAGCCGGGGAGGCGTTTTGTAAGAGTTTCTAGACCACGGAGATCGCACTTCTCCATTTCGTAACCGTAGGTGTCTAAGTCGCACGAGGGCGCGACGACGGAGGGCTCCGGGTCCTGACAAAGGAAGTTGAACGCGAGGCGACAACCTAGAGGCTCAGGACTGTTCTCTTGAGGGAATTGAGAGGTAAGAGCCGAGGGGATGGATGTGGGCCTCTCTGAGACTTCAAGACCTGTGATGTACTCGAAGGACATCTCGGGCAGGCCTGTTTCGAACGCACCTCCAGGGGTCCCGGAAATCTCAGCGCCGCCGAACCGCTGATTGATGACACGGGGGAAGTCGACGCTGGAGAGAGGGGCGTACTCGGTCTCGGTGATGGTGATACCGGAGAGATCCTGACGTTCGATGAGCCCGCCCATGGTGGCGAAGAAATTGTCGAGGGCGGCCTTGGTGTCCAGGAAACCGAGGCAGGTCCACTGATGTCAACACCTATTCGGAAGGAATCGCGTCGTCCTCGTCAGGCCACCAACGTAACTCGTCCAGCCGGCCTTCGACGGCCGCTTCCAGGATATCCTTCTTCGAGAAAATGATCTCCATGGCATCGACAAACGCTACCACATCGATTGGCTCTGGACGTGTCCGAAAGTCACTTTCGTGGGTCAGAAGCACGGTTATGGCTACCCTCACGAGGAAGAGCGTGTCAGGATCGTCGATCTGTCTTAGCCGCTCCATACCCTCATCAAACTGTAGGAGCATCCTTTCCTCCGTGGTGAATCACTGAATTGCGGTCATCGCACCATAATTGGGTGTGAGCTGGCCGCCACTATAGGAGAAGTTTTCGGCGGCGCCCCGAAAGAGGCTTCCATCAGGAGAGATTACGAGTGCCTCACCAGCTCCCCCAATAAAGATCTCGGAGCCATCACCACCCTGTGACCGACTCGCATTCCAACTTGGGTTACGCCGGTGAATCTGGCCAACCATGTCTTCGAAAGCGTCCGCGATCTCTCTTGTTCCATAGCCGCCTTGCCGCATCCGCCTGAGGTTCCCCACTGCCTCACCAAGCATCTCCCTTCCAGTACCAGCGTTTAGGGTAAATCTGGAGGGAACATACGCCGCCTTGTTATGCGCCAGCATCGCCTGCCGCCCACCCCCATCGGCCCCGACAAAGTAGTTTCGAGCGTCGGCGACTTCAAGGTTGAAGACGGGTTCGTCGGCGAGTCGGTGTTCGGTGGAGACGACGCGGAGGGGGGTGTTGTTGAAGCTGCGGAGTGTGGTGCCGGGTTCGATCTGGCCGACGGGGACGAAGCCGCCCGTTTCGAAGACGAAGAAGGGGTGGGAGGGAGTAGCGGTGAGGGTGCCGGACTCGCCGGTGGCGGGGTCCTCGATGGTGAGGTCGACGAGGTGGTTGGTGTCGTGGCGGAAGGTGCGGACGACGCGGTGGACGGTCTCGCCGTGGTAGGTGAGGGCGAGCTGGTCGTCGGGGAGGTGCTCGGCGTGGAAGACGCGGCCGGCGAAGGCGAGGCGTTCGCCGTCGTGGACGTCGCGGAGGCGAGTGTGGCGATGGGTGTCGCCGATGACCATGACAACGTCGTCGGCGCCGGGGGTGACGCGGTCGCTGCCGGGCTCCCAGGGTTGGCTCGCCCGTTGGAGGGCCTCCTGGGAGACGTCGGAGAGGACCGGGGAGGGCTCGTCTTCGTCGAAGAGATAGAGCGCCTGGCCGTGGAGGAACTCGTCGCCGGGGTTGAGAGCATCTCGGGGAACCTGGGACCAGTGTCCGGCGCGCAGGGCGAGGACTGTGTCGGCGCTGAGTTCGGGCCTGGAGCTCTCGGCGGTGGTGTCTGTCGAGGTGGCGAGGAGCTCCGGACCGCAGGCGACGAGGATCAGCAAGCCGAGGAGCGCCAACCAGGGGCCCAGCG
>SKON01000303.1 GCA_007120035.1 Myxococcales bacterium
CGACTATGTGGAGAATATCTCAGGCGGAGCGGGGTCATGACCCCAGCGGAGCCCTGCCCACCGCAGCCCCCGGTTTTAACCGGGGGTGGACCGTGGGAGCCCTGAACTATGCCTGGAAATAACCCGCCGCCAACCCCCGACGCTCCGATGTCCTTGGCCGCCAACCCCCGACGTTCCGATGTCCTTGGCCGCCAACCCTGACGTCCCGGTGTCCAAGGTCCGTCGCGGGCTGCGGGCCAGCCGATCAACGTGGATCACACACTGCCTTGTCTCCTCGCAGCTCGTGGACTACGCTGGCCAGACGTCCCCACCCGAGGTTTGCCATGCCACGCTTGCTCCCCCCGTTTGTCGCCCTTTTGACCCTGCTCGTGATCTCCTCGCTGGCCTGCGCGGCCGACGGCTGTCGCGCCCTCGATTCGTTTCACGACGGGGTGGCCGTAGACGGTCGTGTCGAGGACTTCCGGGGGTTCTCCTACGAGGCGCCGCCGGGATGGAAGAAGACCGACTTTGAGGGCATGCCGATGGTCAGCGAGCCGGGGCACCTGATGTTCGCGCCGAACCTGTTGTTTGCCACGGAGCGGGTCCCGGGCACCCTCGACGATCGGGTGGAGGCCAACCTCCCGGAGCTGCGTGATTTCGAGGGGTTCGAGGTGGTCGGGAGGTCCGAGATGGAGACCGACGACGGCGATCGAGTGATCCGTCTGGACACCTACGCCACCCACACGGAAGGCCGGTTCCGGCAGATCTACTACTTCATCGATGGGCCGGAGCAGTTCTTGGGGACCTGCACGCGACACCACCGCCGACAGCATCACGCCGACGACCTCTGCGACGCCGCGGTCCGGTCCTTCCGTCGCACGGGCTCGCGGGAGGATCTCGACCCTAAGGTGTTTGACGATGGTCGGGGATTCCGGTTGGCGATCCCCGACGGATGGACGCGAGACTTCTCCATGGGTCATAGCATCGTCCGCCATCCTCACGATGAGGAGTTCTACCCCAACTTCCTGGTGGTCAATGACGAGATCCCGGGGGGCGCCCTGAAAGACCGCCTCTCCCTGAATCTACGGGAGCTCCAGGCGGCGTTCGTGGGCTTCGAGATCGTCGATCAGCGGACCATGCAGACCGATCAGGGGAGGGAGGTAGTGGTCCTCGTCACCAACGCCATCCACTCGCCTTTCCATCTCCGTCAGACCTACTACTTCATCGAGTCGGATCAGCAGTTTCTGCTGACCACGTCCCGGCTCGTGGACGACCGTCACCGATTCGCCGACGAGATCTTCGACGCCGTGGTCCGATCCTTTACGATCCACTGATTGGATCTCGGATCGACAGAGGGAATCCGAGGGCATTTCGTTGTCCCCTCCCGGGATCCCTGCTAGGATCACTGCGCGACAGCTTCTCGTATAGGAACGCGGATGGAGTGGAAGGTCCTGGAGCCCGGGGAGGTCTTTGAGAGACGCTACCGGATCGACTCCGTACTGGGGGTCGGGGGGTTTGCACACGTGTATCGGGCGACCCAGGTCGATCTGGACCGCGAGGTGGCCCTGAAGATTCTGCGGCCCGCAAAGACCAACAACGCCCAGGGGGACGCCAAAGCGGCGGCCGTGAAGACCTGGGTGCAGCGGTTTCGTCGGGAAGCCAAGGTGATCTCCAAGCTCCGGGATCCCCACACGATCACCATGTACGACTACGGCAACACGTCCACGGATATGTCGTATATGGTCTTCGAGTACGTCTCGGGCCAGAGCCTGGACGTGGCGATCCGGGAGCAGGGCCCGTTCAGCCCTGATCGGGTGGTGTCGATCCTGAAGCAATGCCTGACCAGTATCCACGAAGCCCACGCCATGGGGATTCTCCACCGGGATCTGAAGCCCGCCAACATCCTGGTCTACGACCACGTGGGGCGTCGGGACCAGGTCAAGGTGCTGGACTTCGGGATCGCCAAGCCCATGATGGACGAGCAGGTCACCACCGGGGCGGATCTCACCATGGACGGCACGATCCTGGGGACCCCGCGGTATATGTCGCCGGAGCAGCTCAAGGGCGACAACATGGGGCCCCCCAGCGATCTCTACAGCCTGGGGTTGGTGGCCTTCGAGATGCTCACCGGCTCCAAGGCGATCAGCGGCAACACCACGATGACGGTGATCAGCAAGCAGCTCAGCCCGGAGCCGATCATGCTCCCCGCCGAGGTGACGGCGCCGGAGCGGTTTCGGTCGATCATCCACAAGATGCTCCTCAAGGATCAGGGCCGTCGGTACCAAGACGCCATGGAGCTTTTGGCCGATCTGGAGACCTGGCGAGAGCCGGCACCTCTGTCGGAGACGACCATCTCGCTGGGGCCGGAGGACATCGAGCGGATCAGCCAGGACGACGATCCGAGCAGGGCGACGATTCCCCTGCCGAAGCCAATGGAGTCCGACGAGGTAGCGCCTCCACAGGAGCCCTCGGGGGAGTCCCGTCCCGTGCCCGTGGCAGCGCCCGTGACGCCAGACCCGACCCCGGAGCCCTCGGGAGACCACTCGGTGGTCCTGGAGGCGATGGGGAACAAGGCCCCGGTTCGGCTGATCGGGGCGGTCCTGATGGTGGTGGTGATCCTCCTGGTCGTGGTGGCTATCGACTTCGGCGGCGACGAAGAGGAAGCGGACCCCACGGATCCCGTGGTGGCTGTGGAGGATCCCGCCGAAGAGGCCGAGGAGGTCGAGACCGTTCGGCTGCAGGTCGAGACCGATCCGGCGGGGGCCAATATCATCATCGACGGGGTGTACGTGGGGATCAGCCCCATCGCCAAAGACCTGGAACACAGCGCGTTCCCCGTGGAGGTGACGGCCCTGATGGAGGACGGTCGGCGAGCCGATCAGGTGCTGGAGGGACCTCAGGAGCTCTTGGAGTTGGAGTTGGAGGCTCCCACAACCGAGGTGGCCGCCGCTGAGGAGAGCGGAGAGTCCGAAGCGGAGCGACGGCAGCGGCAGGAGGAAGAGCTCCGTCGGGCCCAGGAGCGGGCCGACGAGGAGCGTCGGGCCGAGGAGCGCCGCCGGGCCGAAGCAGAACGCCGCCGCCGAGAGCGGGAGGCCCAGCAGGCCGCCGCGGCCGCGGCCGGCGAGACGGAGAGCAGTGGCGCCGACGGATTAGGCGACAATGGATCAGGTGACAACGGATCAGGTAATGGTGGATTCTTCTCCCTGGATTAGTCGCGTCGCGACCTTGGCGGCCACGGTGGTGGTCCTCTTCACGCTGTCGATCCCGTCGATTGCCGAAGCTCAGACCGATCAGGAGCGGGCCCAGGAGCACTTCCG